>JBKOUI010000284.1:0-5415 GCA_046723315.1 Pseudomonadota bacterium | reverse complement strand
GGCGTTCCTCCTTGATGGCGCCCTTTACCAAGCAGCTTCTATCTCTGAAAGGGGAAACGGCAATTCGCATGATCGAGCATTTGGACGTCTTGACGCAGGGTCCAGGACAGAAAGCTGCCGCGGCTAGACGTGGCTAGGCTTGCGGCTCGAGCTGGCGGCGGGCCGCCTCGCGCAACGCGTCGATCGGCCTGAGCCGGCCTTCGGCCTCGTAGTGCCAGAAGGTCCAGCCATTGCAGGCCATAGCGCCTTGCACGTGGGCGCCGATCTTGTGGATGGAGCCTTGCGCACCGGCTGACGCGATCGAGCCATCGGCACGCACGCGTGCCTCGTGCCGCGCCGCTGCGTCGTAAAGCACTGTGCCGGGAGAAATCAGCCCAAGCTCGACCAGCGCGCCAAAAGGAACGCGCATTTCCGCGCGCTTGCCCTTGGCCACTTGAAGCGAGTCTCTGTCGAGAGGCGCCAGCGCTGCAAGCCGCGTCTTGGCAGCTTCTGCATAAGATTTGTCCTGCTCGATGCCGATGAAAGATCGTCCGAGCCGCTTGGCGACCACCGCGGTCGTACCAGAGCCGAGGAATGGATCGAGCACCACGTCGCCGGCATCGCTCGAAGCGAGCATGATGCGGTGGAGCAGAGCCTCGGGCTTTTGCGTGGGATGGGTCTTGCGGCCGCAATCCTGCTTTAGCCGCTCGGCGCCGGAGCAGATCGGAAACAGCCAGTCGGAGCGCATCTGAAGATCGTCGTTCAGCGCCTTCATCGAATCGTAGTTGAAGGTGTAGCGCGCCTTTGGCCCCATCGAGGCCCACACCAGCGTCTCATGCGCGTTGGTGAAGCGGCGGCCGCGGAAATTCGGCATCGGGTTCGACTTGCGCCAGATCACGTCGTTCAGCACCCAGAAACCCAAGTCCTGCAACGCGGCGCCGACGCGGAAGATGTTGTGATAGCTGCCGATCACCCACAGACTGCCGGCGGGCTTCAGCACACGGCGACAGGCTTGGAGCCAGGCGCGGGTGAATTCGTCATAGGCCGCGAAGCTGCCAAACTTGTCCCAGTCGTCATCGACGCCGTCGACGCGGCTGTTGTCAGGTCTATAAAGTTGGTTGTTGAGCTGGAGATTGTACGGCGGGTCGGCGAAGACGAGATCGATCGATGCTTTCGGCACACCGCCGAGCACCTCGATGCAATCGCCGACGATAATCTTGTCGAGCGGGAGCTTGTCGCTCCGCTTTCCCCCCACGCCCATCACACCACTCGCTACTTACGCAACGCCACGAGGGACGCAATGCTGCCGCTCCCGGGTAAAGGCGACCTTAACCAGCCGCGGTTGGCTTGGCGGGCTTGCCATGCCACAACGGCGCGCGAGGCCTGAGGGAGTTGCGTCATGCTGCTCTTGCGCCGGAATTTTCTTCAGGCGGCGCTTGGTTTTGGCCTGGCGCCGCTGATGCGCAGCTCGGCTTCCGCGGGTGGGGAGGGGGAAGGGGCAGACGCCATGGCCAAGACCATCGTGATGATCCATGGCGCCAACGAAGGCGGCTGGGTTTTCGATCAGTTCAAGGCGGTGTTCGAGGAGCTCGACTGGACTTGCCACGCGCCGGACCTAGTCGGTCACGGGCTCGACGCTGACAAGAAAGGCACCGCTCTCATCGGTGTCGGGATGGCCGACTACCTCAGCGAACTCGAAGCCTTTCTCGAGACTGTCGGACCACAGCCGGTCCTGCTCGGCCATTCGATGGGCGCTGTTCTTGCGCAGCAGCTCGCCGCCAAGGGACTGGCCAGCGCGCTCGTTTTGGTCAGTCCTGCGCCGCATGCCGGCATTCTGCCCCAGACCGACAGCGAGAAGCAGTTGGCGCAGGATCTGATAAGTCTCGGGCCCTTCTGGAAGAGCGTGATCAATCCCGACTTCGATCTAGCTCGCGTCTTAAGCCTGAATTGCGTTCCGGAGGCGGAACAGCATGCCGTGTTCGACAAATTCGGGCCTGAATCGGGAAAGGCATTTTTCGAACTGTTCTTCTGGATGTTCGACAAGGCCGGCGCGACGAAGGTCGATACCGCCGCGATCAACTGTCCGGTGCTGTGCGTGGAGGGTGCCGACGACAAACTGGTCTCGCCTGCTACCGCGCGTGCGACGGCTTCAGCCTATCGCGGCGCTACGTTCTGGGAGCTCCCAGGCCACGGCCATATGTTGGTGCTGGAGCCTGGCGCCGAGGATATCGCGCGCCGCATCGTCGCCTGGCTTCCTGCCTAGAGAGTGGTGACCTCTGTCACTTCTGTCACCGTCAGCTCCTCGCCGGTCTCGAGCAGCCTCAGCGCCCGCTCGATGGGCGAGAAAGAGCGGCGGTGGTGCGTGCAGACACCGTGCTTCTGGATTGCCGCGGCATGCTCCCGCGTGCCGTAACCTTTATTGCGTTCCCAGCCATAGCGGCGATAGCGGCGCGACAGCTTCACCATCAGGCGGTCGCGCGTGACCTTGGCCACGATCGATGCTGCGGCGACCGAGAGCGACAGGCAGTCGGCATCGACCACGGCGCGCGCAGGGCAGGGGAAGCGACGCGGCTTGATATTGCCGTCGATCAGCGCGGCGACGGCCTTGAACTGCATGGCGCGGTAGGCGGCGCGCATGGCCCAGAGATCCGCCTGCAGGATGTTCATGCGGTCGATGCGCCTAACCGTGCCGATCGCCCATCCGACTTTCGCCGTGGCAATGATCTCAGCATAGCGCTCCTCGCGTTCGTTCGGAGTGAGCTGCTTGGAGTCGTTGAGTCCTTCCGGGATGCGATTCGGATCGAGAATGGCGCAGGCCGCCACGACCGGACCTGCCCAAGGTCCGCGGCCTGCTTCATCGACGCCTGCAACCGGGCCTTGATATTTGTCCATGAGCTCCGCTTCGACATCGAAGCTCGGACGAAGCTCGACGACCGGCAAGGATTCGGCAGAAAGTCCCATGGCCTGGGACTCTCGCGCAAACGAAGCGGCATTTGCAACCTGCTTGCCATGAGCAGCCGGACTTCTGTGGAAAAACTAGAGAAGCTTTAGCTGTTGGCCAGGGCGCGAGGGCGGCGTGAAGAGGTCGGTGCGAAGCTCGACCGAGGACTCGTTCATCCCGAGCCGCTCTGCCGCCATCTCGAATCGACGGCCGATCATCCAGGCGTAGGGGCCGTCGCCCACCATCCGCTCGCCCCATTTCGCGTCGTAGAGCTTGCCGCCGCGCGTCGAGCGCATCAGTGACAAAACCCGCTTGGCGCGATCCGGACAGTTCGCTTGCAGCCACTCGGTGAAGAGATCACCGATCTCGAGCGGCAGCCTGAGCAGAACATAACCGGCATTCTTGATTCCCATGGAGGAAGCGCGCTCTAGGATGCGCTCCATCTCCATGTCGGTCAGTCCCGGAATGATCGGCGCGACCATGACCGATGCCGGCACGCCGGCATCAACCAGACGCTCAAGCGTTTCGATGCGCTTGTCGGGCGTGCTGGCGCGCGGCTCCATGGCGCGTGCGAGCTTGCGATCTAGCGTGGTGACGGACACCGCCACCTTGACGAGCCCGCGCTTTGCCATCGAGGTGAGGATGTCGAGATCGCGCAGCACGAGCGCAGACTTGGTGACAATCCCGACCGGGTGATTCGTCGCGCTCAACACTTCGAGGATGCGGCGCATGATGCGGTAGCGCCGCTCGATCGGCTGGTAAGGGTCGGTATTGGTGCCGATGGCAATGGTGCTCACCTCGTAACCAGGCTCGGCGAGCTCGCGCTCGAGAGCCTGCGCGGCATTGGTTTTGGCGAACAGCTTGGTCTCGAAGTCGAGCCCAGGCGAAAGTCCAAGGAAGGCATGCGTGGGCCGCGCAAAGCAGTAGATGCAGCCATGCTCGCAGCCTCGATAAGGATTGATCGAGCGGTCGAAACCGATATCCGGCGAGTCGTTTCGCGCGAGAATGCGGCGCGCAGGAACCTCCTGCACCTCGGTGGTGAGCGCCTCCAACTCGGCGAGCGACTCCCAGCCGTCGTCTGAAGGCTCGTAGGCGATTGGCTCGTAGCGACCGGAGCGATTGGTCTGGGCGCCCCTGCCGTGGCGGCGACCAGCAGCAACGCCTCCCGATTCGAGCGGAAAACTCTCGGATTTGCCCGCTTTTCTCAACGAAACAGACATGCCGTCTAATATAGACGCGCGCCGTGAACAAATCAAGAACATCGGCCGTTAAGCGCAATGTCGCAATTGCCGGATGAAGGCCAAACGCTATAGTCCGCGCGATGATTTCCGTGATTATCCCCACCCTCAACGCAGAGCGCACATTAGGGCCGACGCTGGCGGCCCTCGTGCCAGCCGTCGTGAAGGGAATCGTTCAAGAGGCGATCCTGGTCGACGGCGGCTCGACCGACGAGACTTGCCTGATCGCCGAGGCGGCTGGCACGCAGCTGATCGAGGCCCCGCGCGGGCGGGGCACGCAGCTTTATGCCGGGGCCCAGCAGGCCAAGGGCGATTGGCTCCTGTTCCTTCATGCCGACACGGCGCTCGACCCCGGATGGGCCGAAGAGGCCGAAAGCTTCATCGACAGAGTCGAAAGCGGGCGGCGCAAACAGGCTGCGGCCTTCTTCCGGTTCGCACTCGACGACGACGGCCTCATGCCGAGGCTGGTCGAGACGATGGTGGCGCTCCGCTGCTCGGTGCTCGCGCTTCCTTACGGCGATCAGGGCCTGCTCATCTCGCGCCATCTCTATAACCGGCTCGGTGGCTTCCGGCCGCTACCACTCATGGAGGATGTCGACCTCGTGCGGCGGCTCAAGCGGCGCGAGCTCGTGATGCTGCAATCGCGCGCCGTCACCAGCAGCGAGCGTTATCGTCGCGAGGGCTATATCGCGCGCGCCCTGCGCAATCTCGGCTGCATGCTGCTTTATTATCTTCGTGTGCCGCCACGGGTGCTCGCGCGCCTCTATGGCTAAGCCGCGGCGGCGCAAGCGCGCAGCTTTTGCTCCACGTCTCGTCATCATGGCCAAGAGCCCGGTTCTGGGTCTCGCCAAGCGACGGCTCGGCCGCGAGATCGGCGGGACGCGCGCGATCCGCTTCTATCGCGCCTGCCTCTCCCATACCCTCTTGCGGCTTGCTTCGGATCCGCGATGGCAAACTCTACTTGCCGTGACACCCGACCAGGATGTCGCCCAACGCTTTTGGCCGAGAGTGCCACGTCTTAAGCAAGGCAACGGCGATTTGGGAAAGCGCATGCAGCGCCTGTTCGAGCGCCTTCCGCCGGGGCCCGCGACCATCGTCGGCAGCGACATCCCAGCCATCAGCTCATCGCATATCGCGCAAGCTTTCAGGCTGCTTGGGCGCGCGGATGCCGTGCTCGGGCCTGCGCCTGATGGCGGCTATTGGCTAATCGGGCTGCGGAGAACGCCGAAAATTCTCTCGCCGTTTGATGGCGTGCGC
>JBKOUI010000336.1:0-11013 GCA_046723315.1 Pseudomonadota bacterium | reverse complement strand
CGGTGGATTTCCTCAGCGCTCCGCTAATGACTCTCGGCCAGACCTTGAGCGACCGGCGGATCATCGCGTTTCTTGGCTTCTGGGTGGCGATCAATGACTATTTCGGCATCAGCGCGGTGAGGATCGCAGGCCAGGAAGGTGGGATCGCCTGGGAGGCGCATATCGGCGGTTTCCTTTGCGGACTCCTCCTTTTCGGGCTGTTCGACAAAGGCCGGGCGCCCGCGCAGGAAACCCAGCCCCTCCCCTAAGCGTTGAATTTTGGCGAAATTCTCGGCCCCTTGCGCGCTCCGCCGGTCCGAGACAGAATGTCGCAGTCATGGGACAGAAGTTCCCGGGCTGGAGGAAACACGAATGAACGTCGCTGCAATTCTCAAGCTGAAGGGCAGGGAGGTCTTCACCACCAGCCCCGACACGACGTTGCTCGACATTGCCAAGCTGCTCGGTACCCGGCGGATCGGTTGTATCGTGGTGACCGGCATAGACGGCAAGGTCACCGGCATCGTGTCGGAGCGCGATATCGTGCGCGAGATCGCGCGGGCTGGACCTCAAGTCCTCAAGGAGCCGGTCGCGAGCTGCATGACCAAATCCGTGGTCAGCTGCCGCGAATCCGACACGATTGAAAAACTGATGTCGGAGATGACGGCGCATCGGTTCCGCCACATGCCCGTGGTGGAAAGGGGCCGTCTGGTCGGTCTCGTGTCGATCGGCGACGTGGTGAAGATGCGGATCGCCGAAGCCGAGATGGAGGCTGCGGCGATGCGCGACTACATCGCCACCGGCTGAGCGGACCTCAGGCGCCTAGAGCTCGCACCGCGATTTTGATCTCATCGACCTGCTTCTCGGCGGCTCGCGCGCCGAGTTCGATCGCCTCGCATGCGCGATGGAAATCGAACAGGCCGATATCGCCAAGCTTGGGGCCGATCGTGATGTCTGGCGGATCACCAGCAAGCCGCGAGCGCGCGATGCGATCCTGGGTGATATTGATGGCGTCCATCATCACCGCCGAGATGCCCGGCGCGCCGTTCCTTCTGCCGAAAATTTGGCGGTGCAAAAGGTGGACCGCCGCGCGTCCATTGCTACCGACCAGCTCCACACTCTCCGCGCTCTCGGCCACGGCAAGCGGTACCACGAAAGCTTCGTAATCGTGGATCACGCCGCCCCTAGAGAAAATATCGTTGCTGAGATTTACGGCGATGACTAAGCGGGCGCCAAGCGCGCGGCACACCGAGACCGGGATCGGGTTGACCAATGCCCCATCCATCAACCAGCGCCCATTGATCTGAACGGGACGAAAGATACCTGGCAGAGCGAACGAGGCCTGCAACGCATTTACCAGGTTGCCCTTGTTGAGCCACACCTCGTGACCGGTGCCGAGCTCTGTGGCCACGGCGATGAACTTCTTTTCCAATTGCTCGATTGAGAACTCGCGCAGGTGCTGCTCGAGCCGCGCATTTAGGCGCTGGCCGGTGATGAGGCCGGAACCCGCGAAATTAATGTCGAGGAAACCAAAGATGCGGCGGCGGGTAAGCGCGCAAGCGAAGTCCTCGAGCGAGGACAGCCTGCCCGTGACGTAGCAGGCACCAGCAACCGCGCCGATCGAGGTTCCCGCCACGATGTCTGGTTCAAGGCCGGCAGCGACCAGGGTCTTCAACACGCCGATATGAGCCCAGCCCCGGGCCGCGCCGCCGCCAAGTGCGATGCCAATCGTCGGTTTTCCCATGATGCCCATGGTTGCAAGCCCCATTGGAGGGTCTGGCTATTCCTGGCCGCCGTACGGCCATGCTTGGGGGCTTGAAACCGGCTTGGCCGAGTGCAGCGATCTAGCCGCCGAATAAACTACTCTGAACTCTTTAAGGTTCTCTTTGCGGCAGTAGCATGACCATAGATCGCATCAGGCTCGAACCGGCGCTCCGCATCGACGAAACGCAGCGACAGACTGCCACGTGTTGCGCTGCCCACGGGAAGACTCCGATAGAAGCATGTCCGGCGACCCGTATGGCAGCAGGCTTCGGCGCCTGCCATCTCGACCTTGAGCCAGATCGCATCCTGGTCGCAATCGATGCGCAACTCGACCACGCGCTGGCTATTGCCGCTGGTTTCGCCTTTGCGCCACAGGCTACCGCGCGAGCGTGACCAGTAATGCGCTTCACCTGTTTCAATGGTTCGGGTGAGAGCCTCTTCGTTCATATAGGCGAGCATCAGCACCTCTCCGGTTTCGGAAGAGGTGACCACCACGGGAAGGAGGCCGTTGGGGCCGAACCTCGGCGCAAAGGCTGTTCCTTCCTCGAGGTCGGCCTTGCTCTTGGGGGCAGGAGTGCTGGCAGCTTTGCTCACCGCGATCTACGTCCTTCGCGGAGTTTGGGCTCAGCCGCGTCCGCGCTCGGTCGCAAGCATCATAAAGCGTGCTTGCTGCGCCGGGTCGTCTTTGAAAATCCCGGTGAACTGCGTGGTGATGGTCGCGACATCGGGCTTCTTCACGCCGCGGATCGACATGCACTGGTGCACCGCCTCGATCATCACCGCCACGCCCTTCGGCTTGAGCGCCTTGTCGATGGTCTCGGCGATTTGCGCGGTCATGGTCTCCTGCGTCTGAAGCCGCCGCGCGAACACCTCGACCACGCGGGCGAGCTTGGAAATGCCCACCACCCGGTCAGTCGGAAAATAGGCGACATGCGCCTTGCCGATGAACGGGATCATGTGATGCTCGCAATGCGAGTGAAGTTCGATGTCGCGCAGCATCACGATATCGTCGTAGCCCGCCACCTCGTCGAAGGTACGGGACAAGACCTCAAGCGGGTCCTCGCGATAGCCGGCGAAGAACTCGTCATAGGCGGATGTCACGCGCCGCGGCGTCTCGCGCAAACCCTCGCGGTCAGGATCGTCACCGGCATAGGCGATCAAGGTGCGGACGGCCTCCTCGGCCTCCTCGCGCGAGGGCCGCACAGTGCCAGCCCCGCGGCCCACTTCGGCTTGCGGCCGCGTTCTAAGCTTCTTAACCGTGGCGTCCATTAACGAGGCTTTCCTTGCAGTGTTCAACGCGGGAGAGGTACGCGGGTTGCCGACAATAGATGGCACGCCAGCCTATTTGGTTACAGGCATTCGTATCCCGGCCCTCTCATCTCCGTGCCCGGCTGCATATATAATGCGTGATTTCGGCCTGCAAGGCGAGCCGGTTGACCAAGACCAACAAGACGTAAGCATGACTCTGCCCGAAGACATCTACAGCCAGCGCATTCTTGAGCTTGCCGCTGCAATTCCGCGGACAGCCAGGCTTGAGGGGCCACACGCCACCGCCACCGCCCATTCCAAGCTCTGCGGTAGCACGGTCACGATCGACCTCGCCATGGAGGGCGACATCGTGACCGATTATGGCCAGAGCGTTAAGGCCTGCCTGCTTGGCCAGTCCTCGGCCTCGGTAATGGGCCGGGAGATCATCGGCTCAAGCGCGGCGGAGTTGCGCGCGGTCGGGGCAGCGATGCGCAAGATGCTGAAACAGGGCGGTCCGCCGCCAAATGGCAAATGGGGCGACCTCGCAGTGCTTGAGCCGGTGCGTGACTACAAAGCGCGCCATCCCTCAACCCTCCTGGTGTTCGACGCAGTCGAGGATGCCATTGCGCAGATCGAGGCGAAGCGCGCTGACGAAGCTTCGCGTTCGACAGAGCATGTCTAAGACCGCCCGGCGAAGTGCGGACGGCAGTGAGCCTCTCGCTTCACGCATTGCCAAAGCGCTCTTGCTCGGACCCATCGTGCTCTATCGCTGGACGATCTCGCCCCTACTCGGCGTCAATTGCCGGCACCTGCCGTCTTGCTCGGATTATGCGCACGAGGCGATCGAGACGAATGGGGCATGGAAGGGCGGGTGGCTCACGCTTGCGCGACTCTGCCGCTGCCATCCTTGGGGCAGCCACGGCTTCGATCCCGTGCCCGACTTGCGCGGCGTGCATCATCCCTTTGCGCCTTGGCGCTACGGCCGCTGGCGCATGTCAAGTATACCTTGACATCGCGGTAACTGAGCGTCTCGATTGAAGATGCGATGTTTACGCGGAAATCCCGTTCACGTCTCTACTGCTCGTTCTGTCGGAAGTCCGACAGAGAAGTAGCCAAACTGATCGCGGGACCTGGCGTACATATTTGCGATGCTTGTGTCGCGCTCTGCAATGCCGTCCTAGAGGGAAAGCCGGGAAGCGGTTTTACGGGTTGGGAATCGCTATCAGACAAGGCGTTGCTTGCTAGCCTCGGCCCTTCAGAAGCGACGGTCGAGGCGGTGCGGCGCGTGCTTACGACGCAGGTGGGAATCCTGCGGGCTCGCGGGGTAAGTTGGGAGATGATCGGCCGCGCGTTGGGAGTCTCCCGGCAAGCGGTCTGGGAACGTTTTTCTTAGAGGTGCAAACCAAGAATTGGACCTAGTCCAGAAATCCGGCTAATAAGGCCCGCCCGACAATCAACAAATCTCTTACCTGCGCTGGTACGCAGGAGTGAGAGGAGCAAGACTGATGTCTGACATCTCCCTGACATTTCCTGATGGTTCCGCCCGCAGCTTCAAATCCGGAGTTACGGGGCACGAGGTTGCCGAACAGATCGCGAAGTCGCTTGCCAAGAAGGCCGTGGCGGTAGAACTTGACGGCAAGACGCGCGACCTCGCCGAGCCGATTAAGGCCAACGCCAAGATCCGCATCCTGACACGCGAAGATCCCGAGTCGCTCGCGCTCATCCGCCATGACGCTGCGCATGTCATGGCTGAAGCAGTGCAGGAGCTCTATCCGGGAACGCAAGTCACCATCGGTCCGGTCATCGAGAACGGCTTCTATTACGACTTCGCGCGCGAGGAGCCATTCACCCCCGAAGACTTGCCCAAGATCGAATCGAAGATGCGCGAGATCATCGCCCGCGATCGGCCATTCACTTGCGAGGTCGTCGATCGCAACAAGGCGAAGCAGCTCTTCAAGAAGAAGGGCGAGTCCTTCAAGGTCGAACTGATCGATGCGATTCCTGAAGGCAAGGAGGTCAAGCTCTACTCGCAAGGCGATTGGCTCGATCTGTGCCGTGGGCCGCACATGACCTCGACTGGGAAGGTCGGCAAGGGATTCAAGCTGCTAAAGATCGCGGGCGCTTATTGGCGCGGCGACTCATCGAAGCCCATGCTCCAGCGCATCTACGGCACGGCTTGGGCGAGCGAGGACGAGCTCAATGCCTACCTCCACCAGCTCGAAGAGGCCGAAAAGCGTGACCACCGCAGGCTGGGCCGGGAGATGGACCTGTTCCATTTCCAGGAGGAGGCGCCGGGCGCGGTATTTTGGCATCCGAAGGGTTGGGCACTCTTTACAGCGCTGATCGGCTATATGCGCCGGCGCCAGAACGCGTGGGGCTATGTCGAGGTGAACTCGCCCGACATGATGGAACGCACGCTCTGGGAGCAGTCCGGACATTGGGAGAAGTTCGGCGATCATATGTACGTCACGGAGACGCCCGACGAGCGCATCTATGCCTGCAAACCCATGAACTGCCCCGGCCATGTGCAGATCTTCAAGCATGGGCTCAAGAGCTATCGCGATTTGCCGCTCCGCCTCGCCGAGTTCGGCAAGGTGCACCGCTACGAGCCATCAGGTGCACTGCACGGGCTGCTGCGTGTGCGTCATTTCACGCAGGACGACGCGCATATCTTCGCGACCGAGGACCAGATCACCGAGGAATGCATCAGGCTCAACGAGCAGATGTTGTCGATCTATCGCGACTTCGGCTTCGAGGACGTGCGCATCAAGTTCTCCGACCGGCCTGAGAAGCGTGTCGGCTCAGACGCGGTGTGGGACAAGGCCGAAGCCGCACTCAAGCGCGCAGTCGAAGCTGCTGGGCTGAACTACGACCTCAATCCTGGCGAGGGCGCCTTCTACGGGCCCAAGCTCGAATATGTGTTGCGCGATGCCATCGGCCGCGACTGGCAATGCGGCACGATCCAGGTCGATCTCAACATGCCGATGCGCCTCGGCGCCTTCTATATCGCGCCTGACGGCGAGAAGACCGTGCCGGTGATGATTCACCGCGCCATGTTCGGCTCGCTCGAGCGCTTCACCGGCATTCTGATCGAGCATTACGCCGGGCACCTGCCGCTTTGGCTTGCGCCCGTGCAGACTATGGTTGCGACCATTGTTTCCGACGCCGACGAATATGCTGGCGACGTGCTTCAGGCTCTACGCAAAGCGGGCTTGCGGGCAGAAGCCGATCTTCGCAACGAGAAGATCAACTACAAGGTGCGCGAGCATTCGCTGGCCAAGGTGCCGGTGCTGCTCGTGGTGGGCAAGCGCGAGGCCGAGGAGAAGACCGTTTCGGTGCGCCGCCTCGGCTCGCAGGAGCAACAAGTAATAAAGCTCGACCCGGCCATCCGCATGCTCACCGACGAAGGCGTGCCGCCAGACTTGCGCGAGGCAACGAAGAAGAAAGCGGCTTGAGCCGGCGATCAACGTGCCGGGCGCAGCAGCGCACCTGGATTGATCAGAGGCATGTTCGGATCGGCGGGCTGCGTTGCCGAGAAGCCGTCAAAGCCGAGAGCAGGGCTTCCAGAGGAGGGCGCGCCATCGCCCGCAACCGGCGTACCGGAGGAAGGCGGCGGAGGCTCGGGCGGATCGGTGAGCGCCTTGAGGTCCTCCGGCGAGGTTGGGCCGTCATCGATCACCACCTCGATCTGCTTCGCCTCGACGCCCTCGATCGAGAATTTGCGCGTGTAGCTCAGGTCACCGTGCTCCGCGATTACGGCGTAGCTGCCGGCCGCGAGGATGTGGGTCGGAAGCGCGCCGGCATTCTCCTTCACCACATCGCCTGCCGAGGTGAGAATTTTCCATTTGGTGTCTGCCAGCGCCTCACCACCGAGTGTCTGCACCAGCTTGAACGTGGTCTTGGCGCCGGTCTGCTTGATGGTGGCCTCGGTAAGCTTGCCGGGCTCGACGGTGACATCGCACCTCACTTTGGCGTTGGCGTCGCCGTAGAGGCTCTCAATGTGGTAGGCCCCGGCATTGAGCCTGATCACCGCGCCGAGCTTGGCATTACCGAGGATGGTGCGGCGGTTGCCGAACTGATCCTCCTCGTCCGAGAGAATGTCGAAGCGGACGCTGCCGTCGGGCAGGGGCTCGCCATTCGGCAGCACGGCGGCAAGCTTCAGGCCGCCGGTATTGAGGACAAAGGTTTCCTCGAGTGACCGGCCACTCTCGACTTTGATCTTCTTGGTAAGGTTGGAAAGCCCGTAGGCGGCATTGACCAGATATTCGCCAGGCAGCAGCGCCGCGGTTGGATTGGCCTCGTGATGGGTGCTGACGAGCTTGTAGGCGCCGTCGGGCGAAGTCTTCGAGGCATAAACGCGCCAGGTCAGACCGGTCTGCAATTTAGGCCCGACCTCGGTGACCAGGGCTTTGAAAGTCACGGGGACCGGAAGTTGTACCTGCGGCGTCAAGGGCGGTGGCCCGACCGGGACCGATTGGACGAGCTTCACCTGTGGTCCGCTGCCTGATGGGGCGGTCTGGCCCGCGGGCGACGGGGATTTCTGAATAGCCGTCTCGCCGGGAGTTGCATGGGCCGGGGGAGCTTGAGGTGTCTGCTTGTCCGTTGCCGCTTGCCGCGGTGCGACCGTCTCGCCCGAAACCGCCTTCGCCGCGGTCTCCTCGCTCCCCGCCACGGCTTGAGCAGAAGGCGTTGGCGGAGGAGGGAGTACCGGAGGAGTCGTGACGGCATCGAGAACCGTGGCGAGTCGTTGCTTGAATTCGGTCACGTTGGCCGCCGTGACGAAGGTTCCCCCGGTCGTGCCGGCGATGCAGGTCAAAGGCTTCAATTCTTCTTTCTTATCGCTGAGGCCGATCACATGGATGCGCAGAGCCGGCGACTTTTGCTTGAGGCTAGCCGCTGTGGCGCAGACGTCGGCGTTGCAGGTATCGGCGCTGTCGGCGATCAGCACGATGTCGAGTCTCGTGGCTTGAAGAGGCGCAGCCTTGGCGGCGTCGCTCAGCGCCGCGGCGATCGGGGCTTGGCCTTTCGGCTTGAGTCCGCCGAGCAGCTTTCCTTGCGTTGCCGCAGTGAGTTCTCCAGGATTGGCCAAAAGTTCGCTGTCGGCGCAGTTCGACGTTTTGCGATGGCCAAACGCAACCAGGCCGAAGGAGAGGCGGTCTCCATATGTGCCGACGGCATTGCCAATCTCCGAGCGAACCGAAGTGATCTTACTCGCGCCGCCGAGCTTCGCGTTCATGCTCTTGGAAGCATCGAGCACAACGATAGCGGTGGGTAGTGTCGTGGTTTGGGGAGGCTCGTCCTTGGCTGCGACGGCTCCCGTGCTGAGAGGAGCAGCGGCCAGCAGCAAGAGCCTAAGCCCCGCGCAGCGTGTCCCCCGCATAGCGTTCGTCCCGATCAGCCGGCCGCAAGCTGTTATACCCGTTTCCGGTGCGCCAAACTCCAAGCGAAATTCCTTTGTGAATAAGGCCGATTTGGGGAGCTTTGCGAGGCCAATCGCTCCTCGGCAACGGCCGGAATCCGCCATTGTTCGCCTCGCGAATTCAGGTTAGGCAACGCGGCTCTGCAACTCTAAGCGGATGCCATGTCGAACCCCGTGCTCGATCTCCTGCTGACCCGCCGCTCGGTCTCCGCCAACGCCCTTGGCGAGCCCGGGCCTAGCGAGGCTGAGCTTGAGCTAATCTTAAGGGCCGCTTCGCGAGTGCCTGACCATAAGAAACTCGTGCCCTGGCGCTTCATTCTCTTTCGGGGCGAGGCACGCGAAGCGTTCGGAAAGGTACTGGCTGAGGTTTGCCGCGCTGAAGAGAGCGATCCCGGCAAATTCCGGCTCGAGAATGAGGCCAAGCGCTTCATGCGCGCGCCAGTCGTCATCGCGGTGATCTCGCGTGTGGTGAAGAATCCTGCGGCACCCGAATGGGAACAGATCCTTTCAGCAGGCGCCGCTTGCCAGAACCTCATTGTCGCCGCCACCGCACTTGGCTACGGGGTACAGTGGATTACTGAGTGGTACGGCTATAGCGAGGGCGTGCGAAAGGCGCTCAACCTCGCTGAAAACGAGCGTGTCGCCGGTTTCGTCTATATTGGCACCGCCAAGGAGAAGCCCGACGAACGCGAACGACCTAAGCTGTCCGACATCGTCGCGAGCTGGCGTCCTTAAGTTTCAGGAGTGGGTGGGTTGTCATGTTCTATGACGCGGTCGCCAACACCCACGGTCTTGCCATCGATCCGTTCAAGGCGCTGGTGGCACCGCGGCCGATCGGCTGGATCTCAACCCTCGGTAAGAACGGCGTCGTCAATCTTGCGCCCTACAGCTTCTTCAACGCCGTTTCGGAAGATCCGCATTTCCTGATGTTCGGCTCCGGCGGCCGCAAGGACAGTCAGCGCAATGCAGAGGAGACCGGGGAATTCGTCTGCTCGCTTGCCACCTATGAACTCCGCGAGGCGATGAACCGCACCTCCGCTCCAGTTGCTTCTGATGTTGATGAAATGCAGCTTGTGGGTCTCACACCGGCCCCATCACGGCTCGTCGCTCCGCCGCGGGTGAAGGAGTCGCCGGTTGCATTCGAATGCCGCTATTGGCGCACCATCGATCTCCCGGGAAGGAACGGAAAGCCTGGCACGAATGCGATCGTGCTTGGTCAAGTCATCGGCATCCATATTGCTGACGAGGCCATCGTCAATGGCAGGGTCGACGTAACCCGACTGAAGCCGATCGCGCGGCTCGGCTATGGCGACTACGCGGTGGTCGATGAAGTTTTCACGCTCGCGCGATCCAAGTCGCGGGCGCTCTGAACCGGTCATCAGTAACCGAATTGCTCGGCCAGCACGCGTTCGGCAAGGGTGTGGCCGGGATCGAACATCATGAAGATGTCGATACCACTTTCTTCCATCACCTCGACCTTCACCACGTCGCGGAATTCTGTGTGGTCAGCCACGGCGCTCACCGGACGCTTATCGGGCTCGAGCACGTCGATGGCGACTCTCGCATCATTGGGAAGTAACGCACCGCGCCAGCGGCGGGGGCGAAACGGGCTGATTGGGGTCAGTGCCAATAACGGCGCGTTGATCGGCAGGATCGGCCCGTGAGCCGAAAGGTTATAGGCGGTGCTGCCCGCCGGCGTGGAAACCAGCACACCGTCGCAGATCAGTTCGTCCATGCGCACCTTGTCGTCGACTGTGATCCTGAGCTTTGCGGCTTGGTAGATCTGCCGGAACAAAGAGACCTCGTTGATGGCGAGCGCCTCGTGCTTTACGCCGTGGTTGTCGTAGGCGGTCATGCGCAGCGGATGAATCACGGTGGTCTGGGCTGCCTCGAGGCGGTTCTTGAGATTGTCCTCATGGTAGTCGTTGAGCAGAAAGCCGACCGAGCCGCGATTCATGCCGTAGATCGGAATGCGGCTGTTGAGATGAGCGTGCATGGTCTGGAGCATCAGCCCATCGCCGCCAAGCGCAACGATCACGTCGGCTTTGTCGGGCGCCACATTGCCGTAGCGCTCGGCGAGCTCCTTCCGCGCGTCCTGCGCCTCCTTGGTCTCACTGGCCACGAAGGCGATCTTTTCGAAGCGAGGCATGACGATGTCGATACGCTTGGACCTAAGCTAAAGAAGCGGGCACTATAAACGCGACGACGCGCTGGCACAGCAAGTGTCTAGAATTCGGTGCGAATGGTAAATCGATGGCGAACGACGAACGACCCATCCTGATCTATACGACCTTTCCAAGCCTCGATGACGCAAAACGGGTCGGCGATGCGCTAGTCGCAGCGCGGCTCGCCGCCTGCGTCAACATGTTCCCCGGCATGATTTCCATCTTCGAGTGGAAGGGCGCTCGCGAGGAGGCGAGCGAGGTCGCTATGATCATTAAGACGCGCGCCTCGCTTGTCGAGGCCGTGTTCAAAGAGACTAAGCGGCTCCATCCCTACGAGTTACCGGCCCTTCTTGTTCTGCCGACCGAGGGCGGCAGCGCCGAATATTGCGGCTGGATCGCGAGCCAAACGGAAATTGCTGCTCGGTGATGAGCCGCGGCTCC
>JBKOUI010000032.1:0-11540 GCA_046723315.1 Pseudomonadota bacterium | reverse complement strand
ACCTAAGACAGGACGTTGGGCATTGCGCGCCAGGCCGGGGAGAACCTCGCGGGCATTTTTCAAGGAGGGACTGAGATGAGAATGATTGGGGTTTGTTGGCTTGGTGCCGTCGCGCTTGTCGCCTTAAGTGGCCCAGCCGCCGCCGCAGGCGATGCGGCCAAAGGCAAAGCGGCTTTCGCCAAATGCGCCATCTGCCATCAAGTCGGGCCAGGCGCGAAGACCTTGGTCGGGCCGGAACTCAACGGCGTGGTCGGACGCAAGGCGGCGAGCGTCGCCGACTATGCCTCGATGTATTCCCCCGGCATGAAGAAGCTCGGCGAGCAGGGTTGGGTGTGGACGCCCGAAAATATCGACAAATGGATCGCCGATCCCAAAGCTCTCATCCCCGACTCTCCCATGGCTCTTGCCTTCACCGGCGTTCCCGACGCCCAGGAGCGGGCCGACATCATCGCTTATCTGCAGACTCAAACCGGGCAGTAAAATCCCATCAAGGCGTGGCCCGCGGCGCGGGTGCAGCTGGCGAAGAAGCCGGCGCCTCGGCCGCGGGCGCCCCTTCGATTCCGCTCGCGCTTTTTGACTTCGCGCGGAATTTCTCGATGTCGTCGAGCACGGTCTTGAAGAAATAATCCTGCTCGCCCTCGTCCTTAGCGACATCAGCCCAGGCCGAGCGAAAGGCGGCAAAAACTTGATCGGGCCATTCGGCGATGCGGACTTTGTCCTTGGCGGCAAGGTCGGCGAGAGCGTCGGCCTGGAGCTTCGCCTCCTCGGCAAGCGTGTCGTCCAGCAACGTGTGGCAGGCATTCTCGATCAAAGTGCGCTGCTCGGCGCTGAGCCCGTTCCAGCGATCTTTGTTGATCAGGAGCTCGAGCACCGTCTCGGGCTGGTGCCAGCCGGGCACGTAGATGAGCTTGACCTTCGACTTGAGGTCCTGCTCGCGATCGGCAGCGGGCGTGTATAGCTCGGCGGCGTCGATGTCCCCTCTATCGAAGGCTTTCGCTAGAGTTCCGCCGGGCACGATTACGGTGGTGGCACCGAGCTTCGCCATGACCCGACCGCCCAGGCCAAAGATGCGCATGCGCAAGCCCTTGATGTCCTCGGGCGTCTTGACCTCCTTAGCGAACCACCCGCCCGCCTCGGCGCCGCCGAAGGCGCAGGGCATGACGTGAACTTGCACGCCGGCATGGTCGTACATCTCTTGATAAAGAGCGCTGCCATTGCCGTGCTCGAACCAGTCGCGATAGGTGTTGCCGTCCGGGCCAAAGGGGAACCCTGCGAATAGCGCGGCGGCGGGGACCTTCGCGGTCCAGAAGCTTGCGGTCGCAAATCCCGCATCGACACCGCCGCCTGAGACCTTGTCGAGGATCTCTTGCGGCTTGGTTCCGTCGCCCGGCTGCTTGAGGTCGAGCACGAGCGATCCCCCCGAGCGCTCGTTGATCAACTTGGCGAGGCGCGCGGCAGGCTCGCCGAGGCCTGGAATATGCGTCCCGTAGACGATAGGCGTGACGAGAGTCACAGTGGGAGAGTCGGCAGCGCGCGCGGACAAGCCCGGCAGTAGCGCGAGCGCGAACATTGCCAGGGCTGTTGCTTGCATCTTTAAACGTTCGCCTCGGAATCTCATTTCTTGCGTATCACGGCCGATGCTACATCCTGGCTCCCACCTTTAGCCACGAGGCGTGAAAGCCTGGCAGAGCCATGAATCCGGTGCCCGGAGCTGCAAAGGACGGCCCCTTGGTCGGGCTGTTTGTCACCTGCCTCGTCGACCTATTCAGGCCGAGCGTAGCTTTCGCGGCAATCAAGTTGCTCGAGGCAGGAGGTGCCCGCGTCGAGGTGCCTCGCGCGCAGACCTGCTGCGGACAGCCGGCCTATAATTCAGGCGATCGGGACGACGCTGTGGCAATCGCCAGGCAGGTCATCGAGACTTTCGAGCGCTTCGATTACGTCGTGGCACCATCGGGGTCCTGCGCCGGCATGCTGAGGATCCACTACCCTCGTCTCCTCGCCGACGATCCTCGCTTCGCAGAGCGGGCAAAGACATTCGCCACCAAAAGCTACGAGCTGACGTCCTTCCTCGTGGATATCCTCGGTCTCACCGAAACCGATGCGAGCTACGAGGGGACTGTCACTTATCATGACTCATGCTCCTCCCTGCGCGAGCTTCACATCAAGGATGCACCGCGCCGACTGCTGGAAGGCGTCGCCGGTCTCACCCTCATCGAGCTTCCCGAGAGCGAGATCTGCTGCGGCTTCGGCGGCAGGTTCTCGGTGAAATACCCGGAGATTTCCGGGGCCATCCTCGATAGCAAGCTCGGCAACATTCTCGACACCCGCGCGCAAGCGGTCCTTGCCGGCGATCTCGGTTGCCTCATGCAGATTGCGGGTGGCCTCAGCCGCGAGCGCGCGAAGATAGACGTGCGCCACGTGGCAGAGGTACTCGCTGGCATGACCGACACGCCGGGCATCGGTTCCCCGCCCAAGCCGCGCTGAGTGTCATGGCAGAGACCACCCTCCCCTTCAAAAAGAGCGCGGCGCGAGCTCTCGCCGATGGCGAGCTGCAAAGAGCGCTGCAGAACGTCAAGACCGGGTTTGTCGCCAAGAGAGCGGCCGCCACGGCGAAGTTGCCGGAATTCGATGCGCTCCGCGCCGAGGCGCGCGCCATCAAGGACCACACGCTCACTCATCTCGACCTTTACCTGGAAGCTTATGAGAGCAAGGTCGTCGAAAGCGGCGGAAAGGTGCATTTCGCGCCGACTGCCACAGATGCGCGCGAGATCATGCTCGGTCTCTGCCGCGAGCACGGCGCGAAGCTCGTCGCCAAGGGCAAGTCGATGGTGTCAGAGGAGATCGGGCTAAATGCTCACCTCCAGGCGGCCGGCATCGAAGTTGTCGAGACCGACCTCGGCGAATATATCGCGCAGCTCAGGGGCGAGCCTCCGAGCCACATCATCGCGCCGGTCATCCATCTCAACAAGGAAGCGATCGCAGCGGATTTTCGCCGGGCGCATAAGGGGCGGCTGACGTCGCGCAGGTTGAGCAGCGTGCCAGACCTGGTGGCGGAGGCCCGCGCCATCCTGCGCGAGAAATTCCACGCCGCTGACATTGGCATCACCGGGGCTAATCTGCTCATCGCCGAGACCGGCTCCTCGGTGATCGTCACCAATGAGGGCAATGGCGATCTCACGTCGACTCTGCCGCGCATCCATATCGTCATCGCCTCGATCGAGAAGATCGTCCCGACGCTGGAGGATGCTTGCACCATTTTGCGGCTGCTCTCGCGCTCGGCGACGGGGCAGGACATCACCACCTATACAACCTTCACTACAGGCCCGCGCCGCGAAGGCGATCCTGACGGCCCAACGTCCTACCATGTCGTGCTGCTCGACAACGGACGAAGCGAGATGCTGGGCGGGGTGTTCCAGGACATGCTGCGATGCATCCGGTGTGGCGCCTGCCTCAACCACTGCCCTGTCTATGGGACTATCGGCGGCCACGCCTATGGCTCTGTCTATCCCGGGCCGATGGGCGCCGTGCTCACGCCGGCGCTACAAGGCCTCGAGCACGCGCGCGATCTCCCCAACGCGTCGAGCCTCTGCGGGCGCTGCGAGGAGGTCTGCCCCATGAGCATCCCGCTGCCCGCGATGTTACGGGCGTGGCGCGAGCGTGACTTCGCCGAAGGCAAGCGCTCGGGGCCCGAGCGGCTCGCCCTCAAAGTTTGGGCGTTCGCGGCAAGGCGTCCGCGCCTCTATCATGCGCTGGCCGCTTTGGGAGTGCCGCTCTTGATGCGGCTCGCCGGGGGACGTGGTCGCTTCACAACGCTGCCCTTCGCCAAGTCCTGGACGAGAGTGCGCGATCTGCCTGCGCCGGAGGGGAGAACCTTCCAGCAGCTCTACGCCAAAACACGACGGGGGGACCGCCAATGAGCGCCCCCGACGCGGCCCGCGCAGTCGTCCTCGGACGCATCCGGGGCACACTCGGCATCGCAAAATTGGACCGCGCGCGCCGCGCCGCGGTGGCCCGGCGGCTTAAGCGCCATCCGCGCGGCACGATTCCAGCCCAAGCCGTGCTGAACCCTGCAGCTTGCCTGTCGCGGCTAGCCGACATGCTCACAAATCAAGGCGCGGAGGTCCTCCGAGTCATGACGCCCGAGGACGTAGTCCACGCGATCGCCTCTTATCTCTCCTCCAACAATTTACCGGCCCATTTGCGCATGGGCGCTGATCTCCGCCTCGCCGCGCTTCCGTGGAAAGCGGCGTGGGACATGAGCCGCGTGTTCGGTCGCGCGGAGCCTTCGGACAGAGCCTGCCTGTCGCGCGCCATTGTTGCGGCCGCCGAGACGGGGACGTTGTTTCTCGTCTCCGGCACCGACAATCCGACCACGCTCAATTTCCTACCTGAGTTCCACCTGGCCCTGATCAAAGCGCAGGACGTTGTCGGCTCCTACGAGGAGGCTTGGGATCGGTTGCGCGCGATCTACGGCGAGCGGACCTTCCCGCGCACGGTCAACATGATCAGCGGACCCTCGCGCACTGCCGACATCGAGCAGACGATCGTTAGAGGGGCGCACGGCCCCCGCCGCCTTTATGTCTTGATCCAAGGCTAAAGACGGGCCGGGACCGGGAGAAAAGCCCGGTTTCCGGGGACTTGGGCCCAGCGCGCTCACTTCCGTTCGCTGATCAGTTCGGTTAAGGTGCAACGCATCTCCCACCGTGGAATGAAGCTTATGGGTCCGGCATAAGACCGGGTCGGGGTGGCCCTTAATGCAGCTTGCCGTGTGGCTGATCGAGCGTCCCCGCTGGTTCAAGCGGACCCTCCTAATCATCAACGACCTTGCGCTGCTCACCCTCGCCTTGTGGGCCGCCTATTCTTTAAGACTAAGCCAGCTCTACATCCCGGACACGCTACCCAAGGTCCTGCTTATGGCGGCGGCGCCGGTAATCGGCGTCGTGGTCTTCTATCTGCGCGGTCTGTACAAGCTCGTCACCCGCTTCATCGGGCCCGAAGGCACGACCAAGATCTATGTGGCAGTGATCATCGCCACGGTGGCCTGGGCCCTCCTCGTCTATATGAGCGGTGTCAAGGATCATCCGCGCTCCGCCGTGGTGATCTATGGGCTGATTGCCGCGCTTCTCATTCGCTTGAGCAGGCAATGGGCGGGGGCGGCTCTGCTCACAGCAGCGCCGCAGCACAAACCGGTAAGCTTCGATGAGAGAAAGCCTGTCATCATCTACGGAGCGGGCACGATCGGCATCCAGCTTTTGCGCGCGCTGAACGAGACCGGCAAATACAAGACGGTCGCCTTCATCGATTCAAATCCGTCGCTCGCTGGCCAGTTCGTGCACGGCGTCAAGGTGGCGAGGCCGGAGAAGCTCAGCAGGCTGATCGACAAGGAAGGCGTGAAGGAGGTATTGCTTGCTACGCCTTCGGCGCTCCGCGGCGAGCGGCGCCTCGCGCTCAAGCTGCTCGAAGCCTATCCCGTCATGGTCAAGACCTTGCCCGCGCTCGAAGAGATCGCCTCAGGCCGGGTCGAGGTGAGCGACCTTCGACCCATCGAGGTCGAGGACCTTCTCGGGCGTGATCCGGTCAGTCCCGATCTCGAGCTGCTGACTGCCAATGTGAGCGGCAAGGTGGTGATGATCACGGGAGCGGGCGGCTCGATTGGCGGCGAGCTCACGCGGCAGCTGCTCAAGCTCGGGCCCAAGACGCTCGTATTGTTCGAGCTGTCCGAGGTCGCTCTCTATGAAATTTCCATGGAAATCGAGCAGCTCAAGCGCCGCATGGAGAAGGAGGCTAGGGGCAGCGCGCCCTCCGAAACCGCCGTGGTCGAAGTGCTGGGGTCCGTGCTCGACCGCAAGCTCGTCGCCCGCACCATCCGCGAGCTAGGTGTCGAGGTGATCTATCACGCGGCCGCTTACAAGCACGTGCCGATTGTCGAAGCCAATCCATTCGCGGGCTTGCAGAACAACACGTTCGGCACGCTCGCCGTGGCCGAAACCGCCAAAGAGCTCGGCGTCGAGCGCTTCGTGCTCGTGTCGAGCGACAAAGCCGTGCGGCCGACCAGCATCATGGGCGCAAGCAAGCGGCTCGCCGAGCAGATTTTGCAGGCGATGGCCGAGCAGCGCTCGACCTCGACCATCTTCACCATGGTGCGCTTCGGGAATGTGCTCGATTCGTCGGGCTCGGTGGTGCGGCGGTTCCGCAACCAGATCAAGGCCGGCGGCCCGGTGACGGTCACTCACCCCGAGGTGATCCGCTATTTCATGTCGATCCCCGAGGCCGCCCAGCTGGTCATTCAGGCCGGTACCATGGCGACTGGAGGAGAGGTGTTCGTGCTCGAGATGGGAACGCCGGTCAAGATCGACGACCTTGCCCGCACCATGATCCGCCTGTCGGGCCTCGAAGTGCGCGACGAGGCGCATCCAGACGGTGATATC
The DNA here is from genome assembly GCA_046723315.1 of Pseudomonadota bacterium. Taxonomy (GTDB): domain Bacteria; phylum Pseudomonadota; class Alphaproteobacteria; order Rhizobiales; family Methyloligellaceae; genus Methyloceanibacter. Next base: position 5,112 of record JBKOUI010000032.1, on the reverse strand, counting down.
GCCATCGAATATGTGGGGCTGCGGCGCGGCGAGAAGCTCTATGAGGAGCTTTTGATCGGCGAGAACACGACCGGCACCAATCATCCGCGCATCTTCAAAAACTCGGAGCCGATCCTTCCTTATGAAGAGCTCGCGGCGGCTCTCGAGCGGCTCGAAGATGCGATCAAGAGGATGGATGAGTCCGAGCTCCAGGAGCTGCTGCACGCCACGGTCGAAGGCTATGTGCCGGCCAGCACAACCGAGCCGGCGCCGGCCAAGGGCGAATGGCAACCCGTCTCGCGTACGCTCCACTGAGCTGATGCTTTCCAATCAGCCTGCGTTTTCGGCCGCATTGGTCGTTGGATGTGCGATCCTAGCTGCGCTTCTGGTCTTGCTTTTGCGGCCGTTTCTCGTCCGCTATCTCATGGCGACGCCTAACCACCGCTCGGCGCACACCGTGGCGACGCCGCAAGGCGCGGGTCTCGCTGTCACGCTATCGGTGCTCGCTGGATGCGGGCTCGCTCTGTATTTTTGGCCGGCCGCGACCGGACCAGGTCTTTTTCCTATCCTTGCCGCCGCCGCAGCCCTCACTGTGCTTGGCGCGCTCGATGACGCTCACGCTCTTCCCGTGTCGTGGCGCCTGGTTGGGCAAGCGCTGGCGGCCATCGTCCTCGCGCTTAGCCTTCCGCGCGGATTTCAGGTCCTACCTGACATTCTTCCTCTGGTGGTCGAAAGGATTCTCATCGTTCTCGGCACGGTGTGGTTCATAAACGCGATCAATTTCCTCGACGGGCTTGACTGGATGACGGTGGCCGAGGTCGTGCCGATGACGCTTGGCATTGCAGCGCTGCAGGCCCTGGGCGCCGTGCCGGCAACGGTCGGGCTGCTCGCTCTCGCCCTGCTCGGCGCCATCCTCGGCTTCGCCGTGTTCAACAAGCACCCCGCTAAGGTCTTTCTCGGGGACGCCGGCAGCCTGCCGATCGGACTTTTCCTTGCTTTTATGCTGGTCTTCGTCGCCGACGCGCATCTTTCCGCCGCGCTCCTCCTCGCGCTGTACCCTCTAGCCGACGCGACACTCACGCTTTTTCGTCGCATCGTCGCAGGCGAGGAGTTTCTCTCGCCACACAAGACGCATTTCTATCAGCGCGCCGTCACGCATGGCCTGCGTGTCCCGCAGGTTACCGCTCGGGTCTTTTTGCTAGGCCTTCTCCTCGCCATCCTTGCCGTCACGACCGTGATTGCCCGCTCGCTCCCCATCGACATCCTATGCCTTGCGCTTGGCGTGCTTGCCACGGCGCTCATGCTTTTGGCGCTCGCGCGGGGACGCTGATTTGGCCCGGCGCGTTCTTGTCACCGGCGCCTCCGGCTTCATCGGCAGGCGGCTCGCCAATGCCCTTGCCAAGGAAGGCTGGCAGGTCAGAGCCGCGTCACGCGATCCTTCGATGCTCCTCGTACCAATCAGCGTCGAGCGCGCCGTCATGCCGGATCTGGCAAGATCCGCCGATTGGTCGACGCTGCTCGATGGCGTGACGCATGTCGTGCATCTCGCCGGCATAGCGCATGCGCCAGGCTCACTGCCAGATGCCGTCTACACCCGCATAAATGCAGAAGCCGCGGGCGAGCTCGCGCAAGCAGCCCGTGGCAAGGTCGAACGCCTCGTATTCATCTCATCGGTGAGGGCCCAGGCCGGGCTCTCTGCCGATCATGTCATCACCGAGAAAGACCCACCGCAACCGACCGACGCCTATGGGCGCTCAAAACTCGAGGGCGAGCGCCTCATCGCTGAGAGCGGCGTTCCATTCACCATGCTTCGGCCGGCCGTGGTTTACGGAAAGGGCGTGAAAGGCAATATCGCGTCCCTGGCGACGCTCGCCAAGACGCCCATGCCGCTGCCTTTTGCTGGCCTCGACAATCGCCGATCGTTGCTCGCGCTCGACAATTTCATCTCGGCGATCTCGCTTGCGCTTACCTCCAAGAGCGCGGCCAATGAGACCTTTCTCGTAGCCGATGCCGAGCCGATCAGCGTGGCTGACCTGGTCGCCGCCATGCGCGAAGGACTCCACCGCCCGCCGCATCTCGTGAAGGTCCCGCTCGGGGGCGTCAGGCGGCTGATGAAATCCTTCGGCAGAGAAGCCGAATGGGAGCGCATCTCGGGCAACTTCATCATCGACGCGTCGAAGCTGATGAGCATCGGCTGGCGACCTCAAGTCGCGACCCGCGAGGGTATTGCTAAGATGATGCGCGCCGAAAACGGAGCTACGGCGCCTTGAACGACTGGTAAAGCGCCACGGTCTGCTGGCCGATCGACTCGGCGGAGAACTTGGCCTCAACAAGCGCGCGTGCGGCCTTACCGAATTTCTCCCGCAAGGCAGCGTCGCCTGCGAGCTTCTCCATGGCGGCCGCCAAGGCGTCCACGTCATCCGCCGGCACGGTCAGCGCGGTCTCCCCTTCGATCGCGATTTCGCGACAGCCCGGCGCATCGGTAGCGACCATGCCGCGGCCACACGCGGCGGCTTCGAGCAGGCTTTTCGGCAACCCCTCGCGGCGCGAGGCAAGCACGGCGAAATGCGCACGCGCCCACACGCTGCGGATATCGGCGACATGGCCGAGCCAGTTGATGCCGTACAGGCTTGCAAACTCGCGAAGCTGCTCCGGCACGAGCGAGCCTGGATTTTCCTGGTCGGTGTCCCCGGCGAGCAGGAGCTGCAGCGGCACGCCGCGCTTGCCGAGCAAAGCGAATGCCTGGATGAGGCTATGCACGCCTTTGTCGGCGAGCATGCGCCCGACATAGGCAGCGGTGACGGGCGGCGGAGGTCCGGGCAGTGGTGTCAACAGTTTAGTATCGACTCCTGATCCGGGAATGAGGGCTACGCTCTCAGCCGGCGCGCCGAGAGCGATGACGAAGCCGCGATCGTCGGGATTCTGCACCACCGTTTTGCTGCGCGGTCGCCGCAAGAGATGCTTGAGCGCAAAGCGCACGGCGCGGCGCGTCATCCCGCTCACCTTGGCCTCACCGATGAAGAGAGTACCGAGACCGGTCACGCTGTTCACGACGGCGGTGCGAGAGAGTCCCAGACTTGCCGTGCTGCCGAGCAGGACCGGCTTCAGAGAAATATTATGGAGAATGTCCGGATCGAGTTTGCGGAGAAGCCGTCTGAGCTCAAGAACGGCGGAGAAACTGCCAAAAGCCGAGAGGCTGCCGCGGCTCCAGGACAGCGCATGGGCCACAAAGCCCTCCTTCTCGATGGCCGCCTTGCCCTCTTTGATTCTCGTCGCCACGTGCACCTCGTAGCCTGCCGCCTTGGCGGCGCGGGCCATCGGCAGCCGGTGCGACAAGAAGTACCAATCCTCGGTGACGACGTAGAGCAGGCGGGGAGCGGCCATGAGCGGCTTGTAGCAGCGCGATTTGCTTCGCGAAACAGCGGCCGGCAGCCGAGCGGCTTACGAAGCTCCGCTTCAACTCGCCCCCGGTTTCCTGCTTTTCGCCAGTTGGCATCAGGGCCAGTTATTGGGTATCATCTCGTTCAGCTGACGCAGAGCAGCTTCGGGGGAACTTACAATGAAACATCTCGGTCTCGTGCTAGCGCTTTGCGGCGCGGCAGCGTTGCTGCCCCGGAGCGCCTACGCCTTCGACGTCGAGGGCGAGAATGCAAGCCTGCAAGACGGCTCTTCTCACTTCGCCGGCGGCCCTACCGACCCGCTTCTCGTGCCCGACTACACGCAGGGCAACTCGCTTTCCCTGCCGCTGATAGGCAAGGGAGACAGCAGCGCGGCCATTCCACAATACGGCAATTCGATTCCGATCCCGGGGCCTGGCGTTGACGCTCCGTTCTGGACCTATTCCTCGCCCTATTTCCGGAACCGCCAGTAAAGATCCGATAGCAGGGGGTCGTGCCCGGCGCGCCAGCGTGCTGGAACCGTGTGCCTTGGCTAGAGTTAATGCGATTGGCGCGGCGCAATTCCTCCCCAAATGCCGCGCCAGCGCCACGATGCGTAAGGAGATGCCCGGCGCCCCCCGCCGGGCTTCTTCATTTGTGTCACGGCACGTCCGGCAAAATGAGTCCGTCGCCAGCGTCGGTAAGATGGACAGTGAAACGCCGCTCTATTCTGCGGCCCTGCCCTAGGCGCGCTAGATCAATTTCAGGAGAAGCCTCAGGAACCGAAATCCCTCGGATTTCTTCTCCTTTGAGCAGTGCGGGAGGCCAGCGTGGACGCTGATTCCACGCATTGCCGACGAAAATCCACGCAAGTAAAGGAGTAGCCCATGAAGAAGATTGCACTAACACTCGCGCTGGTCCTGGCGGGCTCGAGCATAGCGGTCGGATTGGTGTCGACCGACGCTAATGCCGGGGCACGCAAGATGTGCAAGCAGGCGCTCAAGGCACACCCCATGCCCGGCAAGCACCGTGACCTGATGAAACAGTGCAAAGCAGAATACAAAGCTCACAAGGCGGCCGGTCGCGCGCCAGCGTTGGCTGGGCTACAGGTACCGGTGATCGTTCCCTGCGATCACTCCTTTTGGTTTGGAAGCCTCGGTTGGTGAGTGTCACCTTGGCCGGGGCTTCTCTCTTTTCACAAACCGGGAATCCATCCGGGATCCTCTGGGCCGATGGGGCCCCATTGGTCTGGATGAGACCCCAAATGCGTTGCTTCTTATTCAAGAAATAGGAGGCAGGCATGAAATGGCTGCTATTGCTGACAATCCTCTCAGGCTATTCCGGCTCTTCAACAACAACCGCAAACTTCGATAGCAAGGAAGCCTGTGAGGCTGCCGGTAAGGCGCATGACCAAGCGATCCGTGACCTTCGCTGGCACTCGTTCGCGGTTGTGTGGACGTGCAGTCCGACAACATGATCGCCGTCAACTGCGATGGCCCCATATCAGCGTGGGTTAGACAATGGCCCCTCCGTCTAATGTTACCCTCTGGGTTACCTACGGAGGAGGAGGCTAAGCTTTTAAAGCGCTAAGTAATTGAAGAGGGGTGGTACCGCTGGGTGAATTCGAATCACCGACCTCTTGATCCACAGTCACAATAAAGAGGCTTTCACTACCTGAGGGATCAATTCACATGCGGTGTAAAAAGCCTTAGACGCCTTGCCCTCCAACCTCCGATAGCAGTACATTACCTTACAT
>JBKOUI010000107.1:0-9209 GCA_046723315.1 Pseudomonadota bacterium | reverse complement strand
CCTGGCGTTTAGTCAAAGCGCCTTTGCATCAGTCTGCTCGTAGAGGTACAGCGTGACCGATCCCGAGGAAAAGATCGTTCTTGTCCTCCAGGGCGGCGGAGCGCTGGGCGCCTATCAGGCCGGCGCCTATGAGACGTTGTGCGAAGCCGGTCAGGCACCGACTTGGGTCGCAGGGACTTCAATTGGGGCAGTCAACGGCGCCATCATTGCCGGAAATCCGCCCGAGCGGCGTGTCGAGCGCTTGCGCGAGTTTTGGGAGCGCGTTTCGAGCCGCCTGCTCGCTTGGCCGCTTTCCAACGACGATAATTCACGGCGCATTTTCAATGAAACGAGCGCGGTTCTGGTAGCAGCCAGCGGCGCACCAGGGTTCTTCGATCCGCGCATTCCTCCCGCCGTGCTCATGCCGCAAGGCACGCCAGAAGCGATCAGCGTCTACGATACCAACCCGCTTCGGGCCACGCTCGAGGAGCTCGTCGATTTTGATCTGCTGAATTCGGGCGCGGTGCGGCTAAGCGTCGGCGCCGTGCAGGTGCTCTCCGGGAACATGAAATATTTCGATACGGAGAAGATGCGGATCGGTCCTGAGCACATCATGGCAAGCGGGGCTTTGCCGCCCGGCTTTCCGCCCATCGATATCGACGGCAAGCCCTATTGGGACGGCGGCCTCGTCTCCAACACGCCGCTCGAATTCGTGTTGGAAAAAACCGGGCCGCGCCACGACATGGTGATCTTTCAGATCGACTTGTTCAGCGCCAAAGGCTGCATGCCGGACAACCTGTTCGATGTCGGACAGCGGGAAAAGGAGATCCGCTATTCAAGCCGCACGCGGCTCAACACCGATATCTTCCGTGAGATGCAGACCATCCGCCGGGCCATTCGTCATCTGCGGGGAAAGATCCCGGCCGAATTTGGTGGCAACCCCGATTGGCAGTTTCTCGACGGCGTGAGCTGCGACGCCGCAATCACCATCGTCCTTCTCATTCACCGGCGTGCGGCCTATTGGACCCAGTCCAATGACTATGAATTCTCGCGCTATTCGATGGACGAGCACTGGGCCTCCGGTCGCGCCGATGTTGAGCGCAGTCTGAATCACCCGGCTTGGAAAAATCGCACGCGGCCTGAGGAAGGTGTGCAAGTGCTCGACTTAACCCGCGAGCTCGACACGCACCCCACGGAACGAGCCCTATGAGCATCGAGGAGGTTCATGCAACTCTCATCAAGCCGAATTATGTCGATGCTGGCCTGCCGAGGCTCGGCCTCGGCAAGATCGTCTACGACTACCTCAAAGGGTAAGGAGTTGCCCATGAAGCTCGACGGCAAGGTTGCTCTCATCACCGGTGCCGCCAGCGGCATCGGCCACGCCATCGTTAAGCGCTATCTGGAGGCTGGCGGCAGGGTGGTTATCGCCGATCTCAACGCCGATGGCGCCAAGGCGGCGGCCAAGGAGCTCGCGGACGAGAAGTCGGCGGTCGGCGTCGGCATGGATGTGTCGAAAGAAGATCAAGTCGATGCCGGCGTCGAAGAGACGGTCAGGACGTTCGGGCGGGTCGATATCCTCGTTTCGAATGCCGGTATCCAGATCGTGCATCCGATCGAGGAGTTCCCTTTTGCCGATTGGAAGAAGATGCTGGCCATTCATCTCGATGGCGCATTCCTCACCACAAAGGCTTGCGTCAAGCACATGTACAAGCAGAATGGGGGCACGCTCATTTATATGGGCTCGGTGCACAGCCATGAAGCCTCGCCGCTCAAGGCGGCTTACGTTGCGGCCAAGCACGGGCTTCTTGGTCTTGCCCGGGTGATGGCCAAGGAAGGCGCGCATCATAATGTCCGCTCGAATGTCATCTGCCCCGGTTTCGTTCTGACCCCGCTGGTCGAGAAGCAGATTCCTGAGCAGGCCAAAGAGCTTGGCATCTCCGAGGATCGCGTGATCAAGGAAGTGCTGCTCGGCGAGACGGTGGATAAGGAGTTCACCACGCTCGAGGATGTCGCCGAGGTCGCACTCTTCCTCGCCGCATTCAAAACCAACGCGCTCACCGGCCAGTCGATCACCGTGAGCCACGGCTGGCATATGACTTAGAGCCGCCAATCACTCTGAACGAACCGAGGTAAACGCCATGGACACCATCAAGCCCCGCTACACCGCAACGGCGACGGCGATCGGCGGCCGCAACGGCCATACCGAGTCAAACGACGGCATCGTTGCATTCGACCTGTCAGTGCCGAAGGAGATGGGAGGTCCAGGCAAAGCCGGCACCGCGACGCCGGAGCATCTTTTTGCCGCCGGCTATGCCGCCTGTTTTGGCGGCGCCATCGACTTCGTGGCCAAGCAGCACAAGCAGGACGCAACGAAGGCCAAAGTGACCTGTGCCGTGTCGATTGGTCCGCGCGACGGCGGCGGCTTCGGGCTTGCGGTGAAGATGCACGTCGAGGACAAGAGCCTCAAGCAAGCGGAGCTAGCCAAGCTGGTCGAGGAAGCGCACGAGAAGATCTGCCCCTACTCGCATGCGACGCGCAACAATGTCGACGTAAAATTCGACGTGATCGGCGCCTAGTGCTCGACGACTTCGACCACGCCCATCATACCTTTATCTTCGTGGTCGACGGCATGGCAGTGATAGACGAAGCGCCCGACGATCACGGGATCGGTGAACGGGATCACGACCTTCAAGACGCCAAATCCGCGGTCGGTCGCTGGCGGTATCGAGTAGGTGTCGCGCAGGCTCGTCTCGTGCTGAGTCACTCCATTGATCTCGGTGACGAGGAAGCCGGTCTGATGGATATGGAAGCTATGATATTGCTCGTCGGTGTTGACTACGGTCCATTCCTCGGTGTCGCCGAGCATCACCGTCTGGTCGACGCGATCATCCTCCATGACCTTTCCGTCGATCATGAAGACCTTCCGGTCTGGCGTCTTTGAGTAGTTGAGTGTTCGGCGCTGCGCGATTGGCGCAGATCTCACCTCATCGCTCCAGCCATTGCCAGCGGCGCGCTGGCTCAGAACGTCGCCCTCCGCGGTTTCGTTCGATGCCGCTTGGCCGCCGGCCACAATCGTGGCGATTTGCTGCGCCGGGTCCGGCTTCTTCCAGGCTTGGTTCTGAAACGGAATGGTGGTCATGGCGTATTCGCCGGGCTCAGGGCCGACCGCGATCGCATCGACCCGCTCTCCTGGCCCGATAAAGAACTCGCTCACCTTCTCCGGCTGCGTCAGCGCGTGGCCGTCGCGCGCCATCACGTAAAGCGGCATGTTGTCGATGCGGAACTTGATGAACAGCGTCGCGCCGATATGCCCGATGCGCCAGAACTGCATCTCGCCCGGTCGAATCTCGACCGCAGGGTTGGTTTGGCCGTTGATGGAAATGACCTCGTTCCCCTCGCCGATCTCGGCGTGCTTGATTAGGAAAAACCGCTCGGGAAGATCGTTAAGCATCGGATAGAGCTGGTCAGAGCCGTCGACGATGAGGCCACCAGACATGCCGCCGAGGAGCTGCTTCGTAACGAAGCCGTGCGCGTGCGGGTGATACCAGAAGAATCCAGGACCTTGGCGGTCATGAGCGGGAATTCGAACTTGATAGTCGAACCGGTCTCCCGGATGCACGTGAATGAACACATTGTCGCTGTTCTCCTGCGGCGACACCGCCATTCCGTGGAAGTGCAGGTTCGAGGGATCGTCAGGAAGGTCGTTGCGGAAGGAAATCCGCATAGTGTCGCCGAGCCGTACTCTGAGCAACGGCGGAACGTAGGACTCGTTGTAGAGGAAGCCCGGGAAGGCGAATTCGCCCAATTGGACGGGCCCGGGCGCCGCGCTGATCGTTGCCTCAAGCACACCGTCCGCGCTTCGGATCTCCGATGGCGTCGTTAGCGCCTCTCGTGGCTCGGCAGCAGCTCGGCGGGAGCGCAACACCATCGCACCGCCGGAAACAAAAGGCGCTGCTGACCGAGCGATGTCCCTGGCGACAGCGGACCCTGCGAGCCCACCAACGGCCTTGAGGAAGGAGCGCCTATCACGTCTAGGCGTCATTGGCCCTGCAATCGCTTAACGAAAGAGATGGCGTAGGACGGCGAACGGAACAGCAGCACCGGATCGTCGGTCGGAGCGATGCCGTCCGCCATCACGAGCGGATCGTAATTGATGTTCTTGCACTCGGCGCCCTCCTGCGGGGTCGCTGCCATAAAGGTGAGGGTTCCGGCCTTAAACTCCTTACGGTCGCTCGGCCACTGCACCGTCGGGTCAGTTTCGGGATCGCCCGGTTCACCGACCGTCACCCACATGTCCCATTTCACCGGGCCTTGCTTGATGCGATCGATCAGAGCCTGCTGGAGGAAGTCATTGGGCATGGAGGTGAGCTCGGCATCGGTGAGTTCTTTCTCACCGTCCTCTGGGGTGAAGCGCCATTTCACCAAAGTCGTCTTGTCGTTCTTGTCGATGAACTTGAAGGTGTGGATGCCGAAAAAGGCGCTGTTGGCGTAACTCGGCGGGGGATTGTGGTCTTCGTAGAACTTGGTCATTCCGGCACTGTCGGGATGCGTTGCAGCGAATTCCTTAAGTGCAGCCGGATCCGCCTTGCCTGTGGCCGGATCGGGCTTCAGCGCGATCAAGTTGTCGAGGAACGTCTTCGGCACGATGGCGAAGAAAATCGGCGAGTTGATCATGGTCATATGCTGCTTGCTGCCGTCGGCGAGCCTGAATTCGAGCGCCATCCCGCGCGGTCCCTTGCCAGCGTCCGGTGCATCGGGGTTGCCACCCCCAAGTGAGAAGCGGGCAACGACGGGGACGGTCTCGCCCGAGAACAGCGCCGAGCGTGAATAGGGCGTAGCCTCCGGCAAGCCGACGAAACTTCCCGTGGCGCAGGTGCCCTTAGCGTGGTTCTTGCGGAAGCCGGGATGAGGCCCGTACACGCTTATGAGAGCCGATACGAGCGCCTCGGGGCTCGTCTGCTCAAAAGGCTCGGCGCGTAGCGTAGGCGCAGTGAGCATTGCGACAGCGCTTGCGGCCGCGGCTAGGGCGCAAATGCGCGAAACGCTGTTCACAACGGCTACCGTGTTTCGATTCTTGCTCATCGCTTCCCCCTTTCGTCTTGCGGGCTGTGCCGGAGTCCGGCGCCAGCCATTGTACTTGGCTTTGTCAGTCTAGCCGAGGCGTCAGGCGGCGCGGCTTGCGCTCTTTGCCGCTTTGCCGGAGATGAAGGCGAGCAGGTCGGCGTTGACCTCATCCTTGTGCGTCGTGCACACGCCATGCGAAGCGCCCTTGTAGATCTTGAGCACAGAGTTCTTGATCAGCTTTGCCTGCTTCAGCGAAGCGTCCGCGTAGGGCACGATCTGATCGTCGTCGCCTTGCAAGATGAGCGTCGGGACATCGAACTTCTTCAAGTCCTCGGTCTGGTCGGTTTCGGAGAAGGCCTTGATGCAGAAATAGGCTGCGGGAAGGCCAGCCATCATGCCCTGGAGCCAGAAGGATTCGCGCACGCCTTCGGACACCTTCGCCCCTGGACGGTTGTAGCCGTAGAAAGGCAGGCTCAAATCCCTGAATAACTGCGAGCGGTCGGCATGGACGCTGGCCCGGAGTTCGTCCAAAGCTTCGATCGGCGTACCCTCGGGATTAGCTTTGGTCTTCAACATCAGCGGCGGCACCGAAGAGATCAGCACGGTCTTAGCCACGCGGCTGGTGCCATAACGGGCGATATAGCGGGCGACCTCGCCGCCGCCGGTCGAGTGACCGACATGGACGGCATCTTTCAGGTCTAGCGCCTTGACGAGCTCGGCCAAGTCATCGGCATAGGTGTCCATGTCATTGCCCTGCCAGGGCTGACTCGAGCGGCCATGACCGCGCCGGTCATGAGCAATGCAGCGATACCCTTTCGAGGCGAGGAAGAACATCTGGTCCTCGAAGGCATCGGCGCTCAGCGGCCATCCGTGACTGAAGACCACCGGTTGCCCAGCGCCCCAGTCCTTGTAATAGATTTCGGTGCCGTCCTTGGTGGTGATAGTTGCCATTTCAACTCTCCCTTCATTGCAGCGTTCCGACGACGTCTGAAGAAAACTTATCAATTCTCCGCCACAGTGATTGGCGGTTCTTGCCGCGACTTAAGCAATCGTGCGGCGAATTGGCGCCGGGTCGGCCGATCGAACGGGTGGGGGCGGCTGCGGCCTATGGCCCCTTCCCTGCTCACTCAGCAAGACAGAGCCAATGCCAGCAAGATCACTAAAGCCGCTTCTCCACTCCTTTCATAGATGCGCCTTAGCGGCGCCGATTGGCGCCACGCCCGAACGGGCGCTTATTCAGCTCAACGAAAAAGGCAATCACTATGAACAGATCACTTATCAAGGTTGCTGCCGTCGCCGCGGTCCTTGCGCTCGGCGGCACAGGTCTCGCCCATGACGCGCTCGCAAGAGGTGCCGGCGGAGGGGGTGGCGGCGGCATGGGTGGAGGTGGCGGCATGGGAGGTGGTGGCTTGGGTGGTGGCGGCGGCCACTTTGGCGGGGGCGGCATGGGCGGCGGCCACTTCGGCGGTGGTCATTTCGCCGGCGGCGGAGGCCATTTTGACGGCGGCCACTTCAATGGCGGCCGCTTTGACCACGGCGGACGTTTCGCCGGCAATTTCCATGGGCACGGTCGCCGCGTCTTCGGCGGGCCGTTCTACGACGACTACTTTGGAGACTACGGCTATTACGGCTCAGACTGCTGGACCACCGAGCGCATCGGCTCGCGTTGGCGCCGCGTCTGGGTGTGCGACTGACGTCGGAAGCCCTTAGCAGGGGACTGAAAAGCGGCGAGCTGCCCGACCTGCGGCTCGCCGCTTTCTTGTGTGCACGGCGGCTTATCCTAGCTGGTCGGAACTGGAGCCTCAGGCTGCACGTCGACCTTGTCTCCATCGGCGAGATTGACCGGCGGATTGAGGATGACCTGGTCGCCGGGCTTCACGCCCTCGCTCACCTCGACAGCCGTCCCGAGATCACGCGTAACCGCGATCTTCTGGAAATGCGCGGTGCCATTCTCAAACACCGCCACGTGCAAGCCGTCGGCGTTGAACACGACGGCATCGGCCGGCACAGTCAGAGACGGCACTTTGCGTGGAATGTCGAGCTCGACAGCGCAATAGATGCCTGGCGACAATGCCCCATCGGGGTTGGGAATGTCGACCTCGGCGAGCAGCGTGCGCGTGTTGGGCTCTAGCGCATCGGCGACCCGCGTCACCTTGCCGGGGAACTCCCGGCCGGGAATTTCCGGTACGCGAATCTTCGCGCCCACGCCGGGCTCAAGTCCAAACGCCTCGTCTTGCGGCACATGGACATAGGTGCGGATCACATCGCTCTGCATGATGGTGAACATGAACGTGCCGGTCGTCGCATCGGCCTGCACCAGGCTTCCAACATCGATATTGCGCTGAGTGATGGTGCCGTTGAACGGGGCGACGACGCTCTGATAGCACCTTGAGTTGGGCCTGCTGCGCAGCGAGATTCTGCTGCGCTACTCCGACTGCGGCTTGCTGCGCCTGGAGCGTCTGCTCATCGACGGTGCCCTGCTGCTTGGTCACCCAGCCTTCCTGGACCAGAGGCTTGTCGCGTCCCCAGGTCACGTTGGCGAGCTCGGCATTGGCCTGCGCCTGCTGCAAGGCCGCCTGTGACTGCCCGATCGAGGCCTGGGCTTGCTGAATCTGATGCTCGATCTCAGGCGCGGTGATGTGGGCAAGCAGCTCGCCCGCCTTGACGTTGTCGCCAATATCGGCGTTGCGCTTGTCGATATAGCCACTCGCCCGGGCGAAGATGTTGGCCTGGGCGAATGCCGCCGTGGTAGCCGGCAGAGTCACGACCACGGTAGGGGCGCTCGGTTTGATTGTCGCCACGCGAAGCTTCGGTACATAGTTCTCGCGCTGCGCGGCGGCATCGGCAACTTGCTGATGCTGCTCCTGGTAGCCCCATGCGCCGAGACCAAGGCCGGCAAGAAGGGCGAGCAGCGCGCCGATGCCGAGCCACTTGCCCTTCCCCGACTTGGGCGCAGGCGGCGTCTCGGGCTCAATCTCGCCGCGCTGTGGCTGGCGGTCGTCTGGAATCACCTTTTTCATCAGATAGCCTCCGCAAAGACGCCATGCGCCTTCTTGCCGTCGTTACGTCTCCTGAGCATGGCGAAGAGATAGGGACCACGAGAAGCGTCGTCGGTGTCGCAAACAGCAGGCCGCCGATGACAGCACGCGCGAGTGCCGCGTTCTGCTCCTCGCCAGCGCCGCCGATCGCCATCGGCAACATGCCGACGATCATGGCCGCTGCCGTCATCAACACCGGCCTGATCCTGGTGTGCCCGGCATCGACCGCGGCTTCGAACGACGTCTTTCCGGCGAGCTGCTGCTCATGGGCAAATGTCACGAGCAGGATCGAGTTCGCCGAGGCGACGCCGACCGCCATGATCGCTCCCATGAGCGATGGCACGTTGAGCGTGGTGCCGGTGATGAACAGCATCACCAAGATGCCGCAGAAGGTGGCGGGCAAGGCGAGGATCACCACGAACGGGTCGCCGAAATTCTGGTAGTTCACCACCATCAGCGCGAACACGAACACCGCCGCGAACAAGAGCCCGATCCCGAGATCGCGGAAGCTCTCGTTCATGCTCTCGATCTGGCCGGTGACCTGGATGAAGTTGCCGGGCTGGAGCTTCGGTTGAAACTCGGCCACGATTTTGCTGATGGCGCTGGACACCCGGCCGAGATCGGTGTCCTGGACGTTGGCATAGATGTCATAGACCGGCTGGATGTTGGCCTGGTTGGAATTGGTCGGCACGCTGCTCCGGGTCAGCGTCGCCACGTTGCTGAGAAGCCCGGGAATGGGGTCGCCGGCGGGGGCCAATGCCGTAGAGACAGGGGTGTTCTCCAGGCTGTTCAGCGAGGCGAGCCGCGGCTCGGGCGTCTGCACGGCGATGTAGTACGGGATGCCCGAGGCTGGGTCGGTCCAGAAATTCGGCGTGACCTGCTCGGAGGAGCTCAGGCTGACATTGATGTTGGAGGCGACGGCGTTGGCGGTGAGGCCGAGCTGCGCCGCGCGCACGCGGTCGATATCGGCGTAAAAGGCCGGCGCATTGGTTTCTTGCTGGATGTGGGCGTCCGCAACCCCGGGGATCGCGGCAATGCGGTCGCGCAGCTGATGGGCGACGGCGAGGTTGTTGACCCGGTCGTAGCCGACGGTGCGCACGTCGATCTGCGCCGGAACGCCGAAATTGA
>JBKOUI010000248.1:0-16992 GCA_046723315.1 Pseudomonadota bacterium | reverse complement strand
TGCATGGATCGCGTCGAGTTGCTTGAGCAGCCGCTTGAACCGCTCATTGCCGCGTGGACCCAACCGGCCGCTCTCGAGCCGGAAGCCGTAGCGTTCGCCGACCACGTGGACGTCTGACAGATGCACGATGCGCCAGCGCCGCGCCTTGGGCGGAGCGGTCTGAAATGCGGCCAGGGTGTGCGGCTGATCCATCGCCGCATCGGCAAAGCCCCACAGAAGCGCAGCTACGCCGAGATAGCCGGTGACCACCACCAAGCTATTGGCCAGCGCGGTGGTTGCCACGCCGCTCCAGGACTTCACCTCCGAGATATCGCCGAATAGTCGGACCTGAGGCCAGGTCCACCACACGATGAGCGCCGCCACCGCGAAAACCACAATGCCGGCGACAGCGGCGGTCGTCGCACGCAATTTGCCTCTTCTCATGTCGCCGAGGCGGCGTGCGAACAGGCCCTCAGCGACATGGCGCAGCACCTCGCGGCAGGCCACGTAGCCAGGCTGAACCACAATGGAATTCAAAGACCAGAAGCTCAGCTCGACCCAACGAAAAAGCGGACGCCAGCCGAACCAGCCAAGCGCGAGCAACACCGCGATCAGCAGCACCGACCACACGCCGATGACAAGCGAGGCAATTTTGTTGGTTACGGCAATCGCCCAGGAGGAGATGAGCATCGGCGCAAGCCCGATGAGGAGGCCAGGCAGAATGAGCAACAGCACCCAGGCGAGAACGAGCTTGGGCAGGCTGATCTCGACCAATAGACTGCCGGCGAGCGAAAGCAGCGAGCGGGACTTGGTGCTCGACGCATCATCCTCGATATCGCCAAAGCGCGGATCGATGATCGACTTCAGATCGGCCTTCGCCGGTTTGGCGGCGGTTTTGGACGGCATGGGCGACATGCTATACGAGGCTCGTACCCAGCACTCAACTTTCGACCTGAAATGATCTTCCGGCAGCTCTTCGACTCGAATTCGAGCACCTACACTTATCTCCTTGCCAGCCGCCACGGCGGCGAGGCGCTCATCATCGATCCGGTGCTCGAGCGGGTGGACCGCTACATCCAGCTCCTAAGGGAACTCGACCTCAGGCTGGTCAAGGCCATCGACACCCACCTGCACGCCGATCACATCACCGGGCTCGACGCGCTCCGCGAGCGTACGCACTGCATCACCGTGATGGGCGAACAGACCAGAGCCGAGGTCGTGTCCATCCGCGTCGCGGACGGCGACCGGGTCGATATCGAGGGCTTGAGCCTGGAGGCGCTTTATACGCCCGGTCACACCGACGATTCCTACAGCTTCATCATGCCCGACCGCGTATTCACCGGCGATACGTTGCTCATTCGCGGCACGGGGCGCACCGACTTCCAGAACGGCGATCCTCGCTCGCAATACAATTCGCTGTTTGGCCGCCTGCTCAAGCTTCCCGACGAGACGCTGGTCTATCCCGCGCACGACTATAAGGGCGATACCGTCTCGACCATCGCCGAGGAGAGGGCCTTCAATCCGCGGCTGCAAGTGAAGTCGATCGACGAATATGTCGACCTGATGAACCATCTCAATTTGCCCAATCCGAAGATGATGGACGTTGCCATCCCCGCGAACATGCATATCGGACTCGCACGGGACGTTGTCGCCGGCCAAGGTTGGACGCTCAGCGCCGACGAGGCAAAACAGGCTCTGGGCAAGCCCGACATCGCCCTGATCGACCTCAGAGAAGACCAGGAGAGACGGAGGGATGGCGTGATCCCCGGCTCCTTGCATGTTCCCTATCCCGATGTGGAGGGGAGTCTTAAGGCGGACGGGCTGCTGTATCAGCTCGGCAAGGGTGGCGGCAGGCGGCTCATCTTCTATTGCACCTTCGGCCAGCGCTCGGCCATGGCGGTGCAGGCGGCGCAGGCCGCAGGGCTTACAATGTCGCGCCACCTGCAGGGCGGGATCAGGGCCTGGCAGCACGCGGAAGGACCGCTAGCCCGCTAGCTGCGTATCATGGCGGGCCTCGACGGGGCAGAAAGAACTCACTAAGAAGCCGGGTCATGCGCGCGTCAGCCCTTCGCCTCTCTGTCAGCCTCTCAGCCATCGTCGCTTTGCTCGCCTTTCCCATTGCCGATGCGCGCGCCGGCAACGCCAAAGTCTGCCGCAGCCAGGAGCAGCGCTATGAGCAGATCGAGCGGCAGGCGAGCTCGATCGAGATCAATCTCGCGCTGTTCTCGGCAGCCGATAAAGGCTGTCTCGACCTCGCCAAGCGTCTCCTCGAGGAAGGTGCTTCGGTCGAGTCGCGCGACAGGTTCGGTGTCATGCCGCTTGCGCGCGCCGCGGCGGCCGGCGAGCCCGAGCTTGTGATGTTGTTCCTTGAGCGTGGCGCGCCGATCGATGCCCAAAGTATCGATGGCTCGACCGCGCTCTATACGGCGGCCGAGAACGGGCGGCTTCCTATCGTCAAGCTCCTGGTCGAACGGGGCGCGACTGTGAGTTTGCCGGGGCGCAACGGCATCACGCCGCTCTCGGCAGCCGCCTATCTGGGCAGTGTTCCTATTGTCGAGTTCCTGATGGAGAAGGGCGCCGATCCCAAGACCGTCGACAACACCAACAAGGCCGCCATGGTCTATGCTGCCGGACGCGGTTTCCCTGCCGTGGTCCGTGTGTTCCTCGATCACGGGGCCGACGTGAACGCCCGTTACGGCCATGACCTCACGGCGCTGATGTGGGCCGCTGGGCATTCCGAGGAGGCGGGCGTCAACGACGTGACCGAGGAGATCAAGCTCTTCCTGGATCGCGGCGCGCATATCGATGACCAGGACGACCGCGGACGCACCGCGCTGATGATCGCGGCCGAGCTCAATCACGCCGCGGTGGTGGACCTGTTGGTTGCGCGCGGCGCCGACAAGACCATCAAGGACAAGCAGGGTAAGACGGCAAGTGATCTCACCTCGCTCACCGTCCTCCGCGACAAGCTCGCTTCTGGTCCCAATTCGCAGCGATCCAACTGATGTCATGGCCGGGCTTGTCCCGGCCATCCACGTCTTCTTCACAGCTAAGTTCCGTGGATGCCCGGCACTTGGGCCGGGCATGACGGTTCAATTTGAAGGATCGGTGATTATTGGCCCTGGCCGAGATACGCGTCGATCTGCAGCCCGGCGAGATATTGGCCTAACACTGCGATATCGTCGGTCGAGATCGACTTCATCAGATCGGACATACCGGGATTGTTACCGCGCGTCTTGTCGCGGAAGTCGTTCATGGTCTTCACGAGATAATCGTGGTTCTGGCCGGCAAGGCGCGCCGTAGTGCCGTCGCCTTGGAAATAAGCGAGATGGCAGCCGGGGCAGCCGACCGAACTCGAGATGGATTGCGCCTTAGTAGCCACGTCCGTCGGGGCGGCGGGTTGCTGGAGGTTGGGCCATTTCAATTTCGAGAAATAGATCGCAAGCTTGCTGACATCGGCCGGATCGATGGTCGCCGCGATAGGAGACATGATGTCGTTCTTGCGGGCGCCGCTCTTGAAGTCGCGAAGCTGGTAGATCAGGTAGCCAGCGTTTTGTCCCCAGATCACCGGGATGTTCTTCTGCGTCGGAATGCCAGCCTCGCCGTGGCAGGGCGCGCAGACCTTGGCCTTCGCTTCCATGGGATCCTGAGCCAGCGCGCTTTGGCTCACGAGCATCAGCACGGCGAACAGAATCGCGCGGCCGTAGTGTGAGGGGAGGAGCAGTCGTGCCATAGAAGCAGCCTTTCCTCGCTTGGTTCGACGGTCAATTTATAAGAAGTGAGGGGTACAGATAAAGAGGACGGGGCATCGCTGCCCCGTCCCGCTCAGGTCCTCGTATCGTTCGCCGTGAGGCGAGGGAACGTCAATCAACGGTAAAAGCGATGATGTTGTTCCCGCGCTTGAAATCGATCTGGGTGTTACCGCCCGCGCCGACCACGATGTACTGCTTGCCGTCCACCTGATAGGACGCCGCCGGGGCATTAACGCCGGCGCCGGCGAAGAACGACCACAGCACCTTGCCGGTCTTGGCGTCATAGGCCCTGAACCAGCCGTCGCCTTCGCCGGTAAACATTAGTCCGCCGGCCGTGGTGAACGCGCCGCCCATCATCGGCAGCGGCGTCTTGACCTGCCAGGCGATCTTGCCGGTGTTGTAGTCGACAGCCGTGACGTTGCCGAACGACTCCTCGGTCGGGATCACCTTGAAAGCGCCGCCGAGCCAAAGCTTGCCGCCCGGATAGTCGGACGCCTCGACGAAGTAGTTCATCGGCTGATGCAGATTGACGGCGTAGGTCAGCCCCAGGTCAGGATTGACCGCCATGGGCGACCATTCCACGCCGCCATTGGCGCCGGGCAGCATGCGCGCGCCCTGAGGCGTGGGCAGCGTCCACATATTCTCCTGGGCCACCATCGCTTCAGAGAAGCGGATCAGGCTGCAATCGTCCCGCTTGTGCACATAGACGTGGCCGGTCTTGCCGGCGTGAATGATGCCCGGCACCACCTTGCCATCCTTGTCCTTCACGTCGATCAGGATCGGCGGGCTGACTGCGTCGAGATCCCATACGTCATGAGCGATGTACTGGAAGTGGCAGACATATTTGCCGGTGTCGAGATCGAGCGACACGAGCGAGTCTGTGTAGAGATTGTCGCCTGGTCGTATGGCGCCGTAGAGGTCAGGCGAGGGGTTGCCGACCACGAAGTAGATGCGCTTCGTCTTGAGGTCGACCGCCGGGTTCTGCCACACGCCGCCGCCAAGCGTCTTATACGGGTCGCCGGCTTTGGCGAGTTGCGCCTTCTCGGCTTCGATGTCGCGATGCATGTCGCGCCCGGTGGCGTCCTTGGTGGCCCATACGCCGACTGAGTTCTCGGGGATGGTGTCGAAGTTCCACACGAGCTTGCCGGTATTGGCGTCATAGGCGCGCACGAAGCCGCGGATGCCGTACTCGCCGCCGTTGGTGCCGATCAGGATCTTACCGTCGATGGCGGTCGGGGCCATCGTCTCGCTATAGCCAAGCGAGGGATCGGCGAGGTCGACCTGCCACACGATGCTGCCGGTCTTGGCGTCGAGCGCGACAAGCTTCGCATCGAGCGTGCCGAGAAAGACCTTGTCCCCATAAACGGCGACACCGCGATTGTTGGGACCACAGCAATAGGTCGTGATCGGACCCATGGCATGCTTGTAGTGCCAATATTGCTCGCCGGTCTTGGCGTTGATGGCATAGACGTGGTCGAACGAGGTGGTGACGTACATCACGCCATTGACCACGATCGGCGTCGTCTCGAGCGATTCCTTCACCTCGGTCTGGAAGATCCAGGCGGGATGAAGATGGGCGACGTTCGATGTGTTGATCTGCTTGCCCGGATAATAGCGGGTCTGGTCGTAGTTACCGTTGGTGTGAAGGAAGTTTTTCTCGTCACTTGCCGCAGCACTCAGCTGCTCCTGCGTGACCGACGTCGCGGGCGCCCCCGCTTCTGCGGACCATGCCGGGCTCGCTGCCCCGGCAAGGCCTAACACGAGCGCACTTGTCAGCGCGCCACGCACTTTCCAACTCACCATCTGTTCCTCCCTTGGATGTGATCCCGTATCAGCCGGTTTGCGGCCGCTCCACTCGGGTTCGCACGGCAAAAAGACTGCGCGCGGCCTTGCCATTTGTCAATAAAGCGCATGGTTAAGAGCCCAATGCGGGCGGTGAGCAGGCAGCAAGATTTGCCATGCGCTCCTGTGTCTCTTGCTGTTTTGTCCTTGGCCTAACGGCTAAATTCGTGCCGGAAAATGCGGCCGCCGCCCTCTCAAGTCCTTGATGCATGAGCAGGTCTTTCCCCGGCATGCGCCTGCGCTTCGCCTTTGTAGTTTTGACTATGCTTGGTCTGCCCCCCGCAGCCTTGCCGGTTCTCGCCGAGGATCAGCCGCAAGGGCCCGCATCGCAGGCTCCGGCTGCAGGCTTCACAACCGTGCCGATCGGCTATCTCAAGCAGGAGGTGAAGCGGCCTATTCCCCTGTCGCGGTTAAATGTGGAGCCCGATGATCTCGGCATCGCCGGCGCTGAGATCGCGCTCAAGGACAACAACACCACGGGGCGCTTCACCAAGCAGCAATTCACTCTCGATGTGGAGAAGGTGCCGGTTGCAGGTGATGCCGAAGCAGTGCTGCAGAAACTCGCCGACAGCGGCCATCACTTCGTCCTGGTCGATGCGCCGGCCGATACCCTCCTCAAATTGTCGGACTCGGTCAAAGGCAAGGACGTGCTTCTATTCAATGTCAGGGCAGAAGACGTGAACCTTCGCCAGGAGGACTGCCGCGCCAATGTGCTGCACACGGCGCCCGACCTGGACATGCTGGCCGATGCGCTTGCCCAATATCTCGTTTGGAAGAAATGGCAGCGCTGGTTAGTGGCGAAGGGCGTCTTCCCCGAGGATCTTGCCTATCTCGATGCGATCCGCCGGGCGGCTAAGCGCTTTGGCGGCACCATCGTCGAGGAGCGTGAATACAAGGGCGGAGTCGAGGCGCGGCGCACCGATTCAGGCCAGCAGCAGATCCAGCAGCAGATGCCGATCTTCACCCAAGGTGCGCCTGACTACGACGTTCTTGTCGTGGCCGACGAACGCGAGGTGTTCGGGCCGTATCTTCCTTATCGGACTTGGGACCCGCGGCCAGTGGCTGGAACCGCAGGACTAAAAGCCATGAGCTGGCATCCCGCGCACGAGCAATGGGGCGCCACGCAAATGCAGAACCGCTTTCAGCGCTTTGCCAACCGCTTCATGCTGCCGCTCGACTATCAGGCCTGGGTTGCGATGCGAGCGATTGGCGAGGGTGCGACGCGCACAGGCTCTGCCGAGCTCGCCGCGGTCAACGCTTATATCAGAGGCGATCAATTCGATCTTGCCGCCTTCAAAGGACAGAAAGTGACGTTCCGCAAATGGGACGGCCAGCTGCGGCAACCGATCATCATCGCCGGCCCCGATCTTCCGGTGTCGATGTCGCCGCAACCGGGCTTTCTGCATGAACATGCCGAGGTAGACACGCTCGGCATCGACCAGCCCGAGAGCAAATGCAAATTGCAGTGAGGGAGTGGAAATGACGCGGCGCGTGGAAAGCCTTGCGGCGACAGTCTTGTTGATTGGCACGGTAACCGTCGGGGGACCGGCAGCGGCCTACACCGTCTATATCTCCAACGAGAAGGGCAACTCGATCACGGTGCTCGATTCGGCAACGCTAGAGATCAAGCAGACCATTCCGGTCGGCCAGCGTCCGCGCGGCATCATGCTGACCAAGGACGGCAAATATCTCCTCGTCTGCGCCAGCGACGACGATACGGTGCAAATTTTCGATGTGGGAACGCGGGAGATCGTGGGCGATCTTCCGTCAGGACCGGATCCCGAGCAACTCAACATCAATCCGTCGGGAAATCCGGTTTACGTCGCCAACGAGGACGACGCCCTGGCGACGGCGATCGATCTTGCAGAGCGCAAGGTGGTGGCGGAGGTGCCGGTCGGCGTCGAGCCGGAGGGCGTCGGCATCAGTCCCGATGGCAAGACCTTGGTTGTCACCTCCGAGACCTCAAACATGGCGCACTTCATCGACACCCAGAGCTACCAAGTTGTCGACAACGTGTTGGTCGGATCGCGCCCGCGCTTCGCCGAGTTCACCGCCGACGGGACACAAGTTTGGGTCACATCGGAGGTGGCGGGCAGCGTATCGGTGATCGACGCCAGGACCAGCAAGATCATAAAGACGATCGGCTTCGATATTCCCGGCGTGCAGCCGGAAAACATTCAGCCGGTCGGCGTCCGCATCGCCAAAGACGGCACGCGCGCCTTCGTGGCTCTGGGCCCTGCCAACCGCGTGGCGGTGATCGATGCGAAAAAGCTCGAAGTCGAGAAATATCTACTGGTTGGTCAGCGCGTGTGGCAGCTTGCCTTCACGCCCGACGACAGCCTGCTGTTCGTCACCAACGGCAACAGCAACGACGTCTCGGTGATCGACGTGCCTAGCCTGAAAGTGGTGAAATCGGTGCCGGTGGGTGACGCCCCTTGGGGCGTCACAGTTTCGCAGCAATGAGGCGCCGGCTATGGCGCAGCCCAAATACGCCGCTCAGCGACGCTTATTCGTCAGCTCCAAAACCCGTCAGGCCGCAGCGATCCACTGGCCTGCCACATAGCCGAAGGCCACCGCATCGGGGTTGGCCTTGGCTGCCTTCTGCAGCTTGTCTTCGGCGTCAACGACCAGAGTGCGACGCTTCCTGGCTTCGTCGTAAGACCCGTCCTTGAAGCCGCTCAGGAGAATAATCTTTCTTCCGCGCAGAACTACCTTGGGGAGTGCCATCCCACCTCCTCGGGCCTGCCTGAAAGATCGCTCTGAGTGATTTAGCCGCGGGGTCAGAGTCGCACTTCCAAGGCTCCGGCCTTGCTTCAATTTGGCGACCCCCACGTCAGCCATGATCACCATAGCAAGAAAATGCGACGATGATAAGACTGCTCATCTCCAAAAGGGGAAAAAGACGCGGCATTTTGTGCTCTGCAGCATCCATTCGCAGGCGGATCATTTTCTCACGAGCGCGGCGAGTCCCGCTTTTGTCTCGACGGGTGGAACCCAGTTCAGTTTTCCAAGTGCCGAGGGATCGGCGACGAGCGAGCCAAACAAAGGCTCGTAACCTTCCGCATGACCCGCGGCGCGGAGCGCGCTCTTGAGCAAAGGCTTCGGCACATAGAACAGTGCCGCGCGGCGCCCAAGTCCCTCACGCATTGCAGCAATGATCGCGCCGAGCGTCAGCGCTTTCGGATCGGCGACGATGAAGGGACGTTTCAGCGGCTCCGGCGCGGCAAGAACTTTGTCGACGGCCTCGACCAGATTGTCGAGTGCGAGCAAGGAGTGCTCGGCCTTGAGCCCGGCAAGCGGCAGGGGATAGCGCGAGCGGGCGAGCTTGATCAGACGCGCCATGTTGCCTTCGACTCCCGGTCCATAAACAAGGGCGAGACGCAGCGCGACCCAATCGAGCGCGGTCTCGGCCAAGCCCTGTTCTGCGGCAAGTTTCGATCTGCCATAGGCGTCAGTCGGCCGCGGCTCGCGTTCCTCGGTGAGCACGCCCTCGGCCGTCGGTCCCGACTGCGCCCTGATCGAGGAGAGAAAAACGAAACGCTTCACCCGCGCCCGCTCAGCGGCACGGGCGAATTTTACCGTCGCCTCGGTGTTGAACAGGCGATAGTCGTCCTCAGGCAAGCCGGACATGGTGCTGGCAATGCCGGCGGAGTGGATCACCGCGTCGACGCCAGACAGCGCTTCGGCCATGTTGTAGGGCTGGGCGAGATCGCCGATCACCGCACTAGCGCAGCCCTCGGGAAGCATAGTGGGACGGCGCAGCAGCACGCGCAGGCGGTAGCCGCGCTTCGGCAGTTCCTTGAGGAGATATTTGCCGATGAAGCCCGTGGCGCCGGTAAGCGCCACAAGTGGCTTGCCCGAGGCTTTTTGAGTTGTTGGCGAGGTGTAACTCATACCGCTCCGTCGCCCGCGACGCGCCTCGCTGCCCGCAGCCTACAGCATTTAGTTCACAACGACATTTGGGCCATAGCAAGCCCGGTTTGGGCGACCATTCGATCGTTTCCTCGGCCCCTGAATGCCTGAATTGCAACAGTGTGGCCGAAACTCCGCCTGCATCCTTTGGGCTGCGATTCGTGCCGCGCGCAACCTGACCGAGTTGTGATTTGCCGCGCAGACCTCGTGGCGTCAAAAAACTCTGCGAAAGTGCCAGTGATAAATCGAGGGACGTGAACGCTGGAGGAGCGGCATGAGTCACGAATCCAAAGGAGCTGGAGTCCACGAGAAAGATCAAGACCAAGATCACGGGGGGTTAGATCGCAGAACGATCTTGCTAAGCGGAGCGTCGTTGTTCGCGCTCGCGGCGGTCGGAACATCGAAGGCGCAAGCTGAAGATCAGCCCCAGCCGCAGACCGCGCCGTCAGGATCGCAGCCCAACATCCTCTTCATCATGGGCGACGATATCGGCTGGTTCAACATCGGCGCCTATAACCGCGGCATGATGGCGGGCAAGACGCCCAATCTCGACAAGCTCGCCTCCGAAGGCACGCTGTTCCAGTCCTATTACGCCGAGGCGAGCTGCACGGCGGGCCGCGCTAACTTCATCACCGGCGAGCTGCCGATGCGTACCGGCCTCACCACCGTCGGCCAGGCCGGAGCCACTGTCGGCATGCCCGACAAGGCGCCGACCATCGCCACGGTGCTCAAGACCATGGGCTATGCCACCGGCCAGTTCGGCAAGAACCATCTCGGCGATCGCAACGAATATCTGCCGACGCTGCACGGCTTCGACGAGTTCTGGGGCTACCTCTATCACCTCGACGCGATGGAGGATCCTTTCCACCCGAACTATCCGCAGAAACTCAAGGATCAGGACGGTCCGCGCAATCTCTTGCACTGCCACGCAAGCGAGGAAGACGACCAGACCGACGATCCACGTTGGGGCAAGGCGGCAAGCAGAAGATCACCGATGAAGGACCTCTCCCGCCGCATCCAATCGACGGCATCAAATACAACCTGGAAACGGTCGACGAGGTTATCCGCGACAAGACCATCGCGTTCATCGACAAGGCCAAGGCGGCCGGCAAGCCGTTTTTCGTCTGGTACAACCCCTCGCGCATGCATGTGGTGACGCATCTCTCGCCCAAATACGAGGGCATGCGGACCTCCGAGAACGGCTGGTCCATCGAGGAAGCGGGCATGGCGCAGCTCGACGACTGCGTCGGCGCCGTGCTGCAGCATCTCGACGACCAAGGTCTCGCCGACAACACCATCGTCGTGTTCACCACCGATAACGGTGCGGAGAACTTCACCTGGCCGGACGGCGGGCAGACGCCATTTGCCGGCGGTAAGGGCACCGCGCTCGAAGGCGGCTTCCGCGTGCCGTGCATCTTGCGCTGGCCGGGGAAGGTTCGTGCCGGGGTGATCGACAACAGCATCATCTCCGGTCTCGACTGGTTCCCGACCTTCGTCGCGGCGGCAGGCAATGCCAACATCGTGGAGGAGCTGCTCGCCGGCAAAAATGTCGGCGGCACGAATTACAAAGTCCATCTCGACGGCTACAACCAGCTGGACTTCATCACCGGCAAGTCGCCGTCGAAGCGAAACGAGATCTTCTATTTCGCCGAGACGACGCTCGGCGCGGTGCGGATTGGCGACTACAAATACCGGTTCATCGATCAGCCCGAGGGATGGCTCGGCAACACGGTCAAAGTGGATTGGCCAATTCTGACAAACCTCCGCCTCGACCCATTCGAGCGGACCGGTATGCCCGCCAAAGATTCAGGCTCGATGAACTTCGCCAATTGGTACACCTACGAGTTCTGGCGCTTCGTGTTCGTGCAGCAGGAGGTGGGGAAGTTCGCCCAGAGCTTCATCGACTTCCCGCCGATGCAGCAGGCCGCGTCCTTCAACCTCGAGGCGGTCAAGGAGCAGATTGAAAAGGCCATCGCCGCGCGGCAAGGCAACTAAACACGGGGCGCTAATGCGACGCCCTCTCAATATCAACGGGGTGTCCGACGCGGGATCGCGCGTCCAATGTCGGGCGTGGACATTGAAGGAGCCAAGCCATGAGGCACGATATCGGACAGGCGAAGTGATCGGGCCCCGTGTCCACACCTCGACGGCAGCAATAGCGCACATTGGTGCCGTGAATATCCGCAACTAGCGACGGCCTGATCGTCACGGAAGGCGGTTAGAAATTTGAACTTTAACCGGAGGAGGAAACGATGAGTAAGATCGCGATTTCCATAGCCAAAGACGAAGACTGCAAAGCAAGAGTACGTTGCGGCGGGACCATGACTGCCTTAGCAGCAATTCTTGCCGCCGGTTTGGCCGCGGGTGGAGCGGTCGCTCCGGCAGCCGCCCAGGAAACGAAGCCCAACATTCTGTTCATCATGGGCGACGACATCGGCTGGATGCAGCCGAGCATTTATCACCAGGGCCTGGCGGTCGGCGAAACGCCCAACATCGACCGCATCGGGCATGAAGGCGCAAAGTTCATGACCTACTATGCCGAGCAGAGTTGTACGGCCGGGCGTACCGCCTTCATCACCGGCATGCAACCGGTGCGCGTCGGGATGGTTCTACCGGAAATCCCCGGAAGCCCGTCCTACCTGCGGACAGGTACACCGACACTCGCGAGGTTCCTGCTCGATCTAGGCTACACGACCGGCGAGTTCGGCAAGAACCACCTTGGCGATACCACCGAGTCACTGCCCACCGCGAATGGCTTTCAAGAATATTGGGGCTATCTTTATCACCTCGATGCCATGCAGCAGGTGAGCTTTCCCGACATCAACAAGTCCCCGACGGAGCAGACGCTAGCTCCGCCGTGCAAAAACACGCCGATCCCGGGCGTACCTGAGGTCCCCGGCGCGGTCGATCCCAAGACGACAACCTGCCTGACGCCGCCGCGCAACGTGCTCTGGTGCAAGTCGTCCGACGGATCGCAAGCAAGTCAAAATTGCCACGATGAAGGACCACTGACCTTGGAGCGCTCGAAGACCGTTGACGAGGAGATTTCGTCTCACGTCATCGATTTCCTCGATCGCAACGATCCGAAGAAGACCGGCAAGCCGTTCTTCGTCTGGTACAACCCGGCGCGCATGCACATCACGACCGTGTTGTCGGACAAATATATGGACATGGTCGGTGAGAAGGGCGGCAAGGACTGGGGCGTCAACGAAGCCGGCATGAAGCAGATGGACGACAATATCGGCTACGTGCTCAAGAAGTTGGAGGACATGGGCCAGCTCGACAACACCATCGTCGTCTTCACCACCGACAATGGCGCCGAGACCGAGACCTACCCGGACGGCGGCACCACACCCTTCAAGGGCGGTAAGCTCAGCACCTGGGAAGGCGGCATGCGTGCGCCTTGCGTTGTCCGCTGGCCTGGGCACATCAAGCCTGGCACGGTCTTTAACGATATCTTCGCGTCCCTTGACTGGGTGCCCACGTTCGTCGAGATCGCTGGTGGTCCCAAAGGTAACGAGTTGAAGAAGCAGATTGAGGCCGGCAAATATCCCGGCCTCGTCAAGACCACGCTCGATGGCGTCAACCAGATCGACTATCTCACTGGCAAGTCCGACAAGTCGGCGCGCGATAGCTTCTTGTACTACTCAGGCAAGCAGCCGTCGGCGGTGCGGTACAAGAACTGGAAGATGTACTTCGCCATGGTGTCCGACAACCCAGCCGGCTTCATCAATGGCGTGGTCCCTTACGCCTGGACCCAGGTTGTCAACATCAAGCGCGATCCCTTCGAGACTTCGGTTGGTTCGTGGCAGAAGACGCTCATGGGTGTCGGCGGCGCCATCGCCGCGCCGATGACCGCCTATCAATATGACTGGAACATGCTGCCGATCGGCCAGGCGCTGTGGCTGAAGGAACTTCAGAGCTACATCGACTTCCCGATGCTGCAGAACCCGGCCAGCTACAATCTGGAGCAGGTCATGCACCAGGTCCAGGAAATGAAGTCGACCGGTCTAAGTGACTAGGGCCTTTTAACACTGGTGACCGAGTGGGCGGCCTGCGGGCCGCCCTCTCTCATCCCAAATCCGCTGTGGAACGGAGACATGTCATGATCGCGCAGTGGGCTCAGCGCTTTGCCTGTACCGCCACATTGCTGCTCTGCCTCATCTCGACTGTTCAAGCGGCGGACGATCCGCTGCCGTCGTGGAACGATGGGCCGACCAAGCAGGCAATCGTGGATTTCGTGAAGGCTACCACTGATGCTTCGAGCCCGAACTTCGTGGCGCCGGAGAAGCGCATCGCCACCTTCGACCAGGATGGGACGCTGTGGGTCGAGCACCCGATGTACACGCAGGTGATCTATTGCCTGGAACGGGTGCCGGCTCTGGTCAAGGCCAAGCCTGAACTCGCCAACGAGGAGCCGTTCAAGACCGTCATGTCGTTCCTGTCTGGCGACCGCGCGGCGATTGAAAAACTCTCGACATCGGACCTCGAAAAGATCGCCGCCGCCACGCTCACGAGTATGACGGTCGACGACTTCGAAGCGGAAGTCGAAAAATGGATCGCGATGGCCAAGGATGGGCGCTGGAAGCGTCCCTATACCGAGCTCACCTACCAGCCGATGCAGGAAGTGCTGAGCTATCTGCGAGCGAATCGCTTCAAGACCTACATCGTGACCGGCGGCGGTCAGGATTTCGTCCGCGTTTATTCCGACAAGACCTATGATATCCCACCGGAGCAAGTCGTCGGCACCGCCGGCGGCACGACCTACAGTTATGATCAGAACGGCAAGCCAGTCCTGACCAAGGACCCGAAGCTCCTGTTGAACGACAACTTCGCCGGCAAGCCCGAAGGCATTCACCTGATGATCGGGCTCAGGCCTTACGCCGCGTTCGGCAACTCGACCGGCGATCAGCAGATGCTGGAATATACCGGCGCGGGCGACGGCGCGCGGCTGAAGATGCTCGTGCTCCACGACGACGCCGACCGCGAATATGCCTATGGCCCCGCGCAAGGACTGCCTGACACGAAGGTCGGCACCTTCACCCAGGAGCTCTATGACGAAGCTAAGAAGGATGGTTGGATCGTCATCAGCATGAAGAACGATTGGAAGACGATCTTCCCTCCTGCTGCCAAGGCTGCTCAATGATGCGAGATCTCGCATGAGCATCGCGCGCAAAGTGAAGCGGGCAGGCGGGCTCAAGGCTCGGCCTAGGTCCGAGATGGTGTTCGTGCCTGGCGGCGAGTTCACTATGGGCTCGGACCACCACTACGCGGAGGAGAAGCCCGCCCATCGTGTCAAGGTCGATGGTTTCTGGATCGATCAGACGCCTGTGACCAACGGCGAGTTCGCCCGCTTCGTCAAAGACACGCGCTACGTCACCTATGCCGAGATTGCGCCCGATCCTAAGGACTATCCCGGCGCCCTGCCGCATATGCTGCGCGCTGGCTCGCTTGTCTTCGTGAAAAGCCAAGGCCCTGTTGATCTCACTAATTGGTCGAATTGGTGGACCTTCGGCTTCGGCGCCGACTGGCGGCATCCTTACGGGCCCGGAAGCACGATTAAGGGCCTCGACGATTACCCGGTCGTGCACATCTCCTATCGCGACGCTGAGGCTTACGCGAAATGGGCCGGCAAGGAATTGCCCACCGAGGCCGAGTGGGAGTTCGCCGCGCGCGGCGGTCTCGACGGCAAAGAGTTCGCCTGGGGCGACGTGCTCGAGCCAGACGGCAAGCCCATGGCCAATACTTGGCAGGGTGAGTTTCCTTGGCAGAACCTGCTCAAGGACGGTTACGAGGGCACCTCTCCGGTGCGCAGCTTTCCGCCCAACGGCTATGGTCTCTACGACGTGATCGGCAATGTGTGGGAATGGACGACCGATTGGTACGTCTCAACCCACGCGCAGCAAAAATCATGCTGCATGCCAGTCAATCCGCGCGGCCCTCGCGAGGAGGAGAGCTACGATCCCTGTCAGCCACGCATCAAAATTCCACGCAAGGTGATCAAGGGCGGATCGCATCTTTGCGCGCCGAATTATTGCCGACGCTACCGCCCCGCCGCGCGCCACGCCGAGCCGATTGACACCTCGACCTGTCATCTCGGCTTCCGCTGCATCAGGCGCGAACGGCCGAGCGGGCACTGATTCCGTATTATTGGGCGTTGGCTTTCGACAGGCATTCCTTCTTGTCGGCTGACCACTGGCAGCCGAGTGTCGTATCGGATTCACATATGCCCTTGTCTTCGTGAGCGGCGCAGGCGTCAGTTGCCTGAAGCGGGCCTGGCTCGCAGCCTCGCTTATCGACGTCCCAGTGACAGTTGGGATTGGCCAGGCAAAGCGCGGAATCGCTGATCCTGCATTCGTCAGCGGCGGCACGGTCGACTGTGCCGGCGGAAATTGCCATTAATACGAGAATGAAAGTGGCGCGCACGCGTCGCATGACACCTCCCTGGATGTGAAGGCGAGAAGGCGGGTTATAGCCGAGGGATGCGCCATCGGCGAGACCGCTAGCCTGGGGCTAAATCGCCCATTTCCGGCCATGGCAACGGGCGTAACTTCGCCATTCTTATGACTGATTGTTGGTCTCGCTGACTTTTCCTGCTACGAGCCGGTTACGGGGGTACGGGTCGTGCGTCCAGGGTTGGGTCGCGTCATACTGTATTCGACACTTGCCGGCGCGCTTGCGGGCTGCGCCGTGGCCAGTGCCCGCAATCCTGTGCCGCCTGCGCTGGAAAGCCAAGCGTCGGTGGTGGGCATGGGGGCGGCTCCGATCCGCTTCTGGGGCGATCAGCTGCCGCCGAATTCCGATGCCATCGTCAAAGAGAAATGGGCGCAAGTTCGTGCGAACCGGCCCGAGCTTCTCGCCAAGGGACGCCGCCCTGTCGTCAATTTCCTCGCCTTGTCCGGCGGAGGCAGCGACGGCGCGTTTGGCGCCGGAGTTCTTGGCGGCTGGACCGCTTCGGGTAAGCGGCCAGAGTTCGACGTGGTGACGGGAGTTTCGACCGGCGCGCTCACCGCGCCCTTCGCTTTCCTCGGCCCAAAATACGATGCTGCCCTCAAAGAGGTATTTACGCAATCGAACACCAAGGACATCGCCATCGCCGAGCCGGTGCGGGGCCTTCTCGGTGGAGACTCGCTTGCGAGCAATGCGCCGCTGGCAAAGGTCGTCGCCCACTATGTCAATGACGAGTTCCTGAAAGAGGTCGCCGCCGAGCATATGAAGGGGCGGAGACTCCTCATTGGAACGACCAATCTCGATGCTGAGCGTCCGGTGGTCTGGGATATGGGAGCGATCGCGACCAGCGGCAGGCCCGAGGCGCTCGAGCTGTTCCGCATTGTGTTGCTCTCCTCTGCGGCGATCCCTGCGGTGTTTCCGCCGGGCTTCATCAAGGTCGCTGCGGACGGCGCGCTTTATGACGAAATGCATGTCGACGGCGGGGCGACGCGTGAGGTCTTTCTCGTGCCGACGCAATTCATGGCGAATAAGGTTGATGTCCGCCTCGGTATCAGCC
>JBKOUI010000247.1:0-2835 GCA_046723315.1 Pseudomonadota bacterium | reverse complement strand
ATGTAGACGTTGTGCTTGTTCGGCATGTTGATGCGCACAACGCCGAGCGCATTAAATGGACCAGGGTCCTGGCGGAACTTGTAGCTCACCACTTGCGGCGAGTTCCAATCGACGGTGGTTGGATCGAGCGGCGGAGATTTGTAGTCGGTCATAACCGAGAAGTGCTCTTCGCTGAAATAGCTCGGATCCTTCCTGATCTTCGGAATGAGATCCTGCTGAGCGACGATCTCCGGCACCGTCCAGGTCGGAAAGAAATTGATCTCGATGATTTTGGCGGAGACTTGCGGCGTTGCCCGGGCTGGCTTGCCGGCGACCACGTTGCTCTCGAGAGCTAGAGCGCCGTTCTCCACCGCTTGAGCGATGAAGGCAGGAACGTTGACGAGCACGTAGCGCGGCGCCTTGTTGATGCTCATCAGCCCCTGGATGCGCGCGAGATTGCTTTCCAATTGCTTGAGGCGCTCGGGTGCCGTGACGTTGAGTGCGGCGAGTGTGCGCGAATCGACGAAGCCCGAGACACGGAGACCATTTCTGATCTGGAATTTGGCGAGCCCCTCGAGGAATTCCTGGTCGAAGGTCGGATTGTTTTCCGATCCTCCACTAATGTCGCCTTCCATGAGGAGGTGTCGTCTGATGGCGACAATCTCGGAGCCGGTATCGCCTGGTCTGAGGGTGATCTTGTCGCCGGTGACCTGCCATCCGCCGGCGGCCACGATTTGGCGATAGCGCTCGATCGCCTGTTGCAGCGCGGCGACTGAGGTCTCGCTCACGAACGGCGCGTCGATGCGATAGGCGGGGCTGAAGCGATCGTAGAGATCGGCCCGGATCTGTTCGCGCTGCTCCCGCTCCTCGGGCGTGACCGGGCCGCTATCGGTGAAGCTGTCGAAGGGGTTGAGTGGGTCGAAAGCGCGCGCTGCTTGCGGCGGCAACAGCACCAGGGTCGCCGATAATGCGGACAACATCGCGACGATAGCGACTAGCCACGCATGGCTGCCTCGCGGCTTAGCGAGAGGAATGCTCATTGCGGGGGGTCACGCCTCGTCTCTTGCCGGTCATTTTCGCAAAACGCATGAAGGGCATGATTCGATGGCACGAAATGGGAATGAGCGGATGGACGATGGCGAGCAGTATGGAGCTTGGGTGGCTTCCCTCTGAAGTTGCCATGGTGCCCCAGCCAGCGGCAAATGCAAAGCCCCTTGCTCCGCAACCCTAGCGCGCTACCGCTGTCCTCGATTGCAATATCTCGAGCAAGCGATCGATGAACGGCGCCTGCCCTGGCTGAATCTTCTTTTGCGCTTCAGCCGGCGCGAACCATGCGGCGCGATCAACCTCGGGGAAGGATTGCTTCCGTCCGCTCTTCGGCGGCCACTCAATCTCGAAATGATTTGAGACGAGCTTGGCCGGATCGAAATTGCCTTCGACGGCGAACGCCGCGATCACCTTGCGGCTCGGCTGCATGAGCTCGCCGAGCTCGATCAATCCTCCATGCGGAGGCGGGCTGCCAAGCTCCTCCTCGAACTCGCGGCGGGCGACCGCAGCCGAGTCTTCGCCTGGCTCATATTCGCCCTTGGGGAGCGACCAAGCGCCGTCGTCCTTCTTCGTCCAGAACGGGCCGCCGGGATGGACGAGCAGGAGCTCGAGCTTTGGCCCAGAGCCGCGGTACAGCAGAAGTCCAGCACTCCGCTTTGCCATGCAAAAAGCTTAGACGGAAATGTGGCTGGAGGTCAGGAACTTACGCATGACAGGACAAGGCAACGGTGCTTAACCTAGTTCCCTTCTAGGGGCTGCTTCTCGCCGGACGGGGGCATGAGCGGGAATAGTGGGACAACTTGGCTGGCGGGGTTTTTCGCCGTCCTGGGCGCGGTCTGCTTGCAAGGCTGCACGGGGCAGCCGCCGAGCGCGCAAGGGAGGATCGAGCAGACCGCCGCCGCCTCCGACGAGCGAACGTGTCTCATCCGCGCCATGTATTTCGAGTCGAACCGCTCGAGCCGCGATGGACTGATGGCCGTCGGCACAGTGGTCATGAATCGCGTTGCCTCGCCGCTTTATCCGAATACGATCTGCGGCGTGGTGGGACAGCCAGGCCAATTCGCCGCTGGTGTTCTGACGCGGCCTTTAAACGAGAGAGAGCTGCCGCAGGTCGAGCGAGCGGCCGACGCCGTGCTTCGAGGCGAGCGCTACGCGCCGGTGGGCAACGCCATGCATTTCCATGTCGCGGGGCTTAACATCCCGTACCGCGTGCAGTATGTCGCGATGGCGGGCGGCAATGCCTTCTATCTCAAGACTGGGCGTCGCGGCGATCTCGTCGTTGCGCGTAATCGATCAGCAACAGAGGGCATCTTGCTGGCCAGTGCAAGCAAACCACAGGAGGCGGCACTCGCCGATGCGACGCCGAAGCCCGGTGTGATGCAATGGCTCTACGCCACCTTCACCGAAGCGAAGCCGGCCAGGTCCTGCGACCGGACTGCCACGGCATTTGGCGCAACGTCGCTTGCCTGCGAGGACGAGCGCTCCGCGCGATAGAGTCAAGCGCACAAACGAAAAGCCGCCGGGGAGACTATCCGCCGGCGGCTTTTGGCTTCGTGTGGCAAACCCACTCGTGAAAGAGGGGAATGATCTCGATGAGGGCTCTGGCAGCCCATGCCGCGCTCAAGCGTCGCGAAGCGCGCGAGCAGCGAATGCTTGACCCTGTCCTTTGCAAGCCTGGCGACGACCTACTCTCCCGCGTCTTAAGACGCAGTACCATCGGCGCTGGAGCTTTTCACGGCCGAGTTCGGGATGGGATCGGGTGTTCACGCTCCGCCAGTATCACCAGGCCAGCGAAGGACAGTGTCAAAT
>JBKOUI010000207.1:0-14924 GCA_046723315.1 Pseudomonadota bacterium | reverse complement strand
CGGTCCGAGTGCGCATGAGGGGGAGATGGACCAGTTTGTGTCGACATTCACCAATAAGATCGACACGAAAGGCCGCGTCTCAGTCCCGGCTTCTTTCCGCACAGTTCTCGCCAAAGACGGTCTCGACGGCATCTATTGCTACCCGTCACTCGATGCGCCTGCGCTCGACGCCGGTGGCCAACGCCTTGTCGACAAGATCAACGCGCTGGTCGAGGACCTCGCGCCTTATTCGGACGAGAAGGACCAGCTCGCGACCGCTCTATTCGGCACCAGCGAAGTTCTCTCCATCGATCAGGACGGACGCACCACTCTACCGGAGCGCCTCCGCGATCACGCCGGCATCAGTACTCACATTACTTTCGTCGGGCTCGGCGAGAAGTTTCAGATGTGGGAGCCGAAGCGCTTCGAATCCTATCAGGCGGAGGCGCGCAAGAAGGTGCGTGACCTTCGCAAACTACTCGGCGCGGGGCGCCGCGGAAGCGGCGGGCCAGAGGGAGCACGGGAATGATGGCGGGTCGCGGCGCGCACATGGCGGCCGTCGGCGGACCGGCCCGCCACATTCCCGTGATGCTCTCGGAGGTGCTTCGCGCGCTTGAGCCGAGGTCTGGCGCGATCATCGTCGATGGGACGTTCGGCGCCGGCGGCTACAGCAAAGCGATCTTAGAAGCAGCGGACTGCAAGGTCATCGCCATCGATCGCGATCCCGAGGCGATTACCGCGGGTAAGGCTCTGGCCGAGAAGTTTCCGAGCCGGCTCAAGCTCGTCGCCGGACGCTTCGGCGACATGGAAGAGATTATGAAGCGAGAGGGGATCGAGGCGGTCAATGGCGTCGCGCTCGATCTCGGCGTCTCCTCGTTGCAGCTCGACGAGGCTTCCCGAGGCTTTTCTTTCATGAAGGAAGGACCCCTCGACATGCGCATGGGCAAAGAGGGTCCGAGCGCGAGCGATATCGTCAACGAGCTTTCGGCCGGAGAGCTCGCGGAGATCATCGGCAAGCTGGGCGAAGAAGGCCGCTCGCGCGCGATCGCCAAAGCTATCGTGGCGCGGCGCGCCGAAATGCCCATCGAGACGACGAAAGAATTGTCGGACATCGTGGCCCGCGTGCTCGGCCGCAAGCGCGATGAAGCCAAACACCCGGCGACACGGACCTTCCAGGCGCTTCGTCTTTACCTCAACGACGAGCTCGATGAGCTGGCACATGGCCTTTCCGCCGCCGAGCAACTGCTCAAGGCGGGCGGCAGGCTTGTGGTCGTTACTTTTCATTCGCTCGAAGACCGTATCACCAAGCGCTTCTTCGCGAGCCGCAGCACGCCGGCACCGCGCGCCTCGCGACATTTGCCCGAGGCCTCCGCGGCGGATTTCGCGCCAAGCTTCCGGCTTCTTAACCGGCGTCCGATAGAACCGAATCAGAGCGAGATCAGGCGAAATCCACGCGCGCGTTCGGCCCGCCTCAGGGCGGCTGAGCGCACTGCGGCGCCAGCCCATGCTCTCGACCTTGCTGCTTTGGGGGTCCCGCAGATCAGTTTTGGCATGTGAGTTAAGTCAAGTTTGTGGGTTCAACATGTTGCGTTTTGTAAATGTCTGCCTCGTCCTAGGCCTCGTCGCGCTCGCTTACGTCATCTATCAGGTGAAGTACGAAGCGCGCTCACTCGACGAGGAGATCGCCTCTCTCGGCAAGCAAATCGACGAGGAGCGTGACGCGCTCGCCGTGTTGCGCGCCGAATGGAGCCTGCTCAATCGCCCTGAGCGCATCGAGCGTCTTGCCCAAAAATATTTGAAGCTCGCTCCGGCACAGCCCCAGCAGCTTGTCACCGTCGACACCGTGTCCGATCGCGACTTCGATCGAACGCGTCTGGAGATCACTGCTGCGGCAACGCCGGCCGCGCCCGCGGCAATCAAGCCTACGGCAAAGCCCAAAGCGACCATTGCGACGGCAGAAGCGGAACCCGCGACGACCACTGCCTTGCCGTGGGCCGCCAAGATCGTCGCTCCAGTCCAGGCTTCAGCTCATTAGGCTCAAGGATCCCGTGTCCGAGTCCGCCAAATGGAATGCCGCAGAGGCCCGGGCCGAGCGGGCCTATCTTGCGCGCGGCCGGTATCGCTTCCGCCTTGCGTGTCTCGGCTTCGCGCTCGCCTTCGTGCTGATCGCCGGCCGTCTCGTTGCGCTCGGCTTCATCGGGGCCGGACCAGCCGGCGGAAGCCTGCGTGACATCTCGACCACAGTTCACCGGCCCGACATCGTCGACCGCCACGGCAGACTGCTTGCGACCGACATCAAGGGAGCGACCCTTTACGCCGATCCGCAGAAAGTCATCGACATCGACGAGCTGGTCGAGCAGGTGACGAGCGTGCTTCCTGACGTCAACGCCTCCGAGCTCCGCGAGAAACTCAAGAACGGGCGGAGATTCGTCCGCATCAGACGCGAGCTCACGCCTAAGCAGCAGGAAGAGATCTACGAGCTTGGCCAGCCCGGTCTCGACTTCATCGAGGAATATCGTCGGGTTTATCCGATGGGTTCGACCGCGAGCCACGTCGTCGGTCTCGTCGATGTGGACAACCGAGGGCTCGCTGGCATCGAGAAATTCGTCGACGACAATCCCCAGCTCACCATGCTCCACCCCGACACGCCGTCAACCGAGGAAAGCGTGTCGATCTCACTCGATCTCGGCGTGCAGCACGTCTTGCGCGAGGAACTCGGCCGCGCCATGGCCACCTACCACGCCAAGGCGGCGGCCGGTATCGTCATGGATGTTCATTCGGGCGAGGTGCTCGCACTCTCCTCCCTTCCCGACTTCGACCCGAACCGCCGAGAGCAGGCGCTCGAGAAGGACCGGCTCAATCGCATTGGCTTCGGCGTTTACGAGATGGGCTCGGTGTTCAAGGTGTTCACCGTGGCCGGCGTGCTCGATTACGGCCTTGCCTCGATGCACTCGACTTTCGATGCATCGAGCCCGATCCACTACGCCTCCTTCACCATCAGTGACTTCCACGGTCAGCATCGCGTCTTGAGGCTGCCCGAGGTCTTCACCTATTCCTCGAATATCGGTGCCGCGAAGATGGCGCTCGAGATGGGCGTCGACCGCCACCGCGCCTTCCTCAAGAAGCTGGGCTTGCTCAGCCGCACGCCGACTGAGATCGGCGACACCGCCGCGCCCATCGTTCCCCATCATTGGCAGAAGCTGAACACCATGACCATCGCCTTCGGCCATGGTCTTTCGGTGACCCCGCTCCAGCTCGCCACCGGCACGCTGCCGCTCGTCAATGGCGGCGTCGCCGTGACTCCGACCTTCTTGCCGCGCTCACGCGAGGAGGGGATGAGCATGGCCACCCGCGTGCTCAAACCGCAAACAAGCGCCGCCATGGTGAAGTTGATGCGGCTCAACGTGCTGAAGGGCACCGGCAAGCGCGCCAATGCCGAGGGCTACCGCGTGGGCGGCAAGACGGGGACTGCCGAGAAAGTGGTCGGACGCCACTACTCGACTTCATCGCTGCTCACGAGCTTCCTCTGCACCTTCCCGACCGACGCGCCTGAATATCTCGTGCTCGTCATGCTCGATGAGCCGCAGCGCGTGGCTGCCTCGAGCAACCAGGCGACGGCGGGCACCAATGCCGCGCCCACGGCCGGCAAGATCATCGAACGCATCGGCCCGATCTTGGGCGTCGCGCCACGGCTTCCCGACGACCAGCGCCAATTTGACGCGAAGGTGCTCGCCTCCTATTAAAAGACGCCTCACATCAAGGCGTTGGCGAACCCTTGGGAGCCCAAGGAAACGCCGCTTTTCGGGGTTCAGGTCCGGAAATGACACTCGGTGAGCTGATCGGGCTCGAGGCTAGGCTGCCTGCGGGCGCGGACCGCATCCCTATTTCGGGGGTCGCGGCCGACAGCCGCGCGGTCAAGCCTGGCTATTTGTTCGCGGCGTTGCCGGGTGTGAAGACCGACGGCGCGCGCTTTATCGCCGATGCCTTGCAGCGGGGCGCAGCGGCGATTCTCGTGCCGAAGGGCGGCGCACCCGCGAGCGCACCCGTGCCTGTCATAGAGGACAATGACCCGCGCCGACTTCTTGCTGTGATCGCCGCGCGCTTCTTCGGCCACCAGCCAAAGACTGCGGTCGCCGTCACCGGCACCAACGGCAAGACGTCGGTTGCCTCTTTCGTGCGCCAGATCTGGACTGGGCAGGGCTTCAAGGCAGCAAGTCTTGGCACCGTCGGCGTGGTGAGCCCGCGCGGCAGTGAGGTGCTCAAGCACACAACGCCGGACCCGATCGAACTGCATGCGATCCTTGCCCGCCTTGCCAAGGACGGTGTCACACATTTCGCCATGGAAGCCTCGAGCCACGGCCTGCAGCAGCGCAGGGTGGACGGCATCCACTTTGCCGCCGGCGCCTTCACCAATCTCACGCGCGATCATTTGGACTATCACGCGAGCGTCGAGGACTATTTCGCGCAGAAGCTTCGCCTGTTCACCGAGCTCCTGCCTAAAGGCGCGAGCGCCGTGGTCGATGTCGACAGCGAGGCCGGCTTATGCGTTGCCGATGAGGCAAAGGCGAAAGGATTGGAGCTGATCTCCGTCGGTCGCGCCGGCAGTGCCTTGCGGCTGGTCTCGGCTGAGGTCGACGGCTTCGGGCAAATCCTGGTCATCGAGCA
The DNA here is from genome assembly GCA_046723315.1 of Pseudomonadota bacterium. GTDB lineage: Bacteria > Pseudomonadota > Alphaproteobacteria > Rhizobiales > Methyloligellaceae > Methyloceanibacter. The sequence continues at coordinate 10,280 of JBKOUI010000207.1, read as the reverse complement.
TGATGACAAGAAGCATAAAGTACGCTTGCCGCTGGTCGGCGCCTTCCAGGCCTCCAACGCCTTGGTCGCAGCAGGGCTCACCCTGGCGACCGGCGGCTCCTCCGACACGGTCCTGCCGTTGCTCGAAACCCTGCACGGCGCACGCGGGCGCCTCGACCTTGCGGGAACGGCGGGAGGCGGCGCGCCGATTTTCATCGACTACGCCCACACGCCTGACGCACTTGCCAAAGCGCTCGATGCCTTGCGGCCTTACGTCCAGAATCGGCTCGTGGTCGTGTTCGGCTGCGGCGGCGACCGCGACAAGGGAAAGAGGCCCGAGATGGGACGCGTGGCAGTGGAGAAGGCCGATCTTGCCATCGTCACTGACGACAATCCGCGCAGCGAACAGCCCACAGAGATTCGCCGCCAGATTCTGGCCGCAGCGCCCGGCGCGCTTGAGATTGGCGACCGCGCAACCGCCATCGCCGAAGCCGTCGCCGGCCTCAATCGCGGCGATGTCCTTCTTGTCGCCGGCAAAGGCCACGAGACCGGACAGACCATCGGGACGACCGTCATCCCGTTTTGCGATCATGACGCGGTTGAAGCCGCGCTGAAGCAGGAGGCTAAGGTTGGCTGAGCCGCTTTGGACGTTGGGAGAGATTGTTGCCGCGACCGGTGGCACCTGCCTCGGCGCCCCCGATGCGCCAGTCGCTGGCCTCTCGATCGACTCCCGCAGCCTTACCAAAGGCGAGGGCTTCATCGCCATCAGAGGCCCAAATCGCGACGGCCACGCCTTCGTCGCCGCAGCTTTGGAGCAAGGTGCTTCATGCGCCATCGTGGACCGAAGCTTTCCGCCCGGAGATGAGGAGAGACTGGTCCATGTCGGCGATACTCTCGAAGCGCTCAACGCTCTTGGCCGTGCCGGACGCGCGCGGGCTCATGACACGGTGGTGATCGCCGTCACCGGCAGCGTCGGCAAGACCGGCACCAAGGAGGCGCTGCGACGGACGCTCGCGCCGAGCGGCTCGGTGCATGCCTCGGTCAAGTCTTTCAACAATCATTGGGGCGTGCCTCTGTCGCTCGCCAATATGCCAAAGGAGACGCGCTTCGGCGTGTTCGAGGCCGGCATGAACCACGCCGGCGAGATCGACGCACTGACCAGGCTGATAAGGCCGCATATTGCCATCGTCACCACGGTGGCGCCGGTGCATCTCGGCTTCTTCCGCTCTGTCGATGAGATCGCCGACGCCAAGGCCGAAATCTTTCGCGGGCTCGAGCGACTCGGCACGGCGATCATCAATCGTGACAGCCCGTATTATGAGCGGCTGAAAAATCGTGCACTGAAAGCCGGCGCCAAAATTATCGGCTTCGGCGAGGCGAGAAGCGCAGAGGCACGGCTGCTCGAGGTCGACCTTCATCCCGATGGCTCGAAGGTGAAGGCCAATATTCTTGGGACACACATCGATTACAGCCTGGGCGCGCCTGGGCGCCACCTGGTACAGAACTCGCTTGCCGTGCTGGCTGCGGTGAAGATTGCCAGCGCCGACCTCGCACTTGCCGCGCGCTCTCTCTCAGGGCTTCAGGCGCAAGCCGGCCGCGGCGGGCGCATCCTCATCGACGGCAAAGACGGCCGCATCGCCATCATCGATGAGTCTTACAATGCCAACCCAGCCTCAATGCGCGCGGCACTTTCCATTCTTGGCCTTACGCCGAGATCTGAGTTTAGCCGTCGCGTCGCCGTGCTCGGCGACATGCTTGAGCTCGGACCCGAGGGGCAGAAACTTCACGAAGGGCTCGCCGAATCCATTGACGGGGCGGGTGTCGATGTTGTCTTTGCCTGCGGCGAGTTGATGGGCTCCCTTTATCGGGCGCTACCTGCGGGCCGAAGAGGCGCTTACGCCAAGACTGCCGAGGAGCTTGCGCCGCGCCTCGTGGAGGGGGTAGGGCCGGGGGACGTGATCATGATCAAAGGGTCTCTTGGCAGCCGCATGGGTCCGCTGGTTGAAGCCCTTAAGCGCCGCTTCGGCGTGGAAACCGTATCGGTCTAAGCCAGCCTGACAGGCGGGGAGAGGCGATGCTTTACTGGTTGACCGAGTTCACCCCCGAGCTCCCCTTCTTCAATATCTTCCGCTACATCACCTTTCGCACCGGCGGCGCGTTAATCACTGCGCTGCTCTTCGTGTTCCTGTTCGGGCCGCGCATCATCAAGTCTTTGCGCATTCGCCAGGGCAAAGGCCAGCCGATCAGGAAAGAAGGCCCCGAGAGGCACCTCTTGCAGAAGCAGGGAACGCCGACCATGGGCGGCCTGATGATCCTGTCCGGCGTCACCGTCGCCGTCCTGCTCTGGGGCAATCTGCGCAATCCTTACGTGTGGGTGGTGCTGCTGCTTACGCTCGTCTATGGCGCCGTAGGCCTTTACGACGACTATCTCAAGGTTACCAAGCAGTCGGCCGAAGGATTCCGTGGCCGTATCAAGATCATCATCGAGGGGGTTGCCGCGCTGATCGCCACTGCGGTCATCGCGGAGGTCGGCGCGGCTCCGCTCGCCACCGAGCTCGCCATCCCCTTCTTCAAATCTATCGAGATCGATCTCGGCTGGTTCTTCATTCCCTTCGGCGCCTTCATCATTGTCGGCGCCGGCAACGCGGTGAATCTGACCGACGGCCTCGACGGCTTGGCCATCGTGCCGGTGATGATCGCCGCGGCCACGTTTGGCTTCATTTCCTATCTGGTCGGCAACGTCGTGTTCGCCGACTATTTGCAGATTCATTTTGTGGAGGGCACCGGCGAGCTCGCCGTCGTGTGCGGAGCGCTGGTTGGCGCGGGCCTCGGCTTCTTGTGGTTCAATGCCCCGCCTGCGCTCATTTTCATGGGCGACACCGGGTCGCTGGCGCTCGGTGGCGCGATCGGCACCATCGCGGTGGCGACCAAGCATGAATTGGTCCTGGCAATCGTCGGCGGACTTTTCGTGCTCGAAGCCGCCTCCGTGATCGTGCAGGTCACCTCCTACCAACTCTTCGGGGTGCGTGTGTTCAGGATGGCCCCGTTGCACCATCATTTCGAGCAGAAGGGTTGGCCTGAATCGACCGTGGTGATCAGGTTCTGGATCATCGCCGTGGTGCTTGCGCTTGCCGGCCTTGCCACCCTGAAATTGCGCTAAGTTCTCAGCTCATGATTCCCGTAACGATCTTCTCAGGCCGCGACGTTGCGGTGCTGGGGCTTGGCTTGAGCGGCATCGCGTCCGCGCGCGCTCTCGAGGCCGGCGGCGTCAATGCCCTCGCCTGGGACGACAAGGAGAAGGGGAGGGCCGAAGCGCTTGCCGCCGGGCTTGTCCTGACCGACCTTTCTTCCATCGATTGGTCGCGCTTTGCAGCACTCGTGCTCGCGCCCGGCATTCCGCTGACACATCCCGAGCCGCATTGGGCAGTGAAGAAGGCGCGCGAAGCAGGCATCGAGATAATCGGCGACATCGAGCTGTTCTTCCGCGAGCGCGCGAAGCACAAAGCGCCGGGCAAGGTCGCAGCTATCACCGGCACGAACGGCAAGTCGACCACGACCGCTCTCACGGCGCACCTTCTTGAGTCGGCCGGAAAGCTCGTGGCGCTCGGCGGCAATATCGGCAAGGCAGTACTCGATCTTGAGCCTTTCGCGCCCGACCTCACCTACGTCATCGAGCTTTCTTCGTTTCAGATCGACCTGGCGCCGTCTCTCGCGCCCGATGCTGCCGCGCTTCTCAACATAACTCCCGACCATCTCGATCGCCACGGCACACTGGAGAACTACGCGCGCATCAAGGCTCAGGTGTTCACAAATCTTCCCGCCCGAGGGACTGCTGTCGTCGGAGTTGACGATGAACCGTCTCGCGCCGTCGCCGATGGCTTGCGCGGACCATTTGCCGTTAAGCGAATCGCCGTCGGCCGTCCAGTTGAGACTGGCGTTTGGGCAGATCAGGGCGTGCTGCACGAGGTAGAGCAGGGCAAGGAAATCGCCCGCGTCGATCTCGCCGGGATCGGCTCGCTCAGAGGCGCCCATAACTGGCAGAACGCGGCCTTCGCCTATGCGCTTGCACGCTCGCAAGGTCTTTCAACTCCGGCAATTTCCCAGGGTTTGAAGACCTTTGCCGGCCTATCGCACCGCATGGAGCAGGTGGCGAAAAGGGGCAAGGTCTTGTTCGTCAACGACTCGAAAGCCACCAATGCCGACGCCGCCGGTAAGGCGCTGGCAAGCTTTACCGACATTTACTGGATCATTGGCGGCAGGCCCAAGGAGGGGGGCTTGGCAGGGCTCGAACCGTTCTTCCCACGAATTGCACGCGCCTACCTGATTGGCGAGGCGGCCGACGCGTTTGCTCGCCAGCTCGGCGGCGCGGTGGCGCATGTGCATTGCGGGACGCTCGATCAGGCGGTCGCGGCGGCGGCGGCAGACGCCGGCCGCTCCAACGCGAGCGAGCCGGTCGTGCTGCTTTCGCCCGCTTGCGCCTCCTACGACCAGTTCGCCAATTTCGAGAAGCGTGGCGAAGCCTTCCGGACAATCGTCATGGCCCTCGACGGTGCCGAGAGCGTCACGACAAAGCAGGGGCAAGCGGCATGAGAATTACCCGTGCCGATCGGAGCGTGCTGTCGGACTGGTGGTTCACGGTCGACCGGCTGATGTTCTTTGGCCTTCTCCTGCTGATGGGACTGGGACTCGTTCTGTCTTTTGCCGCGAGCCCTCCGATTGCCGCGAAATACGATCTTGAGCCGTTCCACTTCGTGCGCCGCCACGCGGCCCTGCTCTTACCCTCGGTCGCCATCATGTTCGCCGCCTCGACGCTCACGCCCAAGCAGATCCGCCGCGCGAGTCTCATTATCTTTCTCGTGGGCATTGCCCTCATGGCGCTGATCCTCGGTCTTGGCCCCGAGATCAAAGGCGCCAAGCGTTGGCTACAGATCGGATTCATTTCCTTGCAGCCGTCTGAGTTCGTGAAGCCGGCCTTCATCGTGCTGACCGCCTGGCTGTTCAACGAGGCGCAGAAGCGCCGCGATGTTCCGGGCATTCAGCTTGCAGTGGCGCTCTACGCGGTATTCGTTGTGATGCTCATCATGCAGCCCGACTTCGGTCAGACGCTTCTTGTCACGCTGGTCTGGGGCGCGCTCGTCTATATGGCCGGCATCAATCTGATCTGGATGGCGGCGCTCGGCTTGGCCGGGATGGCTGGTGTAGCCTCGGCCTATTTCCTCGCGCCGCACGTGGCTTCGCGCATCGATCGCTTTCTCAATCCGGCCTCGGGCGACACCTATCAGACCGATCGCTCCATCGACTCCTTCCTGCATGGCGGCTGGTTCGGGCAGGGGCCGGGCGAGGGGACCGTGAAAGACGTGCTTCCGGATTCCCACACCGACTTCATCTACGCTGTCGCGGCCGAGGAGTACGGACTGATCGCTTGCCTCATCTTGCTTGCGCTCTTTGCCTTCATCGTGTTGCGTGGCCTGTCGAAGGCCTCGCAAGAGCCTGACGGCTTCATCAGGCATGCGGTGGCTGGCCTCGTGATGCTGTTCGGCCTCCAGGCGCTCATCAATATGGCAGTGAATGTCGGGCTTCTTCCCGCCAAAGGCATGACCCTGCCCTTTATCTCCTATGGCGGCTCTTCGCTTCTCGCCATGGCGTTGACCATGGGCTTTGCGCTAGGTCTCACCCGCAAGCGGCCGATGGCGGGTCGAGTGACAGTTAGCGCGCCTGCGGAGCATGAACAGGAGCACGGAGATATGAAGGAGCAGGCGGCTTGAGTGGCCGCTTGATCCTGCTCGCAGCAGGAGGCACGGGCGGCCATCTCTTTCCGGCAGCGGCGCTTGCCCAAGAGCTTGCCCGTCGTGGCTATGACGTCGAGCTTGCCACCGACATCCGCGCCGAAAAATATGGCGTCGAGTTCCCGGCGCGTGCCATCCATCGCATACCGTCGGCGACGCTCACCAGCCGCAATCCTTTCGCCGTCGTGGCAACCTTCTCGCGGCTCGGCATAGGCTTTCTCGGAGCGAGGCGTTTACTCCAGGAGATCAACCCAAGCGCGGTGATCGGCTTTGGCGGCTATCCCACGCTTCCCCCGATCATCGCCGCAAGCACGCTGAAAATCCCGACTGCAATCCACGAGCAGAATGCGATCATGGGCCGGGCCAACCGGCTCCTCTCGCGCTTCGTCGACAAGATCGCGCTCTCGTTCAAGCCGACTAAGCTGCTCCGCGCCGACGCCGAGGCCAGGGCGCGAGTCACCGGCATACCGGTACGTGACGCCGTACTCGCCTATCGCAGCACCCCCTACGCACCGCCAGTTCCGGGGCAGCGACTTCTGCTCCTCATTTTCGGCGGGAGCCAAGGCGCGCATTTCTTCTCGGAGGCTTTGCCGCCGGCGCTCAAGCTTTTGCCGGCGGAGATGCGCGAGCGTCTCACGGTCGTGCAGCAAGCGCGCGAGGAGGATCTCGACGAGCTACGCGAAGCCTATGAGAACGCCGGAATTGCCGCCCATCTCGCGCCCTTCTTCCGCGACCTGCCCGAGCGCATTGCGCAGACCCACCTCGTCATCGCCCGCGCTGGCGCCTCCACTGTGGCCGAACTGATGGCGATCGGACGCCCCTGCCTGCTCGTGCCCCTGCCGCACGCCCTTGACAACGATCAGCTTGAAAACGCAACTCGGCTGCAAGAAGGAGGCGGAGGCTGGTGCATCCGCCAGGGTGAGCTTAGCCCGGAGCGCCTCGCCAAGGAGCTGGAACGCCTCTTCTCCTCGCCTGAGGTCTTGGCAAAAGCCGCGGAAAAGGCGAAAGCCATGGCCGAGACAAAAGCAGTGTCTAAGCTCGGCGATCTCGCTGAGGAGCTTGCCGAGAGCAAGAGTTAAGTCGAGTAGGGCGTAGCATGCATCTGCCTCCACCCGAGAAGACCGGCCTGTTCCATGTCGTGGGGATCGGCGGCATCGGCATGAGCGCGATCGCCGAGGTGATGCATACCCGTGGCTATCGCGTACAGGGAAGCGACCTCAAGGACGGCGCCAATCTCGAGCGTCTGCGCGCGCACGGCATCACCTCCCTGATCGGCCACGACCCCGCCAACATTAAGGACGCCGCCTATCTCGTCATCTCGAGCGCGGTGAAGCCCGGCAATCCAGAATTCGAGGCGGCTAAGGAACGCGGCATCCCAATCATCCGCCGCGCCGAGATGTTGGCGGAACTGATGCGCCCCTGCGCCACCGTGTCGATCACCGGCACGCACGGCAAGACCACCACCACGTCGCTCATCGCCGACTTGCTGAAGGCGGGAGACCTCGACCCGACGGTGATCGCTGGCGGCATCATCAATGCCTGGGGCACCAACGCTCGTATCGGCAAGGGCGAGTGGATGGTGGTCGAGGCCGACGAGTCTGACGGCACCTTCATCAAGCTTCCTACTCAGATCGGAGTCGTGACCAATATCGACCCCGAGCACATGGACTATTGGCCGTCGCTCGATGCGCTGCACGCCGCGTTTCGCCAATTCATCGATGCCATCCCGTTCTATGGGCTTGCCGTCGCCTGCATCGATCATCCCGTGGTGCGCGAGCTTCTTGCCAAGCTCGGCGGCGCCGCCAATGGACGCCGCACTTTGACATATGGCGTGGCGCGCGATGCCGATATCAGGCTCAGCAATGTGCGGCCCGACCACAATACGATCACCTTCGATGCCGATCTTGGCCCGGCAGTGAAGGGAGGGGCGCGTAAGCTCGAAGACCTGATGCTCCCAGTGCTCGGCCACTACAATGCACTGAACGCGCTCGGCGCGCTTGCCGCGGCGACCGAGGCCGGCGTCAGCGACGAGGTGATCCGCGAGACCTTCGCGAAGTTCTCTGGCGTGAAGCGGCGCTTCAGTCGCGCCGGCGAGTGGCAGGGCGTTGCCGTCTATGACGACTACGCGCACCATCCAGTGGAGATTGCCTCGGTGCTGCGCGCCGCGCGCATGGCCGGAAACAACGGGCGGATCATCGCCGTGATGCAGCCGCATCGCTACACGCGCCTGCAATCCCTGTTCAACGAGTTCTCTGCGTGCCTCGATGACGCTGACATCGTGGTGGTGACGCCGGTCTATTCGGCCGGCGAGGCGCCAATCCCGGGAATCGACCGGGACGAGCTCGCGTCAAGCTTACGCCGTCACGGTCATCCCCATGTGCTGACCGTCGATGGCGAGGACACGCTGGTCGAGACGGTCGCCTCAGTGGCAAAGAAAGGCGACCTCGTGGTCGGGCTCGGCGCAGGCACCATCACCGACTGGATGAATGCGCTGCCTCGGCGGCTCGAGACCAGGAGCCAAGCATGAACGGCGAGGCGCTTATTACCAAGCTCACTGCTAGCCTGCCTGAGTTGCGCGGCAAATTGAAAGCCCAAGCTGCGCTGTCCGATCTCACCTGGTTCAGGGCCGGCGGTCCTGCCGAGGTCCTCTACTCGCCCGCCGACGAGACCGACCTCGCTTATTTCCTGCGCGAGACGTCTTCCGACATTCCGATCACCGTCATTGGCCTCGGCTCGAATCTGCTCGTGCGCGACGGTGGGATCGAAGGTGTAGTCATTCGCCTGGGACGCGGCTTCGGCGATATCAAGGTCGAGGATGGATATCGGCTGCGCGTTGGCGCTGCAGTTCCCGACGTGAAAGTTGCGCGTGCCGCAGCTGACGCTGGTATCGCCGGACTCTCCTTCTACCGCGGCATCCCCGGATGCGTCGGCGGCGCGTTGCGCATGAATGGCGGCGCGCATGGGCGGGAGACCTGTGAGGTCGCGATCGAAGCGCGCGCCGTCGACCGCAAGGGTCAACTCTATGTACTCCCCGTGGCAGACCTTCACTACGAGTATCGTCATTGCGGCGCGCCCGAGGATTTCATCTTCACCGAAGCCCTGTTCCAGGGCGAGCCAGGAGAGCCCCAGAAGATTCTCGCCGAGATGGACGGCATCGCTGCCTATCGCGAGCAGGCGCAGCCGATCAAGAGCCGCACCGGTGGTTCGACCTTCAAAAATCCGCCGGGACATAAAGCCTGGCAGCTCATCGATGCGGCTGGCTGCCGCGGCCTGTCGGTGGGCGACGCCAAGGTGTCGGAGATGCACTGCAACTTCCTCATTAACGAGGGGAAGGCGAGCGGCGCCGATCTCGAGGAGCTTGGCGAGACCGTGCGGGCGCGGGTCAAGGCGAATAGCGGCGTCGAGCTCGAATGGGAGATCAAGCGCCTCGGCGTTGCGCGCTGACGCCCGCTGCATCTCGTGTCATTCCTTAACCAAAGCGAGTAATCAGTAAGCCCTTTCCGGGATCCCTGAATCGCCCGGTCAAGCCGGGCTCTCGCATTTCTCACATTGCCGAATAGCGGGGGACGCACATGACCAAACAGCAAATTCACGTCGCGGTTTTGATGGGCGGCTTGTCCTCCGAGCGGGAGGTGTCATTGCGCTCGGGTGCGGCCTGTGCTGATGCGCTCGAAGGGCTGGGCTATCGCGTGTCGAGAGTCGATGTCGGCCGCGATGTCGCGGAGCGCCTCGCCGAGATCAAGCCCAACATCTGCTTCAACGCGCTGCACGGCCGCTATGGCGAGGATGGTTGCATCCAGGGCCTGCTCGAGATGCTGGCGATTCCCTACACCCACTCCGGCGTGCTCGCCTCGGCGCTCGCAATGCATAAGGAGCGCGCCAAGGCGGTGCTCGCCGCAGCCGGCGTGCCTGTGGCTGAAAGCGTAGTTCTTTCGCGCATCGAGGCCGCCAAGGCCCATCCCATGAAGCCGCCTTACGTGATCAAGCCGCCGACGGAGGGATCGAGCGTCGGCGTATTCATCGTACGCGAAGACCAGCGCCACCCGCCGCAGGAGCTGACGAGCGCCGAATGGACCCTCGGCGAGGAGGTCATGGTGGAGCGCTATATCGCCGGAAGAGAGCTGACCTGCGCTGTCATGGGCGACGAGGCCCTTGGGGTGATCGAAATCCGCCCCGCAGAAGGGCTCACCTTCTACGATTATGACGCAAAATATGCTCCTGGGGGCTCAATTCACGTCCTTCCGGCGCCGCTTAAACCAAATGTTTACCAATTGGTACAGAAGCTGTCCCTAGCGGCTCATCGGGCACTGGGCTGCCGCGGGGTCAGTCGCTCCGACTTTCGCTACGACGACCGGCCCGAGGGCACGGGGGAATTGATCTGCCTTGAGGTCAACACCCAGCCCGGAATGACAGGGACGTCGCTCGTGCCAGAGCTCGCTGCCCATGGCGGCCGCTCGTTCGCCGAGCTGGTCAAATGGATCGTGGAGGACGCGTCGTGCAATCGCTGAACCCCGG
>JBKOUI010000138.1:0-3120 GCA_046723315.1 Pseudomonadota bacterium | reverse complement strand
CAGTGTATAAGCGTGGAAACTCACCCCTGGTGCGTAGGGCACCGAGAGTGGGATGGTATTGCCTTCAATCTTAGTGGCCCATCCGGCCATGTAGTGGAAGAGATCCGCCGCCAGTGGCACGTCAGCTGCGCGGGCAACGGTAATGGGCTTCCCATTATCTAAGGCCTCCAGCTCCGCTAATTCCTCAAGATGCTCAAGGATCAGGTCACCGAGCTTCCAGACCAGGCGGCCTCGTTCTGATGGACTCAACCGTGCCCAGGCCCCGCTGTCAAACGCTCGGCGGGCCGCCTTGACGGCAAGGTCGATATCTTTCTTGTCGCCCTCCGCCACCTGCGCAATCACCTCGCTGGTGGCGGGATTCTCGACTGGAAATGTCTTGCCCGAAGCGGCATCGACCCAATGCCCATCGATCATGAGCTTGCGCCGTTCCTTGACGAAGCTTTTAACCCTTTTATCAAGCCGAATTTCTGTTGCTGCGATACTCATAACTGACCTCCTGATGGTTTCCGGAATCGTGCACGCTCGCGTTTCCGGTCACGTGATGTCGCAGTTTGAGGTCTGAATGGCCCTTCCATCGCACACATCATTTGCCCAGGGGCGCGGTTCAAAAATCGCGGCGATGGCTCAGCGCAATCACGCTGAAAACAACCAACGAATTATACCAAAGATCCGCCGAGCACGCAGCTCGTCTTAAGACCTCAGCCAAGGCACACCGGCCGATCAATCTGCCGCACTTTAGGGCTTAGCTACCACCGATAGCTGACACATCGACTGAGGGAACTCCTCAACCCGGACGGGCCACCCATTTTTGTGAGCGTCCATGAGGAAGCGCTCAAGGCTCGCCACAAATTCATAGGCTCTCGCTACGCGCGCCCAGGCCTTGCCCATCTGCACTAGATTGGTTCTAGACTTCTCATCCGGTGCATCGCGGGCCGCCTCATCGCACTCAGCCGCCCGCTTACGGGCTTCTGCAATATGGTCGCCCAACTTTTGCAGCATCTACACGCTCCCCGGAAGTGCTGGTTTTTTTTCGGGCGCAGAAATGGTCAGCGAAATCGGCAAATTCAAGGGGCTACACCCGCTGGTACTAGGGCCTATCCCTAACGACGCTTGAATGCCGGCTGGGTTTCGAGGTGCTTCGCTGGCTTCAGCACTTCCTTCGGGCCTTCGCCAGAAGCGGTTTCCGTTGGACCTCCGAGTGCAGCACCACACCTGCCACCGGCGGAACACGTGGCCTTACCACGAGCACTCCTGCCTCGCCTGGCGCCTTCTCATGACCGCTTTCTCTGCCTCCTGGGCTTTTCATGCCAGTGCGCCTTGACAGAGTTTCGGCTCAATCCAATCTTTTTGCCGTCCAGCGGTAATCAGTACGCAAAGGAGTCGTCATGGTCATGAGGTATGCCGATCCCTTCGATACCCTGTTTGCCCTTCAACAAGCCTTGGAAAATCGCCAGCTCGGTGATTGGCTCGGAACCAGCACGGCCGGCCTGGGAAGTTACCCTCCCATCAACGTTTTTCAGCAAGGCGACGACCTGGTCGCCATCATCGAGTTGCCAGGAGTCAACAAGGCCGATCTCAACATTCAGGCGAAAGAAGACACGATACGCATCGCAGGCCGAAAGAGCGTCGATTACCCAGAGGAAGTGAGCCTCCATCGCCGCGAACGCCTCTCTGGGGCTTTCGACCGCACGGTCGTGGTTCCCATGCAAATCGATCCCGACGGCATCAAGGCTGAGTATAACAATGGTCTGCTCGCCCTTTTCATCCCGCGCGCCGAACAGGACAAGCCGCGAACCATCGAGATCAGGTAGTCAGGGAGAGCATACGATGCCTGGGCAACAAGAACTGCAAGTGCAGCAAAAGCGAGAGGTGGAAAAGGCGCAAGAGGCCACACGGCCGATGCGTGCTTTCCTGCCCAACACCGACATCTTCGAGACCGAGGACGCCCTCATCCTAGTTTTGGAGATGCCCGGCGTGGACCGCGAACATATCGATCTCAGTGTCGAGAACGGCGTGCTAACCGTTGAAGGCAGGATCGATTTCAACAAGTACGACGGTTTGCAGCCCGTCTATAGCGAATACAATGTCGGTCCTTATCGGCGCAGCTTTCGGATTTCCGGGATGATCGACCAGGATAAGATCTCGGCCGAGCTGCGTGACGGCGTAATCACTTTGGTTTTGCCCAAGGCTGAGCGTGCGAAACCGCGTCGCATCGACATTGGCTGAGCCAACCTCTTGCTGTGAGTCATTTAGCCCGTTCAATGTCGCTACGGTCTTTCCAGCCGAGGGCATAGGCGTCGTGTAGGGCCTGCATCAGCGCCGTGAAGAATCGTTCAATGTTGGTGACCCTTTGGTCAGGCCCGAAATAGCCTTGTACCAACGCATGGGCTATCGGCCCCAATGCGCTCTGGGCTTTTGGCTTTGACTTCTTGGCCATGGCTGGCTCCCTAGTGGCGACTCCTAAAGTCTGGTTCTCTGCCTTCAGCGAGGCCGTGCCGATGCGCCATCCCCAGCCGTTAGATCACTCTTCGGGTGCTAGATCGTATTGCTGTTGAAGGAGACGGACCGCCGCGAGGAAGAAGCGCGAACATTGTCCCGGCACAGGACCACTCGAATGGCGGTAGACGGTGGCTGTCCAGGTATAGGGGACCCTCTCGTCTCCAACCGGAGTAATCCCATCCACGCTCACCCCTGTGCAAGCATCTTGCTTGCGTAATTCTGCATTTAAAAGGGCGACGAGTTCCGCCGCGGTCTTCATGCGCTTCGACATACGGGAAGGTGCCTTTGAGTCCAGAGGCCCGCGCTAGTCTAAAGGCACTCTCTACCCCAGGTGCTCGTCTTGGCGCCATTCGAGACTCATCCAGACGACTTCCGCTTAGGAAGTCCTCAATACTGGTCAAAAAGCCTTTGACTCTGACGAGTCGCTGCGGGCTTCAGGTGGCGTCTCAGCAGTTGGTCAGATCGTATAAGGTGTGCACTTGGTACTAGCATCCTTGTAACGTACACACGAACTGTCTCTAGCTGGGCGCCTTCGCTTCCTTGCTCAGCGCTTCTGGATGGCGGTGGTGGCGAGGGCTTCGGCCGCGGCGGTGGACCGGGTTGTGGTCCTGATGGCTAGTG
>JBKOUI010000315.1:0-2236 GCA_046723315.1 Pseudomonadota bacterium | reverse complement strand
GTGCAGTCCCGAGCGATTAACAAGGACCAGCTGCCGCTGGCTCGGCGTCACCGGATTGTATGATTTCAATGCCATAATGCCGTCCTCACAGACCGGTGGTCACGTCGATCCGATGCCCTTCTTCGAGGGTGACAATCGCCCGCTTGGTTTCCGACTGCTCTCCGACAGTGCCTTTGAATGCCTTGACTTTGCCCTTGCGCAACTGCGTATTGACGCTCTTCACCTTCACGTCGAAGAGTTTTTCGACCGCCTCCTTGATCTGAGGCTTGCTGGCATTGCGCGCGACCCGGAACATCACCTGGTTGCGTTCGGAGGCGAGCGTCGCCTTCTCGGTGATGACGGGCGAGAGGATGACATCGTAATGGCGTGGATCTGTCGTGCTCATTTCAGCCGCGCCTCCAACGCCTCAAGCGCCGCCTTGGTCAATACCAAGGTGGGATGGCGCAGAATGTCGTAGACGTTGATGCCGTGCACCGGCAGCACGTCGATGTTCGGAATGTTGCGGGCGGCGAGCGTGAAGTTCGTTTCAAGCTCCGTTCCATCGATGATCAATGCGCGTTTCAGCCCGAGCTTGGCAAAGTTGCTGCGCAACACACTCGTCTTGCCGTCCTTCGCACTCGCCTTGTCGAGCACAATGATGCCACCGTCCTGCGCCTTGGCTGAGAGCGCGTGTTTCAGCGCCAGCGTGCGCACCTTCTTGGGCAGACCGATCGCATGGCTCCGCGGCGTCGGTCCAAAGGCGCGCCCGCCGCCGCGGAAAATGTTCACCTTGGCGGGGCCATGGCGTGCGGAGCCCGTGCCTTTCTGGCGATACATCTTCTTGCCGGTGCGGTTGATTTCGCTGCGGTTCTTGACGTCATGGGTGCCCCGCTGACGCTTGGCGAGCTGCCAGCGCACGCAGCGCTGCAAGATGTCCGCGCGTGGGCTCAGGCCAAAAATGGACTCCGGCAGCTCAACCGAGCCCGCTTCGCCTCCATCAAGGTTCATGATCTTGATTTGCATCAGCCGCTCTCCCCTGATGCAGGCGCGGCAGCGGGCTCTGCGGGCGTTTCGGTGGCAGCCCCGTGTGTTTCCGGCATGCGAAACTTGCCTGGTCTCGGAATGCCGTCGGGCAGCTTTCTCTTCACTGCATCGCGCAGCGTGATCCAGCCTCCTTTGCTGCCGGGCACCGCGCCTTCCACGAGAATGAGGCCGCGCTCCGGTTCGACCTGCACGACCTTGAGATTGAGCGTGGTAACGCGTTCGCCACCCTGATGCCCGGCCATTTTCTTGTTCTTGAATGTTTTTCCAGGGTCCTGCCGCCCGCCGGTCGAGCCGTGCGAGCGGTGCGAGATGGATACGCCATGCGAGGCACGCAGGCCGGCGAAATTCCAGCGTTTCATCGGCCCTGCAAAGCCCTTGCCGATTGAAATGCCCGTTACGTCCACAAATTGCCCGGGTACGAAGTGATCGGCGGTGATCTCGGCGCCGACCGGGATGAGGTTGGCCTCTTCCACCCTGAATTCCGCGAGCTTGCGCTTGGGCTCGACTTTACCGGCGGCGAAATGGCCGCGCTCGGCTTTGCTCATATTCTTGGGGCGTCGCGTGCCGGAGCCAAGTTGCAGCGCAATGTAGCCGTTCTTTTCCGTGCTTCGCTGCGCGACCACCTGACAATTCGCCAGGCGCAGGACGGTTACCGGCACGTGCTCGCCGGAATCAGTGAACACGCGGGTCATCCCCATCTTCTGTGCGATCACTCCGCTGCGCATGATGCTCGTTCCCTCACCCCGTTAGACGCTGCGCAACTCAGAGCTTGATTTCCACATCCACGCCTGCGGCCAGATCGAGCTTCATGAGCGCGTCCACCGTCTGCGGCGTGGGATCTACGATATCGAGGAGCCGCTTGTGGGTGCGCATCTCGAACTGTTCGCGGCTTTTCTTGTCGATGTGGGGCGATCGATTGACGGTGAATTTCTCGATCCTGGTCGGCAGCGGGATAGGACCTCGCACCTGCGCACCGGTGCGCTTGGCTGTAGCAACGATCTCGCGCGTCGATGCATCGAGGATGCGATGATCGAAGGCCTTCAGCCGGATGCGAATGTTTTGGCCGTTCATGGTGATTCAGATGACAGCCGACGGATGACAGACGACGAATATGGCGCGTCTGCTTCGGGATGCTGTCTTCTGTCCTCCCTCCTCTGTCGTCTGTCCTCAGTCATCACTCGGTAATAGAGACCACGACTCCGGCCCCCACCGT
>JBKOUI010000167.1:0-11412 GCA_046723315.1 Pseudomonadota bacterium | reverse complement strand
GCTTCGGCATGAGCCAGGACCATCTTGTGCTCACCGAGTTTCCGCTAGTCGTGAATCCGATCGAGCTCAGGCTCTCGGGCAAGCCTTTCATCCGCAATTATCGCTGGGAGCCAGAGCGCGGGCTGGTATTCCACATCGTCGAGAAGGATACGGGAGAAATCGTGCGCACCGCCACGGTGGAAGCATGCTTCGCCTTCCACCACGTCAATGCCTTCCTGGATCACGACCGGCTGGCGGTCGATGTCATCGTCTATCCTGATGCCGCCATCATCGATCAGCTTTATCTCGCGCCGCTCAGCGCAGGCGCGCTAATCACAGCGACCGGAACCTTGACGCGGTTCCACGTTCCGCTAGGCGCGAATGAGCCGGTCACGCGGCGCACCTTGGCCGAGGTTCCGCTCGAGTTGCCGCGCATCAACTACACGGCTCATGCCGGCAGGCCCTATCGCTACGTGTGGGGCACGAGCGTCCAGACGCCGGGCAATTTTCTCGATTCGATCGTCAAGATCGACGCGGAAACCGGCACGGTACGCAGATGGCACCTCGCTGGTCTCTATCCCGGCGAGCCGGTCTTCGTGCCGGCCCCTTCGGCTGTCGCCGAGGATGACGGCGTGCTGCTCTCGATCGTGCTCGACACTGCTAAGGAGCACTCCTTCCTGCTCGTGCTCGACGCGGCAACGCTCGTAGAAAAGGCGCGGGCCGAAGCGCCCCACGCCATTCCCTTCCACTTTCACGGCAATTACTTTCCAGGTGCAGCCAAGGCTTGACTTGGGGACTTGCCTCGCCGACATTCCGGCCGAAATTCAAGGGCAGCTCTAGTCATGAGCCGCCGCCCTGCACATCGTTGATTTGTTGCGCTACTGGCCTCTGGTCTACTTGAGCGCAACAAATAATGGGGAGGCAGGGGGGTCAACACCCGACAGCGCGATGCGCCCTCGGGTGACATTTTGGTTTGCGCTACCGGCCTTTGGCCTACTTGAGCGCGATTTGGTTTGCGCTACCCGGCCTCTGGCCTATCGAGCGCGATTGGGATTTGGAGACAGACGAACGCGATGTTCGAGACTCTATCGGAACGGCTCGGCGCCATCCTCGACAAGCTCACCCGAAAAGGGGCGCTGACCGAGGCCGACGTCAATGAGGCGATGCGCGAGGTGCGCCGCGCGCTGCTCGAAGCCGATGTCGCGCTCGATGTGGTGCGCGACTTCACCGAGGCCGTGAAGGCCAAGGCCGTTGGGCAGGAGGTGGTGAAGTCGATCACCCCTGGCCAGATGGTCATCAAGATCGTGCATGACGAGCTCGTGCGCGTGCTCGGGTCGGATGCACAAGGAATCGATCTCGCCGCTACGCCGCCAGTAGTGATGATGCTGGTCGGCCTGCAAGGCTCGGGCAAGACCACGACCACCGCCAAGCTCGGAAAGCGGCTCGAAGCCCGCGACAAACAGAAGGTATTGATGGCGTCGCTCGACACACGACGGCCTGCGGCGCAGGAGCAGCTTCGCGTGCTCGGCGAGCAGACCGGCGTCGCCACGCTCGCAATTGTCACCGGCGAAAAGCCAACCACCATCACCGAGCGCGCGCTGAAGGCAGCAAAGCTCGGCGGCTATGACGTGCTCCTGCTCGACACCGCGGGCCGCACCCATATCGATGAAGAGCTGATGGCCGAGACGACAGCGATCGAGAAGATCGCCAAGCCGCATGAGACATTGCTCGTTGCCGACGCGCTAACAGGCCAGGACGCCGTCAACCTCGCCAAGAAGTTCGACGAACGAGTGGCATTGACAGGCATCGTGCTGACCCGTGTCGATGGCGACGGACGCGGCGGCGCCGCGCTTTCGATGCGCGCCGTCACGGGAAAGCCCATCAAGCTGATCGGCGTCGGCGAGAAACTCGACGCGCTCGAGGACTTCTATCCTGATCGCATTGCCGGCCGCATCCTCGGTATGGGAGACGTGGTCGGCTTGGTCGAGAAGGCGATCGAGACGGTCGAGCTCGATAAAGCGCAGAAGATCGCCGCCAAGGTCAAGAAGGGCGTCTTCGACCTCGACGACCTCGCCGAGCAATTGCAGCAGATGCAGAAGCTCGGCGGGATGGGCGGCGTGCTCGCCATGCTGCCCGGGGTCGGCAAGATCAAGAAGCAGCTCGACGCCGCCAATCTCGACGACAAGATCTTGAAGCGCCAGCAGGCGATGATCTCGTCGATGACACACGCCGAGCGTCGCAACCCAAAAATCCTCGATGCCAAGCGCAAAAAGCGCGTCGCCGCTGGCTCGGGTACGAGCGTGCAGGACATCAACAGGCTCGTGAAGATGCACCGGCAGATGGCGGACATGATGAAGGCCATGGGCAAGAAGCGCGGAATCTTCAGTCAGATGTTCGGCGGCGGACCGCCCCCGGAAATGCCGGCCGAGCTGCCGCAAGGCGCGGGCCTGCCACCAGGTGGCCTGCCACCCTTGCCGCCCGGCACGTTCCCAGGTCTGGGCGGAGCCCTCCCGCGCGGGCTACCCGGCCTGCCCGGATCGAAGAAACGATGAACTCGAACGCACTTAGGAGAACGAAACTATGTCCCTGAAGATCAGATTGGCGCGGGCCGGCGCTAAGAAACGGCCCTATTACCGCATCGTCGTCGCGGAGTCGAAGAGCCCACGTGACGGCCGCTATATCGAGAAGATCGGCACTTTCGATCCGCTCCTCCCGAAGGACCACGCCGAGCGTGTGAGGCTGGACGAAGAGCGGGCGCAGCACTGGCTATCACATGGCGCCCAGCCGACCGACCGCGTGCTCAGGTTCCTCGACGCCGCCGGCATACGCAAGCGCGACGCGCGCTCCAATCCGCAGAAGGGCCAGCCTGGCAAGAAGCGCATCGAGCGTGAGGAAGCCAAGCGCGCTGCTGCCGAGGAGAAGGCCAAGGCTGCTGCCGAGGCTGCCGCGGCGCCTCCGCCGGAACCTGCTCCGGCTGAGCCCGAGCAGTCCGCCGCGAAATAGCCTTGGCTGATCAGGACGCGCTGGTGCTGCTCGGCGAAATCGGCGCGGCGCAAGGGCTGAGAGGCGAGGTTCGGATTCGCTCTTATACCGAGGAGCCGGCGAGCATCGTGAGTTACGGCGCGCTTCAGGACGAGAGCGGGCGGCAGATCGAGATTGAAGCCTTGCGCGCCACGCCCAAGGCTCTGATCGCTCGCATCAAGGGCGTCACCACGCGCTCCGCCGCGGAGTCACTCGTCAACACTAAGCTCTACGTTCCACGCGCGCGGCTGCCAAAGCGGGGCGAGGAGGAATGGTATCACGCCGACCTGATCGGGCTTCATGCTCGAAGCCGGGACGGCGCGCAACTCGGTGAGATCGTGTCGATTCAGAATTTCGGCGCCGGCGACCTGCTCGAGGTAAAGCCGGCAAGCGGCGGCGCGACGGTGCTCGTGCCCTTCACCCGCGACAGCGTGCCTGAGATCGATGTCGAGGGCGGCCGTCTCACCCTTGTCCCCCCCGAAGGCTTGTTCGAGTAGCCCTATGACCTGGCGCGCGACAGTGCTCACCATTTTCCCGGAAATGTTCCCCGGGCCTCTCGGCTTGAGCCTCGCCGGCAAGGCCCTCGCTGAAGGCAAGTGGGCGCTTGAGACCATCGATATTCGCGGCCTCGCCACCGACAAGCATCGCTCCGTCGACGACACACCTTCGGGCGGCGGCGCCGGCATGGTGATGCGGGCAGATATCGCTGCCGCGGCGATCGACACGGCACGCGATTCAATGCCTGTAGGAGCTCCCACGATCTATCTCTCCCCGCGCGGATATCCCTTCATGCAAGAACAAGCGCGCGAGCTTGCGGACGGACCAGGTATCATCCTGCTCTGCGGCCGCTTCGAGGGGATCGATGAACGCGTGCTCCAAGCGCGCAACGTCGAGGAAATCTCGATCGGCGATTATGTGCTGTCGGGCGGCGAGATTGCGGCACAAGTGGTCATCGATGCCGTGGTGCGGCTTCTGCCAGGTGTCGCCGGCAATGAAAGCTCGCTCGCCGAGGAGAGCTTCGCGCAAGGCCTGCTCGAGTATCCGCACTACACGCGGCCGCGCGAATGGGAGGGACGCGCCATCCCCGAGATATTGCTGTCAGGCGACCACAAGGCGATCGCCAAATGGCGGCGCGAGCAGGCCGAAAAACTCACCAAGGCCCGCCGGCCTGACCTGTGGCAGACGCACCCGCACCGCAAGTCCTGAGCCGGGCGATTTCTGGGCGTAAATCCATCGACAAGGCGGGAAAGCTAGGGTAGGAACCTCCCCGCGAGCTCTTCCCGCCCGCAAATCAACGTAAGGATGAATCAAAAAGAATGGCGTTCGCCAGAAGGCTTTCGCAGCCAGGCAGGCGCCCACCGAAAGGTATTAGTCATGAACATCATCGAGCAGCTCGAGAAAGAGCAGGTTGCGGCCATCGCCAAGAAGCGGAAGGTGCCGGATTTCGGTCCCGGCGATACTCTCCGCGTCAACGTCAAGGTGGTCGAGGGCGAACGCACGCGCGTACAGGCCTATGAGGGCGTGTGCATTGGGCGCGCTGGCGGCGGGATCAACGAGAATTTCACTGTCCGCAAGATCTCATACGGCGAGGGCGTCGAACGCGTCTTCCCGGTTCACTCGCCGCTCATCGACTCGATCGAGGTGGTGCGCCGCGGCCGGGTGCGCCGCGCCAAGCTCTATTACTTGCGCGGACGCCGCGGTAAGGCCGCGCGTATCGTCGAGCGCCAGGAAGTCAGAGGCAAGAAGAAGGCCGAGGCCTTCAAAGGCTTCACCAAGCCAAAGGGTGAGCCTGACGATCTCAAGCTAATCAAGGGTCTCAACTCGGACACCGAGAAGAGCCTCAACAAGCTTGGCATCATCAAATACGAGCAGATCGCCAACCTCACGGACGACGAGATCTCCCGGCTCGATGAGGCGCTTAGCCTGAACCGCGCCATCGAGAACCAGGACTGGATCTCTCAGGCGCGCGACCTTATGGCCGAGACCACGGTCGAGGAGGTCCCTGAGGAGGAAGAGGAAGGCACCGAGGCCGCTGCCGCTGCAGAGCCGAAGGCAAAGAGCGAGAAGGCCACCAAGGAAAAGCCCGCCAAGCAGCCCAAGAAAAGCTAAGATCGCGGGGGTAAGGCCCTCCGAGAACGGTGCCACTGTCGATTTAGCAACCAGCACCGATCCTGGTGTTCACCCCGCGGGCTTTTATCCCGTTCGGCGTGCGTTGGATTGCCGCACCTTTGCGGGCCAAACCCGCCAACACTTCCCGAAGCGCTGCCGCCGAAGGCCCCGAATGCGCTTCGTGGCGCCGCGCGCAAAATTTCTGCGCGGGGAAACATGCTCGGCGGCAGGCGTTGTCAAACGGGTAGCCTCTCAATTCTCAAGGAGGAAACCCATGCATAAGAAGACCATAACTCTGCTTACCACTACGGCTGCATTGGCGCTCGGCGCGGCTGCATTGGCGCCAACTGGCGCTGTCGCGGGTTACCCGATGTGCGTCGAACAGCCCGGCTCCGATGCGTGCACGAAGGAATCACAATTTACTGCCGTAAAGAATGGGCGGAGCGCACCGGCGCCTCAGGGCCAGACGGCCGCAGCACAGCCGGCAGGCAAGACGGCAGCTGGCAAGGCACCAGCCCGGAGCCGGACCGCGATGCACCAGCCACCGAGGCCCAAGAGCGGGTCTTAGGAGGTGGCGAGGATTTGCCTTAACGCGTAGACTGAAGTCACACTCACGGCTTAAGTCTAAGAGTGGGCGGGAGAAATCCCGCCCACTTTTGTCTGCGCCGGGCGGAGCCACGGATGTTGAAGGCGGGGCGAAACATAGTGTTGGCAACCGGCTCTCCAATCGCTATTTCACGGTGGAAATCGTCCGCCAAAGACAAACGATGACGAAACCCTGCAGCCTTTACGACAAGATCTGGGACGCGCACCTCGTGCACGAGGCGCCTGACGGCACCTGCCTCATCTATATCGACCGGCATCTCGTCCATGAGGTCACGAGTCCGCAAGCCTTCGAAGGCCTACGCATGGCGGGGCGGAAAGTGCGTGCGCCGGAGAAGACGCTCGCCGTGGTCGATCACAACGTGCCGACCACCGATCGCTCCAAGGGCATCGACGATCCTGAGTCTGCGCTGCAAGTCGCGACCCTTGCCGAGAACGCCAAGGAATTCGGCATCGAGTACTACCATGAGCGCGACCGCCGCCAGGGCATCGTTCATGTGGTCGGCCCCGAGCAAGGCTTCACCCTGCCCGGCACCACCATCGTGTGCGGCGACAGCCATACTTCGACGCACGGCGCGTTCGGCGCGCTCGCCCACGGCATCGGTACCTCGGAGGTCGAGCACGTGCTCGCCACCCAGACGCTGATCCAGCAAAAGGCCAAGAACATGCGGGTGCGCGTCGACGGCGCGCTCAAGAACGGCGTCACCGCCAAGGACATCATCCTCGCCATCATCGGCGAGATCGGCACCGCCGGCGGCAACGGTCATGTCATCGAATATGCCGGCGATGCCGTCCGCGCGCTCTCCATGGAAGGGCGCATGACGATCTGCAACATGTCGATCGAGGGCGGCGCACGCGCCGGTCTGATCGCGCCGGACGAGACGACCTTCGAGTACATCAAGGGCCGCCCGCGCGCGCCTAAGGGCGGCGCCTTCGAGGTGGCGAAGCACCATTGGGAGAAGCTCTACTCCGACGACGACGCCGAGTTCGATCGCGAGATCGTGCTGCATGCCGAGAAGCTGCCGCCACTCGTCACCTGGGGCACGAGCCCAGAGCAGGTGGTGTCCATCTCCGGCCGCGTGCCGGTGCCGGCCGAAATCGCCGATGAGACCAAGCGCCGCGCCGCCGAGCGCTCGCTCGACTATATGGGTTTAACGGGCGGCGAGAAGATCACCGACATCAAGCTCGACCGCGTGTTCATCGGCTCCTGCACTAACGGCCGCATCGAGGATCTGCGCGAGGTGGCGCGCATCGTGAACGGACGGCACATTAACGAGAATATCCGCGCCATGATCGTACCCGGCTCGGGCCTGGTGAAGGCGCAGGCCGAGGCCGAGGGACTCGACCAGATCTTCAAGGACGCGGGTTTCGAATGGCGCGAGCCCGGTTGCTCGATGTGCCTCGGCATGAACCCAGATCAGCTTTCCCCGCGCGAGCGCTGCGCCTCGACCTCGAACCGCAATTTCGAGGGGCGCCAGGGACGGCTAGGCCGCACGCATCTCGTCTCGCCGGTCATGGCAGCAGCGGCGGCGCTTGCCGGCCGCTTTGTCGACATCCGCGACTTCCACTAGCGGCCGAACTGTCATTCCGGCGTAAGCGAGAATCCAGTAAAACGCCGCCGCGCGTTATAGAAAGCTACGCTCTATACTGGATCGCCGCATCAAGCCCGGCGATGACATCCAACTGAAAATGACTTCGCTCGTTCAGCAGAAATTTGGTGAGGCTGCCGCCGACTACGCAGCCTCATCCGTGCACGCCAAGGGCGAGAGTCTCAGCCGACTTGTCGAACTCGTTCAGCCGAAATCCTCCTGGCGCCTGCTCGATATTGCGACCGGCGCCGGTCACACGGCATTTGCCTTCGCCTCGCAGGTCGCCAAGGTCACCGCGACCGACATCACCGATCAGATGCTGGCCGAAGCGAAGAAGCGTGCCGCGGAGCGGAGGCTCGGCAACGTCAAGACTGCACGGGCCAAGGCCGAAGACCTGCCCTTCCCCGACATGAGCTTCGACCTCGTGACGTGCCGGCTTGCGGCCCATCATTTCGATCAGCCGCGCGCCTTCGTCGCTGAAGCTTTTCGCGTGCTGATGCCGGGCGGCACTCTTGCCATCGTCGACAACATCTCGCCCGACAAGCAGGAACTCGCCAACGCCTATAACAATTTCGAGAAGCTGCGCGATCCGAGCCACGGCCGCTGTCTCAGCCTCCCAGAGTGGACAGCGTTGCTCGATACTGCAGGCTTCACCGTCGAGCACCTCGAGCACATGGACCAGGACATCGAATTCGGCCCATGGGTGCAGCGCATGCGCTGCACCCACTCGACCATCGCGCGGCTCCAGATCATGTTGGCCGACGAGTCGCTGAAGACCTTGCTGAAGCCTCGCGAGACGGATGGTGCCCTGATGTTCACGCTTCAGGAGGCGATCATCGTCGCGCGCAAGCCGAGGTGAGTCCGCCGCTCAGCTGAAAAGCAAAGGCCCCGCCGATCCAGCGGGGCCTTCGGTCACAAGCTGCGGTGCGCCCTCAGTTCGGGCGCCGGCCGTAGATGTTGATGCCGGAATTGCCGCCATTGCCGTTGTTGTTCCCGTTCCCGTTATTATTGTTGTTGTTATTGTTGTTGTCGTTGTCGTGATCGCCCTTACGAGCCTGCTTCTTCTTGTTGTCCTTGCCACTGCCGTTATGTGGGCCATTGTCATTGTCGTTGTCGTTAGGGCCCCTCTGATTGTAGCCATTATTGTTGTTGTTACCGTCGTGGCGGCCCTTGCTCTTGTGATGGTCGTGGCCGTTGTCCCAATCGTTGTCCCGGTCGTAGCGGCCGTAGTCACGACCATATCCTCCGCCTCCGCCTCCGCCCCAGCCTTGACCTCTCCGGTAGTAGTCGCCAGGGCCGCGCCATCCCGGGCCACCCCAGCCCGGAGCCCAGCCAGTACCCGGGCCATAGGCTAGCTGCGAGCACCAGCCGTTCCACGGACCGCACGCGCCACGGCACCAGTTGTTCCACGCCCCGCATTGGGCGAGGCACCAGTTGTTCCACGGCCCGCACTCGTTCTGGCACCAGTTGTTCCACTCGCCGCATTGCGGCATGCACCAATTATTCCATGGGCCGCAGCCTTGCGCGGAAGCGGGCGTCGACCCTAGAGCACCGGCGAGGAGGAAGCCGGCCAAGGCCAAGGCGGCAATATAGGTTTTTCGCAACATGTTGATCCCTCGTCTCTTGGGTCCGCGCCAACCGCGGTTCGTCATCGCTGACTAGAGTAAAGACATGGCCTGAATTCGACCTGAGCGGGAAATTCAGGTCCTATTCAGAAATCCCGTCCCGGCGTGGTAGCAACAAGCCATGAAAGGCAGGGGCGGAGGCTTGGATTGGGCGGCACGCGAGGCGCCGAGCCTCGCCGAGCTCGAAGATATAGCCCAATCGGCCTATCGCCAGCTTCCCGCCCGTTTCCGCAAGCTGACCGGAGAGGTCCTGATCAGGGTCGAGGATCTGCCTACCGATGACGTCCTCGATTCGCTCGGGCTCGAATCACCCTTCGACCTGCTCGGTCTCTATTCCGGCGTCGATCTGGCCCGCAAGAGCGTGAGCGACGTGACCTCCCTTCCTGACATGGTGTTTCTCTATCGCCGGCCGATCCTCGATTATTGGGCCGAGCACGAGGAGACGCTGGGCACCATCGTCACCCATGTGTTGGTGCACGAGATCGGCCATCATTTCGGCCTGTCCGACGACGACATGGAACGCATCGAGCAGGAAACCTCAACGTAGAGTTTTGCCGTTGACGCCCTGGCCACCCCGCCCGCAGACTGCGCGCAGGAATCAAACAGGGCAGCAGGGGGAATAGCAATGCGGTCAGCTGCCCGACTTGGGGTCTTGCTCGCGCTTTGCCTCGCGCTTGTCGCTATGAATCCCACGGAGGACGTTGCCGCGTACGATCAGGGCAAGCTCGTCGCGCCCGGCAGGCTGGTCATCGCCGGCCGCAAGCTTTCCTGCGGCGCCACTGCTACCTTGGTGCGGAACTTCGAGGGCTTCGCCGTCTCTTCGACCGTAATCATGCTCAACATGCAGGCGATGAAGGACCTGCCGCGCCCGGTGCAGTGGCTGATCTACTATCACGAATGCGGGCATATCCTTTACGGGCCGAGCGAGACCGCAGCCGATTGTTACGCGGTGCGGCGGGCGCGGCGCGAGGGATGGCTTGATCAGAAAGCGCTCGATGACATCTGCGCAGTGTTCAACATCGCCGGCCACGGACCGCTCCATCCGGACCCTGAGGCGCGCTGTAATCAACTCCGCCAATGCTTTGCCAAGAAAGGCGGCATAACTGCGCAAGAGGGGTCGCGCTAACCTGCCGCAATTGCGCAATTTTTGTCGCCGCCGTAGAGTATGATTCGTAATGCTGGACGGACGGGCACGACTTCGATGGGCGCTTGCTTGCGCCTTGGGATTGGCGCTTTGCGCTGGGCAGCCGAGCCTTGCCAGCGCCCAGGAATGGTCGGGTAAAGAAGGCTCGACCACCTCAGGCCCCAGCCTCGATCAGTATCTGAAAGAAGCGGGCCCCGACGCCAAGGTCGTGGAACACGGCGCGCTCAAGATCGACGGCAAGGCGGTCAATTGCGGCAAGCGGCCGACGGTGATGAATTCCAATTTCGACAGCTGGGGGGGCGCCTTCCCCGGTTTCCTGATTCTCAACACCAAGAAGATCCAGGGCCTTTCCACTCAGGTGAAGCTCTACGTCTACAGCCACGAATGCGGGCATCAGTTCGTCGGCGCCGACGAGACTCAGGCCGATCTGTTCGCCATCAGGCGCGGCGTGAAATGGGGATGGCTCGACGCCCAGGGCATGGAGGATATCTGCACCTTCATCTCGCAGCTCAAGGGCGATTCGGTGCACCCGCCAGGACCGGAGCGCTGCGAGACTATGCGTAAATATTATCAGCAGCTCGTGGGACGTCCGGCGCAGCAGAACGCCGGCACCTCAACCTCCACGCCGCAGCCGAACACCCTCGGTCCCGCCGAGTAAGTTTTCCCGCACCTTCCTCTAATGAGAGGGGGTTTGCGAAGCGACGTGCCTTCGCATTCAAAATAGCGGAGCACGGTGCAGTTAGGCGTCGCCCCAGCGAGGAAAAGGTTAGGGGTACGATCACTTTCCCCCTCACGGGCTGCCCAGCGCCAGCCAATCTCTTTCCTTTGGGTTGCAAACCCCACTATAGTGCACGCGTTAGCAGGCCCTGGGGAGGGAGATGTAGTGGAATTGCAGTGCAGTGAACCGCCTGTCGACTGGCTATTTGCCGGCCTCGTCAGAACTTGAAAGAATTCTCGAGTCAGTTCGCGCCGACGCATACAAACGCAAGCTCGCTGGCATCGAGGGCAATGTCGAAAACGCCTGGAGGCGGGTGCAGCGTCTTAAACTTGATGACTCCCCGCCGCTCACAATCCTGGAGCTAGGCCCTGGAGGTGGCTATTTCCTTCATGTCTGCCAGCGCCTCGGCCATCATGTCATCGGCCTCGACCGTCCGAGCTTGCCGCTCTGGCCTCAAATCCATGACTGGCTCGGCGTCATCGTTGCCGCTTACACGGTCAAACCGATGAAGCCACTGCCGAAGCTCGGCCTCCAGTTCGATGTCGTCGCATCCTTCGGATGCCCCTTCCATTATGCGCGAGAAGCAGAGCGGCTTTGGAACAGGCCGGAGTGGACGTTCTTCCT
>JBKOUI010000199.1:0-33359 GCA_046723315.1 Pseudomonadota bacterium | reverse complement strand
CCCTTACACGCGCGACTGGGGCAATCCGACGGGATCGGAGACTTTGCTTGCGGCCGCGTGCCGGCATCTTGTGAAGCTCGATGATTTAGGCGGCGCGAAACGTGGCGACGTGCTCGTGTTCCGCATGCGCGATGGCGGCGTGGCGAAGCATGCAGGGATCCTCACCGGTCCGTCGCGGCTGGTGCATGCGCAAGAAGGCCTCGGCGTGGTGGAGTTCGAGCTCGGCCGCTGGTGGCGCCGCCGCGCGGTCGCGGCTTTCAGCTTTCCGGGAGTGAAGAACTGATGGCGACGTTGGCCCTTGGCGCGGTCGGATCGGCGGTTGGCGGTGCGTTCCTGCCAGGCGGCGTCAGCCTGCTTGGCACGACGCTGACTGGCGCAGCAATCGGCGCCGCGGTTGGTTCGATCGCGGGCGGCTTCGTCGATCAAGCCCTGCTCGGGCCGCTCGCCGGCTCTTCGGGACAGACGCGCATCGAGCAGGGCCCGCGCCTGTTCGACCTCAAGCTCTCCGGCTCGAGCGAAGGCGCGCCAATCCCCCGCGTCTATGGGCGCGGTCGACTTCCGGGACAGCTCATCTGGGCCACGCGCTTCAAAGAGGAGGTGATCGTCACCACCCAGACAACCGGCGGCGGCGAAAGCAAGGGAGGCAAGAACGTCTTCGACTCGTCGAGCGGCGGGCAAGGCAGCAGCGACACGCTGCAACCCGTCGAGTACCGCTATTTCGCCAATGCCGCTTACGCGATCTGCGAAGGGCCGATCACCCGAGTGGGTCGCATCTGGGCTGACGGCAAGGAGCTCGACCAATCCGATTTCACCATCAGGGTGCATCGCGGCGACGAGGAACAGGAAGCCGACAGCCTGATCAACTTTCCCGCTAAAGTTCATTTATGCGGGAGCTATTCGATAAGATCGCTGAGAAGTGGGCAGTAATTTCGTCCGCTCCACGGATCTACATAGGAACTGTAATAGCCATAGTTATTGCGGTTTGGGGCATTGTGGCCTGGTCTTACAGTTCGATACTCCAGAACAAGGATTCCCAAATTGAACTCCTTCGAGATCTGCTGGCCGGCTTCCAAGACAAGCTTCAGGGTGCATCGCCTGACCAAGTTGCGAATGAACTAGAAGAGCTTCGCGCGAAGGTTGCCGCCCTTGAACACCCACCGCATGAGCGGGATAAGCTCTACTTCAACGGCAGGCCGATCGGTTCTGGCACGGGTGTTTATGTCGATACGCAAAACAACACGGTAACTTTTCGCACTCTAGAGATGGCGCAAGATATTATAACGTCTCCCGTGTAGTCGAATTTAATGACCTGAAGCTAGTATTCATGTCAGCCGCGAGCGGTGGAGGTTTAAGCATGGGGGCTGTTCCTTCGTATTCGCTTCAGAACGCCCGCTTCGCGATAGTTGGTCGTCGCGATTGAAGCGTCCCAAGCTTCCAGCATGTCAACCACGCGCAATTTTCCAGACAATGCTGACGACACAACCCTGACGCTCGTGATTAGGAAGCCGAACAATAGCTTTGAGACGAAGCCGGTCTCGGCCGGTGATGCCGACTCGTGCGGCACAGGCTATCGCTGCCTGAGAGCGCCGAACTGAGGCGGCGCATCTAAACAATCTGTGCCTGACTGCATCGCCGTCCGCAACGTGGCGTCACAGCCGGCGCCTCGCGGAATGCCTCCATGTTTCACACCCTCGAAAAGCTAAGCGCGGGGCAGGCGGCCGCGGCTGGAGGAATCGGCTCCGGCATCTCGATCGCCACGGTGATTTCCGTCGATCCTCTCGCTCTGGCGCCGTGGCTGCGGGTCGCGACGCTCACGATCGGCCTCCTCACCGGCCTCGTCTCGCTTGCCCTCGTGGTGATGAAGCTCGTGCAGCAGCGCCGCGAGATGCGGTCGCGCTGAGCCTGCCGAGCTGCGTCAAGCCATTCTTCTGCAAACCTCGATTGAAAGGAGACTGATTATGGAAAACCTCGCTTGGATTTTGACCGGTGGTTTCGCCAAGGGCTACCGCACTCAGGTGCTTGGTGTGACCACGGCACTGTCGGCACTGACGCTGTGGGCGGTCGGCGACATGTCGCTCGCCGATTTGCTGGGCAAGCTTCCCATCGCGCTCGGCGGCCTTGGGCTCGCCGCACTGGGCGCCAAGGTTGACGATGCCAAGAAGGCCGCCGCAGCCAAGCCCACCAAGGCAAAATAGCCGGCCTCGAGCGGCGCGTTCATGCCACATTCAGGCGCTTTGCCTTAGGGTATCGCTAACATGCGTGATTGGGCTGAACCATGCGAGTGCTGAGGCCAACGATCATGGCAGCACTCGCCATTCTTTTCGTGACCGTAGGCCATGCGGGAGAGCCGGATTGCCTCGACTGGAGCAAAGCGGGCTCGGTGATCGCGCAAAACTCGCTTCTCCCGGCCAACGTCATTTACCAGATGGTGCAGAAGCGCATGGGCGGGAAGATCGTCAATCAGGCGCTCTGCCAGGCCGGCGGACACTTCGTCTATAAGCTCGTGGTACTTGGGCCCACAGGCGAGGTGACCAATGTCACCGTTGACGCCTCAACCGGGCAGTTTTAGGAGGACTTCAGGTCCGATGCCCCCAAGGGAGGGATAGCGGGTTGCGGCTTCTCGTCGTCGAGGACGATCCAGACCTCAACCGCCAGCTCGTGACCGCGCTGAGCGATGCGGGCTATGCCGTCGACACCGCCTTCGACGGGGAGGAGGGGCATTTCCTCGGCGATACCGAACCTTATGACGCCGTGGTACTCGATCTCGGCCTGCCCAAGAAGGACGGCCTCTCCGTGCTTGAGCAATGGCGTCGCGACGAGCGGAAAATGCCGGTGCTCATCCTCACCGCGCGTGAGCGGTGGAGCGATAAGGTCGCCGGCATGGATGCCGGCGCCGACGACTATGTCGCGAAGCCCTTCCACATGGAGGAAGTGCTGGCGCGGCTCCGGGCATTGTTGAGGCGTTCGGCCGGGCATGCCCGCAATGAGATGGAATGCGGGCCGCTACGGCTTGACACCAAGTCCTCGCGCGTCACCGTCGACGGCCAGGCGGTGAAGCTCACCTCGCACGAATACCGCGTGCTCGCTTATCTCATACTGCACAAAGGTCGCGTGGTCTCCCGCACCGAGCTCGTCGAGCATCTCTACGAGCAGGATTTCGATCGCGACTCGAACACCGTCGAGGTATTCATCGGGCGTTTGCGCAAGAAGCTCCCCCACGATCTCATCAAGACTGTCCGCGGGCTCGGCTACCGCCTCTCGGACGCGAGCGATGAGGTTTAACTCTCTCGCCTTCCGGCTTTTCGCCTCGGCCGCGGCGTGGACGCTTATCGTCCTTCCCGCCACCGCCATCCTCCTCACCTCCCTCTACCGCAACGCCGTCGAGCGAAACTTCGACGCGCGCCTCAACGTCTATCTGACGAATCTTGTGGCCGCGACGACTGCCGCAGGTGGCAACCAGCCGACGACGCCGGCCAATCTTGGCGAGCCCGAATTCACCCTCCCATTCTCAGGCTGGTACTGGCAGATCAAGCCGCTCGACGGCTCTCCCCGCCCGCTGCTTGTCTCGGACTCGTTGCTCGACCAGCAACTCAAACTTCCGAGCCAGAACGCCATTCCCCCCGACAAGACTCTCACCCGGCGCGCTTACGCCGACGGGCCTGAGCAGCAACGCTTGCGCATCCTCGAGCGCGAGATCAGGCCTGCCGGCGCGCATGCTATGGCCTATTCCTATGCCGTAGCGGGGGACGCCGCCGAGATTGCCCGCGACCTCTCCGAATTCACCCGCCTCCTTATCGCCGCGCTCGGCGTGCTCGGGCTCGGGCTCCTCATCGCGACCTTCTTCCAAGTCCGCTTCGGTCTTCGTCCCCTGCGCGCCATCCGCCAGAAACTCGCCGAGATACGTTCGGGCGAGGTGGAGAAGCTCGAGGGCAAGCTCCCTGACGAGATCAGGCCCTTGCAGCAGGAACTGAATGCGCTGATCCAATCAAACCGCGAGATCGTGGACAGGGCGCGCACCCATGTCGGTAACCTCGCGCACGCGCTCAAAACACCTTTGAGCGTGATCTCTAATGAAGCACGCAGCCATGAGGGTCCGCTCTCCGACAAGGTCGTGGAGCAAGCCGAGATCATGCATACCCAGATCACGCATCATCTCGACCGCGCGCGTGTAGCGGCGCGGTCGAGCGTGATCGGCGACATCACCGATGTTGATCAGGTGCTCCAGGCGCTGAAGCGCACGCTCGACCGCATCTACGGTGAGCGCGGGCTCGATCTCGTCGTGGATGCAAGCACCGGACTCAAGTTCCAGGGCGAGAGGCAGGACTTCGAGGAGATGGTCGGAAACCTGCTCGACAATGCTTGCAAATGGGCGAAGTCGCGGGTCAAGGCGAACGCCAGACGCGCTGACGGCGCAGCTCACTTCACCGTGATCGTCGATGACGATGGACCCGGCCTGAGCGAGACAGAGCTGGCAAAGGGCGTGAAACGGGGGCAGCGGCTCGACGAAAGCAAGCCTGGTTCAGGCCTCGGGCTCTCGATCGTCGCTGATCTCGCTCATCTTTATAGGGGTCGGTTCGAGCTCGAACCCTCTCCAGACGGCGGATTACGTGCGAAACTGGAGCTGCCGGCCGCCTGACCCCTGAAACCAAACCCATAGGTTGCTCGTTCTTCCTGTGAAGAGGAGGAGGACGACCATGAAGAGATTGCTTTTGGTCGCCGCTGTGGCGGCGATTGCCTTAACTGGATTGTCGGCCAACAAGTGCTCTGGATCCAGCGACCAGTCCACGACACAGACGCCGCCGGCCGACCAGCCACAGTCAGCGCCGGCGCAACCTGAGCCTGCGAAGCCGGTAGAGCCGGCCAAGCCGCCTCAGTAATAATAGCCAGACCGGAGGGGGGCCCTTTGCCGGGTTCGCGCCCGCAAAGCGGCCCGATTCCGCCGTTTTTCAATCCCTTAACCTAATTTAGCCAGAATTTTTTTCGTAAAGACTGGACGGGGACTGCTACACTCGGTCTCAGTCTCTAGCCGAGGGCCTGCGCGTTGGCGCGGCCAAAGGGGGAAGCGATGAGACTAGCGCCCATCGTTGTGATCGTTATGCTGCCAGCGCTCGCTGGCGGGTGCGGGCCGGGCAATAAGCAAGGCACTGGCACGATTGTCGGCGCGGTTGCCGGTGGCGCCACGGGGGCGGCGATCGCCGGGGGCAACGGAAGTCGAGCCGTTGCAGGTGCCGCTATCGGCGCCGTGGTCGGCGGCATTGTCGGAAATGAGATTGGGCGGCAACTCGACGAGCGCGACCGCCAGATGGCCGCCGCGGCGGAGTACCAGGCCCTGGAATATGGCCAGCCGGGAGCCGCAACTCCGTGGGACAATCCCGCATCGCAGCATCGCGGCCAGATCGTCCCGGGCAAGCCCTATCAGCAGGGAAGCCTTTTCTGCCGGTCCTATACCCACACAATCTATATTGGCGGCCAGCCGACGACGGCGCGCGGGACCGCCTGCCGGCAGCCTGATGGGTCCTGGAAGACCGTCGGCTAGCAAAAGCCGGCGTGCCCACGTTTTTCAGGTTGCCCGGAATTAATCGTGGCAAACCTTCCAGACCTTGCCTCGCTTCGCGCGTTTCCCCTATGGCTAGGCTCGCCAATTCTCGTGGAGGCCGGCGCGTCCCGTGCTGCTCTGGATCATCCTTGCTTGTCTTACCGCGACCGTTCTGCTCGTCCTTTTGCGGCCGCTCGCGCGCAGTTCCGCGCAGGGCCAAGTGCCTGAAGCTTTCGATGCCGCGGTCTATCGCGACCAGCTCGTTGAGATCGAAAGCGATCGCGCCCGCGGCCTGATAGGCGAAGCCGAGGCCGAGGCTGCGCGCATCGAGATCGCGCGGCGTCTGCTTCGCGCCGACAGCAAAGAGCGGGGCTCAGGGCATTCCGCCCGGTCGAGCGGCGCCAGGCTGGCCGCGACGTTCGTCGTAGCGCTAGCGCTTCCGGTTCTCGCGCTCGGAGTTTACCTCGTTTACGGCTCGCCACGTCTTCCCGATCAGCCTCTTGCCGCACGCCTTGAAGACCCTGCCAGCGATCGCGACCTCCAGGTCCTTGTCGCGCGCGCGGAAGCGCGGCTGCGCGAACACCCCGAAGAGGGCGAAGGCTGGGAAGTGCTTGCCCCGGTCTATCTCGGATGGCGTCGCCATAGCGACGCGGCCCAGGCCTATAGCGAGGCGATCAGGCTGCTCGGTCCTTCGGCCAAGCGGTTGTCGGGCCAAGGTCAAGCGCTTGTGCTCGCCAACAATGGCGTCGTTACCGAGGAGGCGCGCAAAGCGCTCGATCACGCGCTCGAGCTCGATCAGACTCTCGTCGAGCCGCGCATTCTTCTGACTATTGCCAAGGAGCAGGACGGACAGTTCGCGGCAGCAATTGAGGACTGGAAGGCGCTGCTAGCAAAGCAGCAAGGCGACGCGCCGTGGCGCGAGATGGTCGAAAAAAGGATCGCCGAGGACGAAGCGCATCTTGCCGGTAGGCCAGTCGCCGAAAACGAACCGTCAGCGCCCGCCGAGGCGAGCCAGCGGGGCGGGCCGGGGCCGAGCGCTGAAGACATTGCCGCCGCGCAGACTATGAGTCCCGCCGATAGGCAAGCGATGATCGAACGCATGGTGCAGGGTCTTGCCGCGCGGCTCGACCAGCAGGGCGACGATCTACCCGGTTGGCTCAAGCTGGTCAGAGCCTATAGCGTGCTCGACCGTAAGGACGATGCGTTGAAAGCGCTCGCCCGTGCCAAAAGCCAATTCAGCGGCAACACGGGAGCGATCGAGCAGCTCGATGCGCTCGCAGCCGAGCTTGGACTGAAATCATGACACGGAAACAGCGGAGAGGAGTTCTGATCGGCACCTGCCTCGTTGTGCTCGGGGTCGCCGTGGGCCTCGTGCTCTACGCGATGCGGGACTCAATCGTCTTTTTCTATACGCCGAGCGAGGTCACCGCGATGCAGATCACGCCCGGCCAGCGTTTCAGGCTCGGCGGTCTCGTTGAGACGGGCAGCGTAGTACGAGGCGAGGGAACTACCATTCGCTTTGCGGTCACCGACAAGACGAAGACCCTGCCGGTGACCTATACCGGCGTGCTTCCGGATCTGTTCCGCGAAGGGCAGGGCGTCGTCGCCGAAGGAACTCTCGCCGCAGACGGCGTTTTTCATGCCGACAACGTGCTCGCCAAGCACGACGAGAACTACATGCCCCCGGAAGTCGCCAAGAAGTTGAAAGAGCAGGGTGTGTGGCGGGGCGATGAACAGGCCGGAACGCCCGCCCAAGGCAAGGTGAATTAGAGCAGAAGGAAATGATAGCAGAGACCGGTCATTACGCGCTCATCCTGGCGCTCGGCGTCGCCATCGTGCAGATGGTTTTGCCGCTGATCGGCGCGCGTATCCGCGATCAGCAGTTGATGGCTATTGCGGGTCCCGCCGCGCAGCTTCAGTTCATCCTCGTTGCGATTGCCTTCATCGCGCTGATGACCGCCTACATCACATCGGACTTCTCGGTCGAGAATGTTTGGCGCAACTCAGCGGCGGCAAAGCCGCTTCTCTACAAAATCTCCGGTGTGTGGGGCAACCATGAAGGCTCGATGGTGCTGTGGGTTTTGATCCTCACCCTATTCGGCGCTGCAGTCGCGACTTTCGGCGCAAACCTGCCGCATCAGCTCAAGGCCAATGTACTTGCCGTGCAGGGATCGATCGCCGCCGCCTTCCTGCTCTTCATCGTCACCACGTCGAATCCTTTCATCCGCCTCGACCCTGCGCCCTTCGACGGCCAGGGTCTGAATCCGGTGCTGCAGGATCCGGCGCTCGCCTTCCATCCGCCTTTCCTCTACACGGGCTATGTCGGTTTCTCGATGGCCTTTTCCTTCGCCATCGCCGCGCTGATCGACGGCCGCGTCGACGCCGCCTGGGCGCGCTGGGTGAGGCCGTGGACTCTCGCCGCTTGGATGTGCCTCACGCTCGGCATCGCCATGGGATCCTGGTGGGCCTATTACGAGCTTGGGTGGGGTGGGTTCTGGTTCTGGGACCCGGTCGAGAATGCCTCATTCATGCCGTGGCTCGCCGGCACCGCGCTGTTGCACTCGGCGGTGGTGATGGAGAAGCGCGACGCGCTGAAGGTCTGGACCATTCTCCTCGCCATCATCACCTTCTCGCTGAGCCTGATGGGCACCTTCCTCGTCCGCTCCGGCGTGCTCACATCCGTGCATGCCTTCGCCATCGATCCCGCGCGCGGCATCTTTATCCTCGCCATCATGGGGGTGTTCATCGGCGGCGCGCTTGCGCTGTTTGCTTGGCGCGCGCCGCTGCTTGCGCAAGGTGGATTGTTCGCGCCGATCAGCCGCGAGGGAAGCCTCGTCCTCAATAATCTCCTACTCACCACGGCGTGCGCAGCGGTGTTTGTCGGCACGCTCTATCCGCTCGCGCTCGAGGCGCTGACCGGCGACAAGATCTCGGTCGGGGCGCCCTTCTTCAATCTCACCTTCGCGCCACTCATCGTGCCGCTCCTAGTCGCCGTGCCGTTCGGGCCTCTGCTCGGTTGGAAGCGGGGCGACCTGCTCGCCGCCGCACAACGGCTGATGGCCGCCGCATGCTTGGCGCTTGCCGTCGTCATTTTGGTGCTCGCCTCGCGTCAGCGCGGGCCATGGCTTGCGCCGCTCGGTCTCGGGCTCGGCGTGTGGCTGATCGCTGGCGCGGCGACAGAGCTGCTTTACCGGGTGAAGTTGTTCGAGGCGTCGGGAGCCGAGGCTTGGCGCAGACTGCGCAACTTGCCGCGCTCGGCCCATGGGACCGCGCTTGCCCACGCAGGGCTTGGCATCGTGGTGATCGGCATCGTCGCCACCACGGCATGGCGCTCAGAGGCAATCCTGGCGCTGAAGCCCGGCGATACCACCAGTATTGCGGGCTACACGATTGCCTTCAAAGGTGTCGTGCCGCGGCAGGGGCCGAACTACCGCGAGCGCGTGGGGCTGCTTGAGGTGGCGCGCAACGGCAAGCAAGTCACCGAGCTGACGCCGTCGAAGCGCGAGTTCACCGTCGAGCGGAGTGGGACGACCGAGGCCGGCATCCACCCGAGCTGGCGGGGTGATCTCTATGCCGTGCTTGGCGATCAGCTCAAGGACGGCGCGTACAGCATTCGTCTCTATTTCAATCCTCTTGTTCCTCTTATTTGGCTCGGCGCGCTGGTCATGTTCGTCGGTGGCGCGGTGTCGCTGTCCGACCGGCGCCTGCGGGTCGGCGCACCGCGTCGCGCGGAGCCGAAGCGCGCCCCAGTGCCCGCGGCCGAGTGACCATGCGCTTTCGCCTTGCAACGCTCGTTCTATCCCTCGCCATAGCCATTCTCACGGTCTTCCCAACGCTCGCCGTCGAGCCCGACGAGGTGCTGCAAGACCCGGCACTCGAGGCCCGCGCCCGCACGATCTCCGAGGGTTTGCGCTGCCTCGTCTGCCAGAACCAATCGATCGACGATTCAGAGGCGCCTCTGGCCAAGGATCTCCGAATCCTGGTGCGCGAGAGACTCAAAGCGGGCGATAGCAACGAGCAGATCGTCGATTTCATCGTCGCCCGCTATGGCGAGTTCGTGCTGCTCAAGCCCCGCTTCAAGACGCATACGCTCGTGCTGTGGCTGGCGACGCCTGCGGTGTTTGTCGCCGCGCTCCTGATCATTGCGCTCGCCTGTCGCCGGCGAAAAGGAGAGGCCCAAAATTCCGAGCCTTTGACCATCGCCGAAAGGCGCAAGCTCAAGCGGCTGCTTGGCGAACGATAGGGCGGCTTATGCGGCAAAAAGCCGTTGGTAGCCGCCGATTTCGAGGGGAACCTTACTGAAATTTAATGCCGCCGAAACGGCGGCGTAATTGGCGAACGCCTATATCCTGGACCCAGAAGCCGCGCTCCTTCGTTGATGCAAGGCTCTATCCAACGGGATTTTCTTGAGGAGAGAGGTTCCCCATGAAACTTGACCAGAGCTCTGCTACGAACGAGAGCCCGCGGTGGCGGAAGCTGACCCGCAAGCC
Organism: Pseudomonadota bacterium; assembly: GCA_046723315.1. Lineage (GTDB taxonomy): Bacteria > Pseudomonadota > Alphaproteobacteria > Rhizobiales > Methyloligellaceae > Methyloceanibacter. The sequence continues at coordinate 23,333 of JBKOUI010000199.1, read as the reverse complement.
CGCTCTCCTCGTAGCCGCCGCCCTTTTCGCTACGAGCGCATTAGGACTAACGCTCGGCAATAGCGTGCCGTTCGCCGCCGCCGAGACATCCACCACCCAGCCGCAAACCATCGAAACACCGTATGGCCGTGCGCCACTGACCTTCGCCGATATCGTGCAGAAGGTGACGCCGGCGGTGGTCAGCATCAATGTCAAAGGCGACGTCAAGGTTGCCGACAACGACCAGGTCCCCGGCCTGCCCGATCTTCCCGAGGACAATCCGCTCTACGACTTCTTTAAGCAGTTCCGTAAAGGCATGCCGCAGCAGCAGCCGAAGGCTCAGCCGAGCCTCGCCCAGGGCTCCGGCTTCTTCATCACGCCCGACGGCTACGTCGTGACCAACAACCACGTGGTGGAGGATGCCGAGGACATCACCGTGACGATGGAGGACGGCACGAAATATCCCGCCACCCTCATCGGCACCGACCCGCGCACCGATGTGGCGCTTATCAAGGTCAAGGCCGAGGGCAAGACGTTTCCGTATGTCGAGTTCTCGCAGAAGGATCCGCGCGTCGGCGATTGGGTGCTCGCAATCGGCAACCCGTTCGGCCTCGGCGGGACGGTGACGGCCGGCATTATCTCGGCACATAACCGCGACATTGGCTCAGGCCCCTACGACTACCTCCAGATCGACGCGGCAGTGAACCGCGGCAACTCTGGCGGTCCTTCCTTCGATCTCGACGGCAAGGTTATCGGCGTTAACACCGCGATCTTCTCGCCCTCCGGCGGCAACGTGGGTATCGCCTTTGCCGTCCCCGCCGCGCTGGTTCAGGAGGTGGTGGGTCAGCTCAAGACGACCGGTACGGTCGACCGCGGCTGGCTCGGCGTCGTGATCCAGAATGTGAGCGACGACATTGCCGAGTCGATCGGTCTGCCCGAGGCCAAGGGCGCCATGGTCACCAAAGTGACCGAGGACGGTCCAGCGGCCAAGAAGGACCTGAAGCCTGGCGACGTCATCGTCGAGGTGAACGGCGAGAAGATCGACGACTCCCGCGATCTCGCCCGCAAGATCGCCGAGCTGCATCCGAACACAGACGTGAAGCTCTCCATCGTCCGTTACGGCGAGACGCGCACAGTCGACATGAAGCTCGGCACCTTCCCGTCGAGCAAGAAGCTTGCTGCTCTCGAGGATGACAAGCCCGACACCTCCGGTCAGGAGATGAAGGATCTCGGCCTCTCTCTCGCGCCCGCCACCAAGTTCCCCGGCGCCGGCGACGAGGGCGTGGTGATCACCGAGGTCGATCCGCAGAGCGATGCCGCCGACAAGGGACTGAAGCCCGGCGACGTCATCCTCCAGGTCGCCGGCGTTACGGTCTCGGAGCCCTCCGATGTGGCCGCTGGCGTCAAGAAGGCGATGGACGGTGCCAAGTCCGATAAGGAGAAGGACACGGTAAAGGTCCTGATGCAGGTTAAGTCCGGCGATCAGACGCGCTTCGTGGCGCTTTCCCTGAAGAAGGCTTAGCCGCCTTCTAAACGCCGGAGGGCGGCGCCGTTTCCCCTCACCGCGCCGCCCGCCTCTCTCTTGTCGAGGCACGATCCTGGCCTCATCTGTCGCGTCCAAGGCAATCTCTGGAGATTTCCTAAACATGCGCGTGCTGGTCATCGAGGACGATCACGAGACGGCGACGTTCCTCAGGCGGGCGCTGAAGGAGTCGGGGCATGTCGCCGAGCACGCCGGCGACGGCCAGACGGGCCTCGATCTCGCCAGGGCCAACGCCTACGACGTGCTGATTGTCGACCGCATGCTGCCGAAATGCGATGGGCTCCAGGTCATCCAGGTGCTTCGCACTGAAGACGTGAGGACCCCGGCCTTGATCCTGAGCGCGCTCGGCGAGGTCGATGACCGTGTCAAAGGACTGCGCGCCGGCGGCGACGATTATCTCACCAAACCCTACGCCTTCAGCGAACTGCTCGCCCGTATCGAGGCTTTGGCGCGGCGGACCTCTCCCGAAGAAGGCAGCACACGCCTTGCCGTGGGTGATCTCGTGCTCGACCGCCTGTCACACAAGGTGACGCGGGCCGGGGAAGCGATTATGTTGCAGCCGCGTGAATTTCGCCTGCTCGAATATTTGATGAAACATGCGGGCCAGGTCGTGACGCGCACCATGTTGCTCGAGAACGTATGGGACTATCATTTCGACCCGCAGACGAATGTCATCGACGTCCACATTTCCCGCCTCCGCTCCAAGATCGACAAGAATTTCGGCAATCCCCTCCTGCACACGGTCCGGGGCGCCGGTTATACCATCCGTGACAGCGCTCACTAAGCTCTTCCGGACCACCACCTTCCGCCTTTCGCTGACTTACCTCGCGCTGTTCAGCGCCGCCGCGATCGTGGCGATCTTCTACATCTATTGGAACACGACTGTTCTACTGTCGCGGCAGCTCAATCAGACCATCGACGCCGAGCTGAAAGGTCTCGCTGAGCAATACCGGCAAGGCGGCCTCGACCAACTTGTGCGCACGGTGGCCGAGCGCAGCGGCACGCCAGGCAACAGCCTTTATCTCGTGGCCGATAGCGATGGTAGGAGGCTCGCAGGAAATCTCAGCGCTGTGTCGCCGGAGCTGTGGAATAGCCTCGGGCCCGTCGAGTTCGTCTATCAACGCCCCGCCACCGGCGGGATCGAGAGGAGGCTCGCCTTCGCGAACGTGTTTCGCCTGCCAAGCGGCTACCGCCTGATCGTCGGCCGCGACATCGAGGACCGCCGCGAGCTTGCACGTCTGGTGCGCTCGGCGATGCTGTGGGGGCTCGGCGTGATGGCCCTGTTCTGCATCGGTGGCGGCTATTGGGTGAGCCGCAAGTTGCTGACGCGGATCGACGCTCTCGCCGCCACGACCCGCACCATCATGGATGGCGACCTCACTGGCAGGCTGCCGATCACGGGGTCGGGCGACGAGCTCGACCGGCTGTCCGAAAGTCTCAATCTGATGCTGGCGCGCATCGAGCAGCTCATGGCTGGTTTGCGCGAGGTCTCCGACAATATCGCCCACGACCTCAAGACGCCGCTAAACCGCCTGCGCAATCGCGTCGAGCAGGCGCTGCGCGAACCGTATGGCGAAGTAGCCTACCGCGAGACGCTGGAGCGGACCATCGAAGAGGCCGACGGACTGATCAAGACCTTCAATGCGCTGTTGTCGATCGCTCGCCTCGAAGCGGGAGCGGGAGGAGAGAACCGCGAGAAGCTGGACGTATCGGCGCTGTTGCGCGACGTGGCCGAGCTCTATGAGCCGGTCGCGGAGGAGCGCGGCATCGAGCTCAGGGCCGAGACCAACGCCGCCATTTTTGTTCGTGCCGACCGTCAGCTGCTCGGCCAGGCCATCGCCAATCTCATCGATAACGCCCTCAAATATGGGGCGCCTGAGCGGTCGAGCGGCAATGGCTCAAGGCCCGAAGTCGGGGTAAGCGTGCGGACCAAGGGATCAACGGCCGAGATCGTGGTGACCGATCGCGGGCCTGGCGTGCCGGTTTCCGACCGCGAACGGGTGCTCGATCGCTTCGTTAGGCTCGAAGCCAGCCGGTCAGAGCCCGGAAGTGGATTGGGTTTGAGCCTTGTCGCCGCCGTGGCGAGGCTGCATGGTGGAACTCTCAGGCTCGAGGATAACGAGCCTGGCTTGCGTGTCGTCCTCGCCTTACCGGTCGAGGGCGAGGCGCTTCTCAACGGAGCGGCCACGCAGGTGCCCACAGGAGCAGAGATCAGGCCCGCGTGACGGCGTTCTTCGAGCGCATCACCGAGACGCCGCTCGCCTTCGATCGAGCGCGAGGCGCGGATGCGCTCGAAACTCTCACGAAATCGTTCGCTGCCGTTCCCCAGCTCGCGCCGGCGGGCAAGCTTGTCAGCGACGCGCCGAAAGTCCGGCAGTTTCTCGAAGCCACTTTCTCCGGCTCGCCCTATCTTTCCTCTCTCGCGCTACGCGATCCTGCCACGCTCGCCGACTGCCTCTTACGCGATCCCGACGCCCATTTGATCGAGGCGCGAAGCGCGCTCGCCGCCGCTACGGCCGGTGCGGCCACCGCCAAGGAGGTCATGGCGTCTCTGCGACAGTTCAAGCAGCGGGTCGCACTGCTCGTAGGTCTGGCCGACCTCGGTGGCGTGTGGCCTACGGCGAAAGCGCTTCAAGCCATGAGCGAGGCGGCCGATGCCGTGCTCGAGCAAGCGACCGCGTTTCTGTTCCGCAAGGCGCGGGAAGCGGGGCAACTGACGGCATCACCCGATGCGTCGCCCGCGCTTGGCTATTTCATCATCGCGATGGGCAAGCTCGGCGCGCACGAGCTCAACTATTCGAGCGACATCGACATCATCGTGTTCTACGACGCCGCTCGTGCGGGGCTTAGGCCCGATCTCGAGCCCTCGACCTTCTTCGTGAAATTGACACGCGAGCTGGTGCGGCTTCTCCAGGAGCACACGCCCGATGGCTACGTGTTTCGCACCGATCTCAGGCTGCGCCCAGATCCAGGTGCGACGCAGATTGCGCTCTCGACCGACGCAGGCCTCACCTATTACGAGAGCTTCGGGCAGAACTGGGAGCGCGCCGCCCTGATCAAGGCCCGAATCGCCGCCGGTGACCGCCAGGCAGGCGAGGAATTCCTGCATCAGCTCTCGCCTTTCATCTGGCGCAAATATCTCGACTACGCCGCGATCGCCGATATCCACGCCATGAAGCGGCGCGTGCACGAGTTCAAGGGCCATGGCGCCATCGCCGTCGAGGGTCACGACATCAAGCTCGGGCGGGGCGGAATCCGCGACATCGAGTTCTTCGCGCAGACGCAGCAGCTCATTGCCGGTGGCCGGCATCCGGAGCTGCGGACGCGGGGTACCGTCGAAACACTGGACCATTTGGCGAAAGGCGGCTGGATTGCGCGCGAGGCTGCCCGCGACCTGACCGAAGTCTATCTCTTCCTCCGGCGCATCGAGAACCGCCTGCAAATGGTCGGTGACCAGCAGACGCATATCATTCCCGCCGAACGGAACGAGCTTGATCGCGTGGCGCGGCTCTCGGGGTTTGCTGACACCAATGCCTTCGGAGATGTGCTGGTCGCTGCCTTCAAGCGCGTTGAAACTCATTACGGCGCGCTGTTCGAGAAATTGCCGGAGCCGGTCGGCTCGACCCCGGTCATGGTCGTTGCCGATGAGGCAGACCCAGCGGCTCTCGCAAGCATCGAGAGGCTCGGCTTCCGCAACCCTGGTGGTGCACTTGCAGCAATTCGCGCCTGGCAGTCCGGCCGCTACGCCGCGACACGGAGCGCCCGCGCTCGGGAGCGGCTTACCGAATTCTTGCCCTCGCTGCTGGAGGCTTTCGGCCGCAGCGCCGAGCCAGATCTTGCTCTTGCCACCTTTGACCGGGTGATCGCCGAGCTGCCTGCCGGCGTTCAGCTTTTCTCTCTTCTTGCCGCCAATCGGAGCCTGCTCAGGCTAATCGCCGACATTATCGGTACTGCGCCGCGCCTTGCGCGCATCATCGCACGGCGTCCGCGCCTGCTCGATGCAGTGCTCGATCCTGGTTTCTTCGGCGCGATACCGACGCCAGCGCAGCTCAAGGCGCTCGTGGCCGATGCGCTTGCCCAGTCCACCGATTACCAGGACGCGCTCGACCGGGCCCGCATCGTCGGCCGCGAGCAAGGTTTTCTCATCGGTGTGCGGGTGATTTCAGGCACCTTGTCGGCAGGCCAGGCGGGCGCGGCTTATGCCAGCCACGCCGAAACCTTAATCGACGCGCTCGCATCCCGCGTCGAGGCAGAACTTGAGAGGCAGCACGGGCGCCTTCCGGGAGGGCAGGCGGCGGTGATCGCCATGGGCAAGCTCGGCGGCCGTGATATGACCGCTGGCTCAGATCTCGATCTCATCATTGTCTACGATTACGAGGGCGAGGACCCACAGTCGGATGGTCCGAGGAGCCTGCCTGGATCGCTCTATTATACGCGCTTCACGCAACGCCTGATCGCGGCACTCTCTGCCCAAACGGCCGAAGGCTCTCTTTATCAGGTGGATATGCGACTCAGACCTTCGGGCACCCAGGGGCCGGTCGCAACCAAACTCTCGGGTTTCATCGAATATCAGAAGGCGTCGGCCTGGACTTGGGAACACCTTGCGCTGACTCGCGCGCGCGCGATCGCTGGACCGGAGTCGTTGCGGAGGAGCATCGAGGCCACAATCAAAGAAGTCCTATCGCGCCCGCGCGACCGCACCGCCGTTGCCGCCGATGTCGGAGCCATGCGCGCGCGGATCGAGGAGGAGAAGGGAAGCTCAGACATTTGGGATTTGAAGCAGGTACGCGGCGGCCTGATCGATCTCGAGTTCATCGCCCAGTTTTTGCAAATCGTCAGTGCAAACGCTCATCCCGACGTGCTCGACCAGAATACCGAGGTCGCGCTCACCAAGCTTTCGGCCGCCGGCGTGCTTGCTCCTGGGGATGCCGAGATCCTTATTCCAGCAGCGCGTCTCTATCACACGCTCACTCAGGTGCTGAGACTTTGCCTCGACAAGCCATTCGTGGCGGAAGAAGCGCCGCGCGCGCTCAAGGACCTGCTCGCCCGTGCCTCCGACATGCCAGATTTCTCGACGCTTGAAGCGACACTCAAGGAGGCGCTCGCCGGCGTGCACAAGGCGTTCGAGCGCATCCTGGCCTGAAACGCCACGCGCTTAGCGCCGTTGCGCCTTCGTGTCCTGACCGGAAAGCCTTGCTGGCAAGTCCTGCGCTTCTGCGAGCCGGTCTATGCCGCCCGCTATGCTGAGCCGTTCGATCGACCTCGAGAGAGGCGGGGCAGCCGAGCCCTGCGGCGCGGCCCAGCAGGTTTGCGCGAATTTCGCGGCGCTCATCGGCTTGGCGAATAGAGAGCCTTGCACCAGGTCGAAGCCAAGATCCCGCACCGTCAAGAAATCCGACCATGTATCAATGCCATCGGCCACGGTGCGCGAGCCATAGAAGTTGGCAAGCTCGAGGAGGCGGCGGCAGATCGACTGCTTCAACCGGTCGTCGGCGCATCCGGCGACGAATTTCCGGCCGACCTTGAACTCCACGAACGGAAAATTGCTAACGTCGGTGACCGAGAGCCACTCCGGCCCGGCATCATCGATTGCGATGGCAACCTTGTGGAGGCGAAGTGTTCTCGCGGCTTCGATCGCCGCGTCCAAATTTCGCATGAGCTCGGCGCCGTTGATCTCGACGACGAGACCCTCGAAGGCGGCGTGGGTGGGCAGCCGCTTGCACAAGCGGCCAATCGCCTCGTGATCTTTGAGGACGGCGATCGGGAGGTTGATCGCAGTCTCGACCGGGCCGTTCTGAGCAAAAAACCGATGCCAATCTTCAATGGCGCGGCTGATCACCGCATTGGAAACACCGTCGGAGCCGCCGTTGTCATCGGGTGCGAAATAAGCCGGGGGGACGATTCCCCAGACGGGATGGCGGACGCGCAAGAGCGCCTCGGCCCCTCGCATGGCGAGAGCGCGCGCGTCGATCTTCGGCTGATACCAAAGCTCGATCCAATCTTCACGAACGGCCTCCGACATGTCGATCAGCGGGCCCGCGGATTGATCTGGCAAGAGCGTGGCAATGCTCTCGCGCAAACCTTCGTTGCTGAACGGCATGAGAAGCGGGGGGAGCAAAGCGATGCCGAGTTTCTCGGCGCGCTCTTGAACGGTGCTGACCACGGCCGAGTCGCGATGGGCAAACGGCAAGACCTTCCCCTCGAAGTCCTTGTCGGCAAGCGCCTGGAGCATGTCGCAAGCTTCGGTCGCGCCAGCGGTCAGCCCGAGTACTACGAGGTCAGGCTTACGTGAGTCGAGCGCAGCGCTGAGCTCGGCAGCCTCTACGCATTCCTGGATGACGAAGCGGAATTCGCTCAAGGCCTCGCGGAGGAATCTGCGGATGTGCTCCTTGCCGTCGGTAACGCATACAAGCGGCGTGTTCGGTCGGGTGGCTTGATCGTGCAATGCTCTCCTCCCTTATTCGCGTGGTGCGATGTTGTCGGCGAGAGCGACACCTAAATAGAGACTGCGCATCGCTGCAATGCAGCAAGCTAGTCGGTGTTAATGGGAAGATAGTTGCTGAAACACGCGCCGTAATAGGCGCAAATCTTATTCAAATTGTTGGGACAGATTTTCCGAAGAACTAGGCGGAGGCAGCGAGCTTGGGCTGCTCTTCCGAAATCACCGGCCGCACCGGCAGCATGCAGGTCACCGTGGTGCCCTGACCCTCGCGGCTCGTGATGCGCAAGCTCCCGCCGTGCAGCTCGATGAGTGCCCGGGAGATGGCAAGGCCTAGCCCGCTTCCCTGGTGACTCTTGGAGAACTGGTTCTCGACCTGCTCGAAGGGCCGGCCCAGCTTGGCGATGTCTGCTTCGGGAATGCCGATGCCGGTGTCCTTGATCGAGATCTTCACGTGACTGCGGGTTTGCAACAGCGTCACCTCAACGCTACCGCCGTCGCGGGTGAACTTCACTGCATTAGACAGCAGATTAAGGAACACCTGCTTCAACGCGCGGCGGTCTGCTTCAAGCATAAGATGCAGAGGGCCCTGGCGGTCGAGCGAGATGTTGCGCTCGGCGGCGGCCTGGCTCACGACCTTCATGCTGTCGGCGATGATGTCGGCCACGTCCACGCTGCCCACGTCGAGCGTCATGCGGCCGGCCTCGATCTTCGACATGTCCAGGATGTCGTTGATCACTTCGAGCAGATAGCTGCCGCTCGCGTAGATGTCGCGGGCATATTCCTGATATTTCGCGTGGCCGAGCGGGCCGAACAGGGCTTTCTGCATCACTTCCGAGAAGCCGATCACGGCGTTGAGCGGAGTACGCAGCTCGTGGCTGATATTGGCCAGAAACTCTGACTTGGCACGATTGGCGGCCTCGGCGCGATTCTTCTCCAGGGCATATTTCTCGGCGAGGTCGACGAGCTGCTGCTTCTGCTGCTCGAGCTCGCGGCGTGAGAGCCTGAGCTCGGCTACGCTCGCTCTTAGCTGTCCTTCGCTATCGGCCAGTCGCTGCTGGCTCTCCTTCAGCACGGTAATGTCGGTGCCGACGCTGACATAGCCGCCATCACGCGTCCGCCGCTCGTTGATGTGAAGCCAGCGGCCGTCCTCGATCTGTGCCTCGTAGGTACGGCTATCGTCGTTCGATCCGGCAACCGCCACACGCTTGGAGACGATCGGCTCAGAGGCCGAGGCGATGACGTCGTCATAAGAACTGCCGGGTCGGACCATGTCGTCAGGCAGGCCATGGAACTGCTGATATTTGCTGTTGCACATGACGAGGCGATTTTCTCTGTCCCACAACACGAAGGCCTCTGAGATCGTCTCGACCGCGTCGCGCAGCCGCGCATTGGCATCGGCAGAAGTATGAGCCTGCTCGTGATCGGCGATAACGGCGATACCGGTGAGGTAGGGCTCGCGCCCGGCGCCTCGCGTAATATTGCCGCGCAACCTCAGCCAGACCCAATGTCCATCGGCATGGCGGAGCCGGAAAGTGCCATCGAACAGGGGAATGCCGTCGCGGAGGTGACGGTCGACCTCGCCGCGCAGGTCATCCTCGGGGTGGAGCGCCTGGGCGATGAGGCGGAAGGACATCGCCTTGCCGGCCGGCACAAGGCCGAGCATGCGGTACATGGCGGCCGACCATTGCACATGGCCGCGCGCGAGGTTCCAGCGCCAGACGCCGCAGCCGGGCAGGGCCCCAGTGAGCTCGGTGGTCCAAGCATCGTCTTCCTCGCGCTTGGCCGCCGGCCTGAGACGCCGTAGGCCGCCAGCAAGCAATGCGAGCACCAGTCCGGTGCAAATAAGAAGAGTGATCTCAAGCCGCGTGGCGCTCTCCCAGTCGGCAAGCGCTTCGTCGACTGGCTGGATGAAAGCGAGTTGCGCGTCCGTCTTCGGCACGTCACGGACAGTGACGATGGCGTCGGTGCCGTCAGCGAGGGCGATTTGCAGCACGCCGGCGTCAGCGCCGAAGATGGTCAGAGGCTGCTGCGGACCGAGAATCGTAAGCAGGTTGCCGGAAGGCGTGCCCTCAAGCGGCGCGCGAGCCTTGATGGTGCCGTCACCATCAGCAAGGAGCACCGTGCGGCCGTCGGCCGTTGCACCCTTCGGTAGGCTTGCAGCTAGAGCCGCCTGCCAATTGGTGGTTGAGCTTAAACCCTTGCACTGAAGGTTCAGCGCGGCGACATCGGCCATCAGCCCGAGCCTGTGGCGTGCCGAATCGAGCTCGGTGCGTCTCCCGTGGAGAATCTGGAAGGCAAAGCCAATCAGGACGACGGCGGCCAAGGCGGTGATGAGAATGGCCGTGACCCGGCGCGGCTCGGCAGTCGCAAAGTAACGGCCGAGAAGCGAGCTAAGCTCTCGCCAGTGTGGCCCTGCGATACCGAATCCCTCACGCGCAGAACGCGCCAGCGCCATTCGGTCCCCCTCTTTCTTCTCGTCGAACCGGAGAAGTGCCGCATCTCCGAATCGCTTGAGCTAATGGAATCGATAACGATTCCGTCTGTCTAGGGGAAAACTGTGGAAAAGCGGTTAATGACCCGTTGACGAATGGGCGACTCTAGGAGGCCCCGAGGGTCTTTGTGACGATTTCGTAGCTGTCGGTGGAGAGTCGTCGGACGGCCAAATCCTCGAGCACCGCCTTGGCGCGCGCTTGCCGGACAGGCTCCAGGATCCGCCAACTCTCAAAAGCGCCGAGCAGCCTCGCGGCAATGTGCGGGTTGAAGCCGTCGATCTCGAGCGCCTGGCTTGCCAGCAACTCATATCCGGCGCCGTCGCCGCGGTTGAAGCCCGTCGGGTTAGCGTGGACGAAGCTTCCGATCAGCGCCCGAACCCGGTTCGGGTTCTTCAGCGAAAATCTCGGGTGCGAGAGGAGCGCACGCACTGTCTCGACCGAATCGGCCCGGGATGCGCGGGCCTGCACTGCGAACCATTTGTCGAGCACGAGCGGCTCGTCCTGCCAGCGAGCATAGAAATGGTCGAGCGCCTCGTCTCGCGGTGGGCCATCCAGGTGGGAGAGCATGGAAAGGGCGGCAATGGCATCGGTCATGTTCGACGCCTCCCGGTAGTGCCGCTCGGCGCGCGCAATCTCGGCTTGCTCTCCGGTTGCGACCAGAAGGTCGAGGGCGGCGCTGCGCAAGGCTCTCACGCCCGCACTTTCGGGATCGGGCGAGTACGGGCCCGTCGGCGCCGTCTTCTCGTAGAGTTCGGCAAGAGCGGTCCCGATCTCGCCACCAATCTCCGAGCGCAAGGTCTCACGTGCGACGTGCACCGCGTCAGTATCGACATTGCGGGCAAGCTCGCGTGCGATGTCGGATTCACTCGGAAGCTTGAGGAACTCGGCGCGATAGGCAGGAAGCAAAGAATGGTCGCGTGCCGTGGTTGCAAGAGCCTGGGCAAGCCTGGTCGCCTCACGTCCGGTGATGCGCTCCAGCCGTCCACCGTCGCGGGAGGCAGCGGTGAGCAGATTGGTGGCGTAGGTCTGCGCCGCCTGCCAGCGGTTGAATGGATCGCTGTCATGGATCATCAGGAACTCGCTCTTGTCGGGGTCGAGGCTGATAGTGAGCCGCACCGGCGCCGAGAAGCCGCGCAGAAGCGAAGGCGTCGGCGGCGCTGGGATGTCGCGGAACTCGAACACCTGCTCGCGCTCGGTCACCTCGAGCAGGCCGTCGTTCGGCGTGCCGCCATTGAGACGAAGCGGAAGCTCATCGCCGTTAGAGCCGATTAGGCCTACCTTGAGCGGGATCAGCATCGGCTCTTTCTTGCTCTGCCCTGGCGTCGGCGGCACGACCTGACTGACGGCGAGCCGCGCCGTCTTGGCGTGGGCGTCGTAGTCGATCGAGCAGGCGAGCTCAGGTGTGCCGCTTTGCGTGTACCACCGCATGAACTGAGATAAGTCGCGGCCGGAGACGTCGGCCATCGCCTCGACGAAGTCCTCGACCGTCACCGCCTCGCCGTCATGGCGCTCGAAGTAGAGATCCAGGCCTTTACGGAAGCCTTCGCGGCCGAGTAGCGTCTGCAACATGCGGCAGACCTCGGCGCCCTTCTCGTACACCGTCGCCGTATAGAAGTTGTTGATCTCGATATAGGACGCCGGCCGCACCTGATGGGCGAGGGGGCCTGCATCTTCCGGAAATTGATGTGTTTTGAGCATGCGCACCGCGGCGATGCGCTCGACCGGGCCTGAGCGCGTATCACCGGTAAACTCCTGGTCGCGGAAAACCGTGAGGCCCTCTTTCAGGCAGAGCTGGAACCAGTCGCGGCAGGTGACCCGGTCGCCAGACCAGTTATGGAAATATTCGTGCGCGATCACCCCTTCGATGGATGCGTAATCGGCGTCGCTGGCGGTGTCGGGGCGGGCCAGCACGAGCTTGTCGTTGAAGATGTTGAGGCCCTTGTTCTCCATCGCCCCCATATTGAAATCGCTGACGGCGACGATATTGAACACGTCGAGGTCGTATTCGCGACCGAAGCGCTCCTCGTCCCAGCGCATGGCCCGCTTGAGTGACTCCATGGCCCAGCCGCAACGGTCCTCTTTGCCGGGCTCGACATAGATGGCGAGCGCGACCTTGCGGCCCGAGGCGGTGACGAAGCTGTCGGGCACCTTGGCGAGGTTGCCGCCGACGAGGGCAAATAAATAAGACGGCTTGGGGAACGGGTCGTGCCACATGGCGAAGTGGCGGCCGGTGCCGGGCACATCGCCTTGCCCCACTGGATTGCCGTTCGAGAGCAGCACGGGCGTGGTGGCTTTGTCGGCCTCGATGCGCACCGTGTAGACGGCGAGCACATCAGGCCGATCGATGAAATAGGTGATGCGGCGGAAGCCCTCCGGCTCGCATTGCGTGCAATAGGTGCCGCGCGAACGGTAGAGACCGGAAAGTGCCGTGTTTGCCTCGGGGTCGCAGAAGGTGACCATCTCAAGGGTGAAAGGCTGCGCCGGCACTTTGGGGATGGTCAAAGACCCTTCCTTGACCTGGTAGTCGCTGCGCGAAAGCGGCTTGCCGTCGAGCGCCAGACTTTCGAGGGTCAGGCCTTCGCCGTCGAGCACAAGGGACCGGCCGCCGGTTGCCACTTTCGGATTGGGACGGAGACGCAATCTCGAAGCAACGCGTGCCGCCTTGGGCGCGAGCGCCACGTCGAGGTTCACCTCCTCGATAACATAGTCAGGGGGTGCGTAATCCTTGAGGAATTTCGGCTGGCGGGCCGGCTTCTGCATGGCGAGCATCCTTTGCTGTCGCTCTTAGACGCCCGAGCGAAGAATGCAAGTCCGAAGCTTAGGAGCTCTGGTGATGCGCGCGTCTCTAGCTTAAGACGCGTTCAGTGATGAGCCCCGAGCAAGAAGCCCAATTGCCGCCGAAGCTATTTTTGCCCTCGCAGCGCGCGAGCTTCGTTCTCGCTGGGCTGAGTATTGTGGCGCTCAGTACAGCGCTCTTTCTCCGCTACGGCATCATCCAGAATTCAGTGATTGGGGTTGCCTGTGAGGCTGGAGAGGTGAGCCTCACCTGCAAGGTCAGGCTGGCGGTGATCCTGATGTTCATCCAGGACCTCTTCGGCTGGGTGGCGATCGTTGCCGCGGGAATTCAGCTCTGGCGTCCTAACACTGTCGCCTTCGGCATGAGCCTCATCGCCGCCCTGCTCGGGCTTGTGCTCTACAACACGCGCGCCTCGGCGCTTGCCATTGCCCTTCTCGTGCTCAGCCTGGCGCGACCCTTGCGCGCAGCGCGGTGACGGCGAGCAGAACGAGAAGCAAGGCAAACCATAGTGCCTGCCAGTTTGCGCTCCCTTCATTGGCGACTACGAAGATCGCCGAGCCGGCGAGCACCGCTGCGGCGGCAAGCTCGGCCTGTCCGGGATCTTGAGGGTCGCGGGTATTGGCAAAAGCGAGGATGAAAAACGCAACCGCCGGTCCGGTGAGCGAAGCGAGCGGGAAATCCTTGTAGCGGGGATCGAACACGAGCCCGAGCGCGATGTGGATTGCCGCGACTACTGTCGCAATGAACAATGCGCCGAGAATCTGGCCGACGGTGTCCGATCTCCGCCAGCGCGACGGGTCGAGGACTTTGGCAAAGCCCGGGAGTCGTTGACCGGAGGCCACTGCGTAAGTCACCGCCATCGGCACCACGAGGGCGAGCACGAACATGAGCACGCTTCTCACTCTGTCACCGGTCACGACGCTATCCATGGGCAGAACGAGCGCAGCCCAGCCGAACACGAGACCTGACGAGAGTGCGATCACGGTTGCGGCAAGCTCTGAGTGCCAGCCCGCCGCGTGCGACGCGCTGTCGCGCCGCCCAAGCCAAAAGGCGACGAAGGCGAGGAAGGCAGCGCCGATGCCAAGGCCAGCTGCCATGCGCCAGTGCGGCTCGTTCGATACCGGTTCGCCAAAGCGGAATTTCAATTCCCGCCTGGCGTCGTCATAAAGCCCCCAATAACCGCCGACAGTCCCTTCCAGGAGTCGCTTCCAGGGCTGGTCGAAGGCCTCGATCAGATTGACCCGCCAACCCTCCTGCTTGGCCGCAGCCACGACGTCGGTCAGCACGCGGGCCTGGTTGGCAGGAGAGGGAAGCGCTCCGTCGCGCATTCGCCCCTCGCTCGGCCAGCCCACCTCGCCGATCAAGATCTCCTTCCCGCCAAAGGCCGCGGCGACCTTCTCCCTCACTTCGCGTATGTGCTTCGCGGCATCCTCCGCCGCAACGGGCCGGTCCTCCCAGTAAGGCAGGATGTGGATTGTCAGGAAGTCGGTGGCGGCTGCAAGTTCTGGCGCCCTTAGCCAGAACTCCCACACGTCGGCATAGGTGACCGGAAGACCCGACCGCCGCTTAACCTCCTTGAGATAGCCCTTGATCCTGGCGGCAGGGAGCTCACCCCTGAGCAAGACCTCATTACCCACGATCAGCGCCTCGATCGTGCCGGGGTGGCGACGTGCGAGCGTCAGCGCGGCCTCGATCTCGCGACGGTTGTCGGCAAGGTTCCGACCAAGCCAGATGCCTTGCAGCACCTTGAGGCCCATCGCAGCGGCAAGCCTCGGAACCCTCCCTTGCGCGCCTCTCGCCGAGTAGGTGCGGACGCAAGCCGTCGTCTTCGACAGGCTCTTGAGATCGCTTGCGATCTGCTCATCCGGGATATGCAGGTCCCAGGTGAAAGGCGCTTGGTCGCCATGGAACGGAGCGTAGGAAACGCACGTTAGCTTGTCCCCCGAGGCCAGGGGAGATGGCGGCATGGGAACCGGCCGGCCCATGCCGTACCAGAAAAGTACGATAGCGCACACGACGAGTGCGAAGAGACCAAGGGAGCGCAGCATGGCGAGAGATCGAGAGATGGGGATGCGACGAATAGCAGCTTCGCGCGACGCGTTTAATCAAATCCTCTGGTTTGTGCGCCTGCGAAGTGATAAAAAGAGGAATTGCCGTTGGACTGACAAAATTTTGTGGTCTAACCACTAAAATGAGCAACTCTCGCGTTGGGCTCGTTCCCATGTTGCGCCGCAATATCCGATCCGCCGCCGCCCTCTTAGCCGGCGGCATTTTGTTAGCCTCGACCCTGACCGCTTCAGCCCAACAGCAAGGGGGAGAACAGAAGCCTCCGGAGCAAGCGCAAGGCGAGCAGAAGCCCGATGACCAGAAGGCGGCCGAGCAGGCCAAAGCCGAGCAGCAAGCTCAGCAAAAGGCGATCGACGAATATAAGGAGGCGGCGGAGAAGCTCACGAACTCGGCCGGCGCGCCCGAGTGCGTGTGGACCGGGCGGCGGATCGAGAGTCTGCTGTGGCGCGACGACATCGACACGGCGCGCCGCTACATCGATCTTTACGATCGCTTCGGCTGCTCGTCCGAGCATCTCAAACTAGCGTTTCGCTGCATCATCCAGCAGGGACCGATTGACCCGAAGGCGGCGGACAAGCTCGCGTCCCGCGTCCACAACTGCTGGATCGCACCAGAGGAAGCAACGACGGCATCAACTCAGGCAACGACCGGCGCTACAACAAAAGACGGAACTATTCCCAACTAATAAGGGTTTAGGGGGGTGACTGCAGGCTTCTCTGCCGGCTTAGCGGCCGAGGGGGACAGGGCAGGCCAGTTCTCAACGAGACTTTCAAGACACAATGCGCAGCGTTCTTGTCGCCGTTGTGGTCGCGCTTACGACCGCGCTTCATGCATCGGTGTGGCTATTCCTGCATGAACGAGTGTCACCTCCCAATGCCAGCGGCGTGCTTTCCAGCGTCTCGTTCTCCCCGATCAATCCCAGCCACAATGGCGAGGTCGACAAGACGACCGAGAAGCAGATCAGGTCCGATCTCGCGGCGGTCGCTCCCTACACTCGTGCGGTGAGGACCTATAGCGTTAGCAACGGCCTCGACCTCGTGCCCCAGCTTGCCTCGGAGTACGGCCTGCGCGTCACGCTTGGCGTCTGGATCAATGATTGGGAAGAGCAGAACGAGCGGGAGATCGAGACCGCAATAGCGCTCACCAAGCACAACCGGAACATCGAAAGCGTCATCGTCGGCAACGAGGCCGTGTTCCGCTCCGAGGCGCTGCATGACCGCGATTCCAACGATGTCGTGCGCGATCTTATCGCCAAGATCCAACGCGTGAAGCGCGAGGTCTCGGTGCCGGTCACCACCGCCGAGGTGCCGAATATCTGGCTCGAATATCCGCAGCTTGCCTCCTCCGTCGATTATATCGCCGTGCACGTGCTGCCTTATTGGGAAGGCATGCCGGGCTCTGCAGCGGTCGATGATGTCCTCGCCGTCTATGAGAAGCTCCGGCAAACCTATCCTGGAAAGCGCATCGTGATCGCCGAGTTCGGCTGGCCAAGCGCGGGCCTCAACCGCAAGGACGCGGTGCCGAGCCCGCTGATTCAGGCCGAGGTGGTGCGCGACTTCATCACCCGCGCCGATGCTCTCGGCATCGACTATTCCATCGTCGAAGCGTTCGATCAGCCGTGGAAGACCAACGAGGGAAGCGTCGGACCCTATTGGGGCATCTTCAACGCAGACCGCCATCCGAAATTCTCTTTTGCCGGCACGGTCGAAGCGCCCAACTTCATGTTGAAGATGATCGCGGCGCTCGCCATCGGCGTCCTGCTGGCGATCCCGATCTTTGCCATTCCGCGTGTAACGGTAGCTCAGGCCACCGTGCTCGCACTCACGGGGAACGCCATCGGCGCCTGGTTCGCCAACGTGGTCGACTACTGGGTCACCCACTATTTCGTGCTCGGCTCGCAGGTTGCCATGTTCGTCGGGGCGGCCCTGCTCGTGCCGCTCATCATGATCATGAAACGGCGCGTCGAGGAGCTTGCCGCCATCATGTTCGGCGACAAGCCCGGGCGACTCTTGGGACATGGCAGCGGTCTGCCGGAGAAGCCGCCACTCGTCTCCATTCATATTCCTGCCTGCCGCGAGCCGCCGGACATGCTTCGCCAGACGCTCGACAGAGTGGCGCAGCTCGATTGGCCCAATCTCGAATGCGTGGTTGTGATCAACAACACGCCCGATCCTGCCTTGTGGGCGCCAATCGAGGATCATTGTCGACTGCTTGGGCCGCGCTTCAAATTCCTACGGGTCGATCGCCTGCAAGGCTTCAAGGCCGGCGCGCTCAGGCTGGCGCTCGAGCACACGGCACCCGAGGCCGAGATCATCGGCGTGCTGGACGCTGACTACGTAGTTCATCCGGATTGGCTCAAGGACCTCATCCCGGCCTTCGCCGATCCACGAGTCGGTTTCGTGCAGGCCCCTCAGGATCATCGCGACGGCGACCGAAATATCACGCAGATGGTGATGAACCGCGAATATGCCGGCTTCTTCGATATTGGCATGGTGCAGCGGAACGAGGCCAACGCCATCGTGGCACACGGCACAATGTGCCTGATCCGGCGCGAAGCGCTCATCGATGCCGGCGGCTGGTCGAGCGACACGATCGTCGAGGATACCGATCTAGGGCTCTCCATGCTCGAGCGCGGGTGGCGTGCACATTACACGCAGCGCCGCTACGGCTGGGGTCTACTGCCTTCCGATTTTGCCGCCTATAAGCGGCAGCGGCACCGTTGGGCTTATGGCGGCATGCAGCTCATCAAGAAGCATTGGCGCGCCTTCCTGCCTGGACGCAGCCTACTCACGCCGCAACAGCGGGCGCAGTATCTGTTCGGCTGGCTCACCTGGCTCGGCGCTGAGAGCCTCGGCGTGTTGATCGCGATCCTTAACCTCATCTGGATGCCGCTGGTCGCATTTCTCGGCATTGCCGTGCCGGAGGCCGTGCTGACCCTTCCGGTGCTCGCCACCTTCGGGGTAATGCTGCTCCACTTCATGGTGCTCTATCGCACCCGCGTGCAGGCGCCGATCTTCGCCTCGCTCGGTGCGGCACTTTCGGCCATGGCCTTGCAATTCACCGTAGGCCGCGCCGTTGCCGACGGGATCGTGCGCGACGAGTTGCCTTTCGTACGGACGGCCAAGGGAGCAGCCGCGCGCTGGTCGCTTCGCTTTCCAGCAATGTGGGAGGCAGCGCTCGGAGCGGCGCTGCTGCTCGGCTCGCTGATCCTTCACCTTACTAACGAGCAGCGGGTGCACGAGATCTCGATCTTCAGCGCGGTCCTTCTGGTGCAGAGCCTGCCGTTTCTCGCGGCGGTCGGCATTGCGCTGATGGAGCGGTCGCCGCTCAATGCTGCCGCCACTTGGCGGAGGCTCGCCGCGCTTCCGTATCTGCCGCGCCTGCCGCGCGGGCCGGCTCCCACTGCGGGGCCGCCGACCGGCGACGGCATCGGCATTTTGCCTTAGGCGGCCAAGGGGCTCGACTGCCTGTGGCCTAGGCGGTTGGAATCCGCCTTTCGTATTCAGCTTCCATCTTGGTGACTGTTGTCCAGAACGGCCGCGGCTCCTTGCCGTTCAGAACATCGCTCAGAATGGCGAGATGGCTGTGCCAGCCGCTCGAGACGCTCACCATCATGTCGCGATCTTTCAACTGACGATGCGTTAGCACCAACGACACATCCTTGCCCTTGGGGGTTAGCTCGAACGTTACCTCGCCGGCACTACCGAACGTGAAGCTCAACAGGCGAGGAGCATCGACGGCAATGACGGTCCCAGACATGCTCACGCCGGATGCCTTGTTCTTGTGTTTCGCTGGAGGTGTCTTCTCTGCCGAAAGATCGGCGTGATTGAAGAAGAATTCGATACTCCCTCCAGGGCGAAGATCCATCTTGCCGCTCGCGAACCATTTATCGCGCTTCGTGGAATCGGTGAGGTAATCCCAGACACGTTCGATGGGTCCGGGCAAGAGACGCTCCATCCGAATGGTTCTTGCTTCGGTCACGACGCCATATTCGTTCATGGCTTGCTCCTCTTCCTCCGCTTCTCGGGTTTACGAAGTTCGCGCTCTAAGTCATCGAGGCGCAGCGTCCAGAACCGCTGGTAGAAGCTGAGCCAGTCATGGGCCTCGGCCAGACGATGAGCCTCCAGCTGGCACATATGGGTGCGACCCTCGATCCGGCGCCGTACCAGTCCTGCTCTCTCCAACGCCTTGACGTGCTTCGACGCCGCCGCGAACGACATGCGGAAGGGGTTCGCTAGTTCGCCAATACTGCGTTCCGCAAGCGTTAGACTGTGCAGCATCGCCCGCCGCGTAGGGTCGGCGAGAGCATGGAATACGGCGTCGAGTCGTTCGGTCTGATGTTCAACCATGAGGTTGGTATACCGGGCTCAAAAATGATTGTCAACCGAATGGTTGAATAATGCCGGTGCGTCTTGACGCCTAATCCAACTTCGTGTTGCGCAGGCGGAGCGCGTTGCCGACGACCGAAACCGAGGATAGGCTCATCGCGGCGGCAGCAATGATCGGCGACAGCAGAATGCCGAAGGCGGGATAGAGCAAGCCGGCCGCGATCGGGACGCCAAGCGCGTTATAGACGAAGGCGAAGAACAGATTCTGCTTGATGTTGTGCATCGTGGCGCGGGCGAGCCTGACACCGCGCACGACGCCGCGGAGATCGCCTTTCAAGAGCGTGAGGCCCGCGCTTTCCATGGCGACGTCGGCGCCCGTTCCCATGGCAATGCCGACATCGGCTTTGGCCAGCGCCGGCGCATCGTTGATGCCGTCGCCGGCCATCGCCACCACATGGCCTTTCTTTTGCTCATCAGCGATCAGAGTAAGCTTATCTTCGGGCCGCAGGCCGGCCCTGATTTCGTCGATGCCGAGCCGCGCAGCCACAGCCTTAGCCGTCGCCTCGTTATCGCCGGTGGCCATGAAGATCTTGAGTCCGAGGGTGTGAAGCTTGGCGATCGCCTCGGCGGCGGACGGTTTGATGGGATCGGCCACGGCGACGAGGCCGGCAAGCTTGCCGTCGACCGCCAAATACATGACCGTCTCGCCCTGCTTGCGCCGCGCGTCCGCAGCCTTGGCGAGCGAGCTCACGTCAATGCCGAAGCTTTCCATGAGCCGCGCATTGCCGAAGGCCGCAATACGTCCATCGACGCGTGCTTTGACGCCCTGACCGGTGACGGCCTCGAAATCCTCGACCTTGGCGGGCGTCAAGCCCTTCTGTTCGGCGCCGCGCAGGATCGCCGTGGCGAGCGGATGCTCGCTGCCCGCCTCGAGCGAAGCAGCGAGACGCAACACCTCGTCGGATTCGAAGCCCGAGGACGCCTCGACGCCAGTCAGCGCTGGCTTGCCCTCGGTCAAGGTTCCGGTCTTGTCGGCGATCAATGTGTCGACGGCGGCGAGGCGCTCCAGCGCTGCGGCGCTGCGCACAAGCACGCCGGCCTGAGCGCCGCGGCCGGTAGCGACCATGATCGAGATCGGCGTGGCGAGCCCAAGCGCGCAGGGGCAGGCGATGATGAGCACGGCGACCGCCGCCACGAGGGCGTAGGCCAATCGCGGCTCCGGTCCGAACATGTACCAGGCAATGAACGCGATCACCGAAACGGCGATCACGGCCGGCACGAAATAGCCCGACACCTTGTCGGCAAGCGCCTGGATGGGCGCGCGCGACCGCTGCGCTGAGGCGACCATCTCGACCACTTGGGCGAGCGTGGTCTCGGCGCCGGTGCGCTCGACGCGCATGTCGAAGCTGCCCCTGCCGTTCAGCGTGCCGCCGGTGACGCGGTCGCCGGCAGTTTTCTCGACCGGAATTGGCTCGCCGGTGAGCATCGACTCGTCGACCGAGCTGCGTCCCGTCATGACAATGCCGTCGATGGGAACCTTGTCGCCGGGCCGCACCCGCAGCACGTCGCCGACTTTCACCTCGGCGAGTGGGATCGTCTCGGTCTTGCCGTTGGCGTCGACGCGCAGCGCGGTCTTGGGCGCGAGGTCGAGCAATGCGCGAATAGCGCCGCCGGTCTTTTCGCGGGCGCGGAGCTCGAGGACCTGCCCAACCAGCACAAGGGCCACGATTACGGCGGCGGCTTCGAAATAAACCGGAACCAGCCCGTGCTCGTCCTTCATGGCGGCAGGGAAGAGATCGGGAGCTAGGGTGGCGACGAGGCTGTAGAGGAAGGCTGCCCCCGTGCCGAGCGCAATCAGGGTGAACATGTTGAGCCAGCCGGACCTGATCGACTCGAAGCCGCGCACGAAGAATGGCCAGCCGCACCACAGCACCGCTGGAATGGCGAGGGCGAGCTTCAGCCACTGCTGCACGTGAGGCGATAGGAAGGGCAGAAGATCGATGCCGAAAACGTGCTGCCCCATGTCGAGCGCGACTAGCGCGAGCGACAAGGGCACCGCCACCTTGAGCCGCCGCGTGAAATCGACGAGCTCGGGATGACCGCCATGATCGTGCTCGGCCGGAACCCCCATCGGCTCGAGCGCCATGCCGCATTTCGGGCAATGACCTGGACCCTCCTGCACCACCTCCGGATGCATGGGGCAGGTGTAGAGGGCGCCCTTAGGGAGAGGCTCCGGCTCGCCTTTCCTGTCGAGGAAGCGCTCCGGCTCCTTGGCAAACTTTGTGCGGCAGCCCTCGGAGCAGAAATAATGGGTCTCACCTTTATATTCGTAGGTCGGCTTGCCGGCGTGCGGGTCCACGATCATCCCGCACACGGGATCCGTCGCCATGTGTCTGTCGCTAAGATCGCTGCGGTTCATGCGGGAATGTTCCTTGAAACCATTACCCCCCAGGGGTATATAGCGGTTATGCAACAGAAAGCCAAGACCTCGGCCTTGAAGCGCCTGAGGCGCATCGAGGGCCAAGTGCGCGGTCTCGCCCGCATGGTCGAAACGGATCGCTACTGCATCGACGTCGTGACACAGATCTCAGCGGTGCGGGCGGCGCTGCGCGCGGTCGAGGAGGAAATCCTTTCCGATCACGTGGCGAATTGCGTCGAGCATGCCATCTCAAGCGGCAACAAGGCGGAGCAGCGGCGCAAGGTTGCCGAGCTCATGGATGTGTTGAGCCGCGCCTCTCGCTGACGAAGCGACTCTCATTTTCCGAGCCGGATGTTGCCGCGGTGCTGCTGCGTTCGCTCCCGCCAGCCCGTATTATGGTTGCAACGAAACGCATGATTCTTGGGGGAGGGATTGAAGCGGATCGGCCCTCTTCTGCTTGCCTTCATAGCCCTGGTCGTGGCGACTGCCGCAGGACTGGGCATCGGCTATTTGCTTTGGGGCGAGCAGCCCAACTGGTACGCGGTCGATGTCAATAAGCTTGGTTCAGGGCCGGAGGCCGAGCTCATCCGCTATGGGCGTGACCTCATCATCAACACGCCGACCCATCTCGGCAAGAGCGCCAGCAATCCGGCTATGCGCTATGCGGGCAACGATCTCGCCTGCCAGAACTGTCATTTGAACGCGGGGCTTCAGCCTTTCGCGGCTCCGTTCGTCTCGACTTTCGCGACCTTCCCGATGTTCGTCGACGACCAGGTGCTGACGCTGACCGACCGGATCAACGGCTGTATGCGGCGGAGCATGAACGGCAAGGATCTGCCGCCCGATAGCCGCGAGATGGAAGCTCTGATCGCCTACATGAAATTCGTGGGCAAGGGCACGCCCGAGGGCGTGCGCATCGCCGGCATGGGCTTAAGACCGATCAAGCCGCCGGAGCAGCCACCGGACTCGCGGCGGGGCCAGGAAGTCTATGCCAAGCTTTGCGCCAACTGTCACAAGGAGGACGGGCAGGGCGAGCTTCGCCAGGGCGGCATCGGTTATTCAATTCCTCCGCTTTGGGGTGATGCGAGCTTCAACGCCGGCGCCGGCATGGCCAAGACCGCCTACGCCGCGTCCTACATCCACGACAACATGCCATTCGGCATCAATTACCTCGAGCCGGTCCTAACCGTGCAGCAGGCATGGGACGTGGCGGCCTACATCATCTCGAAACCGCACCCGGTTGCGACGGCCGCGACGGGCTCCGAT
>JBKOUI010000364.1:0-2856 GCA_046723315.1 Pseudomonadota bacterium | reverse complement strand
CTGGGCGGGGTTAGGCGGCCTTGAGCTCGACCTCGCCGTCGCGAGCTTCTGCCGCCAGGTTCATGCCGGCTGCGGCAGCTACCCGCCGTGCATAATAAGGCTGAATCGAGTGCGCATCGATAGCCACGCCGTTCGTGCCTGATAGAAGACTCCTTACCTGGTCCGTCAGCTTTGCCGCGTCGCCCTTGGCGCTGACGATGAAGCTCACGCCGGGCGGAACGCCGGCAATTGTGACGTGCACCATGCCCCCGCGGGGGAGCGCAACGACGCCGAGCGCCACGAGATTCAGCAGAAGCTTCACCTTGTTCTTCGGCAGCGTCACTGCCGGGCCGTGCCAGATCACTTGATGCTTGCCGCTTCCCGCCACGAAATCCCGCGCAACCCTCTCGGCGTCGCGAAGATCGATCTCGGCGCCAGAGGATCCTGCGGCGCCGAAGGCAAGCCGGGCAAATTGTAGCTTGGCGGAAGCCTGCGCCGCGCTCTTGCGGATCAAGTCCATGGCGGCGTCGCGCATGGCCTGATCAGGCTCCTCGCCGAGCATCTCGAGGCCGTTGGCGATTGCCGAGACCGGATTGATCACGTCGTGACAGATGCGGCTCGAGACGAGCGCCGCAAGCTCGAGATCGCCGAGTGCCGTAGGCTCGGTCATGGCCTCCTCCTTCGCTTCCGCCCCTAAGCGGAGTTGACGTGGCCCATACTCGATTTTCTGTTACATGGGGGTCGCGCCTCGCCCCGATGTGCCGCATCGGCGGGGCGCAAACGAATCAACGTCACAGATGAGCATTTTGCCTTGTCAGCCCCAAGACAGACAACAGCGCCGGTGACGGCAGAGAGCCAATTCGACTTTGCCCGCGCGGCCGCGGCCCTTACCGACGCTGCCGCCCGCGCTGGGGCTGCCATCATGGCGCACTATCAGAAAGGCCCGGAGGTCAAGTTCAAGGACGATTTGAGCCCGGTGACGCGAGCCGACCGTGATGCTGAAGCCGTCATTCTCCTAGCGCTCGAGAAGCTCGCGCCTGATGTTCCCGTGGTCTCGGAGGAGGCGAGCGGCGGAAAAGAGTTCAAGCTTGGCGCCCGCTTCTTTCTTGTCGATCCGCTCGACGGCACTAAGGAATTCATCCAGAAGCGCAGCGACTTCACCATCAACATTGCCTTGATCGTTGACGGCAGACCGCGCTTCGGCCTCGTCTATGCACCGGCGCGATCGCTCATTGCGGTGACGGTCGCCGAGGACGAGGCGGTGGAAGCGGAGCTTGCCCCAAATGAGTCCGGGGCCGACTTGGCCAAGCTTGCCTGCCGGCCTTTGCGCGTCCGCGCCCCCGCCTCCGAAGGTTTTGTTGCGGTCGTCAGTCATTCGCATCTTGACGCCGAGACTGAGGCTTTCCTCGCCAAGCTGAAAATTGCCAAGCGCTCGAGCGCAGGCTCGTCGCTGAAATTCCTGCTGGTCGCGAGGGGCGAGGCCGACGTCTATCCGCGCTTCGGGCCCACCATGGAGTGGGACATCGCTGCGGGTCAGGCGGTGCTCGAAGCAGCAGGCGGAACTGTGGTCGATGCCGAGGGTGCGCCCCTTCGCTATGGCAAGACCCAAGCTCGATTGCGCAATCCAAGCTTCATCGCCTGGGGCCGCCGCGCTTGAGCGGTCGCGACCTTCGACCGCGCACCGGTTAACCGCCCGGTAACTCAGCCACGGTTTGGTAAGGGTTTAGGCAAACTATACCCGCTTGCAGCCACGAGCATGAGCCGGCGGCCACCCGGCTCGGCACCAAAAGGCCAAGCCATGCGTTTCAGAGACTCTTTGATCATCTTCCTTGCGGCATCTCTGCTCGCCGCGGGCAGCGCGGCACTGGCGGACGACAAGGGTGCGCCAACGCCCGCCTCCCCAATTCAGCTCGCTCAGGCCGACGGGCCGATGGTGATAACGCCGCAACCTGGTCCAAATCGGCCGCAAGCGGCCAATCCCGATTCGCCGCCTGCACCGGGACAAGCGGAGCCGATGCCGGACGATGCTGGCGGGCCGGGCAGGCCTTACGAACCTGCCAACGCCGCAGGCCGTGAGTCTTACGTGACGGCGCCGCCAAGGAAGGACAGCAGCTTCTCGGTCGACGAGATCAACGACGTTGGGCATCGCTTCTTCGGCCGCGTCTCCTACGGCATGGCCAAGGTGATCGAGTACGCCTTTCAGCGCGCCGGCAGGCCGAATGGCTACATCCTCGGCGAGGAAGCGGGCGGCGCCTTCATCGCCGGCCTGCGCTATGGCGAGGGCACGCTCTATACCAAGGATGCCGGCGTGCATAAGGTCTATTGGCAAGGGCCGTCGGTCGGCTACGACTTCGGCGCGGACGGCTCCAAGACCATGGTCCTTGTCTACAACCTGCACAGCCCTGGCGAGATCCTCAACACTTTCGGCGGCATAGATGGCTCTGCCTATTTCATCGGCGGAGTCGGCATCACCTTCCTCAGCCGCGACCATGTGACCCTCGCTCCAATCAGCTCGGGCGTGGGGCTTAGGCTGGGGGCGAATTTGGGTTATTTGAAATATACCCAGCAGCCCACCTGGAATCCGTTCTAGTTTGGCGGTAAGGAAGCCTGGCTAAGTCCCTTTTGCGCGGACGGTGCCGAATTGGCGCCACGTTTCCGCTTGAGTCTTGCCCGAAGGGCAACGGTTGGTGGCGCTTAGCGCCAAAACCGGGGAGCGCTGGTTTCGATGATCGAATGGCTGATGTTCGGGGCGCTTGGCTTCCTCTTGGGATGCTCGCTGGCGCTCATGCTTGCGCCGTCCTTTTGGAACCGCGCCGTGAAGCTCACTACCCGCCGGCTGGAAGCGACCATGCCGATGTCGCTCAATGACATCCAGGC
>JBKOUI010000278.1:0-3686 GCA_046723315.1 Pseudomonadota bacterium | reverse complement strand
CATCTGGTCGGTGCCGGGCGCATGAATGCAGTGGCGCTGCAACGGGCCCTCGCTCATCTCGATTACAATCTCGCAGCGTGTCAGCTTGGGATCACGATTTCGTCGCTCGCGCTCGGCTGGATCGGCGAGCCGGCCCTGGCGAATCTGATCGAGCCGCTTCTGGCCGGACCTCTGGGAACCGGTGCAACATTGGGAGCCCACGCCATTGCTATCGCGACTGCATTCATCCTCATCACAGTGCTTCACATTGTGCTAGGCGAACTTGCACCCAAGAGCCTCGCACTGCAGCGGAGCGAGGCAACTGCGCTGCTGGTGGTGCGACCGCTGTTGGCGTTCGGGTTCGTCTTCAAACCGGCTATCGTAGCCCTAAACGGGCTGGGCAACAGCGTCCTCGGCTTGGCTGGGCTGAGGCGGGCAAGTGAGAAGGAGACCCTCCATTCCCCGGAGGAAATAAGATTACTCGTTGCAGAGACAGAGAAGGCAGGATTCCTAGCGCGCACCCAAAGAAATGTCGTCGAGCGCGTTATCAGCATCACCTACCGCGAGGTGAGCGACATCATGACCCCAAGGACGCAAGTTGACTGGGCTGATGCCAACGACACCCCGGACGAAATCCTGCGCGCCGTCCGCGAGTGTCGGCATGAGCATGTCATCGTGAGCCGCGGGAGCCTTGACGAGGTTGTAGGTGTCATACGCAAACAAGACCTGCTTGATCAGGCCCTCGATGGCAAGGCGCTCGATCCCCTCGCTGCTCTCGAGCAGCCGCTGGTTCTCCCTGACTCAGCGCCCCTCCTTCAGGCTATCGAGCGCTTCAAGGCTCAGCCTGCTCGTGTCAGCGTCATCGTAGATGAATATGGAGTTCTCCAAGGTATCGTGACCCGAACCGATCTCCTCGAAGCGATCGCGGGTGATTTGCCCGATGTGGGCGAGGAGCCCCAGGTCCTTGAGCAAGAGGACGGCACGTTCGTCATGGATGGCAGGATGGCCGCGGACGAAGCCTTTATTTGCCTCAATATAGGCCGCAGGCCAGAGGGCGATTTCCACACGTTTGCAGGCTTTGCGATTGCAGTGCTCGGCAGAATACCCGCCATTGGTGACCAGTTCCTTTGGGAGGGACGTCGATTCCAGATCACTGGTATGGACGGCCCCCGAGTTAACAAGATTCGCGTCGAGAGGTTCTATTAAGCCAACATTCCCGTATGAGCGGTAAAGGGGTCCTTTCGAGCGCCTGGGTAAGCACAAGGCAAAGGGATCGTTAGGTTCGAAGTCTCTTTAAAGACCTCGGCGAAGAATACCAAATGCGAGGTGCTGGCGCGCCGGCCCCACGAAGCGGTTCCGAAAGACGTTGCCGGCGCGATCAAGGAGAGCGGCCAGGCGATCACCGCGCCGCCGAGCAGCGAAATGAATCGAATCCTCCGCGGCGAGAAGCCTGGAGATCTTCCCATTCCGCAGCCAACTAAGTTCGAGCAGGTTATCAATCTGAAGACCGCCAAGATCGAAGGCTTTGCTGATGCGGCAAAGACGGGCCTGGCAAAGCTAACTGTGCCATTGCGCAGGCGTTCGTGTGGTCGTTTTTGATGCGGTCTATCTAGAAGAGTAGCCCCGAGTACGGGCGCGAGACGGAACTGGAGAAAAGGCTACCCACTGAGGCGCCGCGCTATGCGCGGGCAGCCGAAGGGAACGATCTCGATACCTCGGTGGTCTTCGCGGGTGAATGCGTCGATCTCATTCGTAACATAAAACCGGTCGCGGCGATTGTGGCGTTGATTGTTCATGAGGCGGAAATCGCGCTGAGGTCAAACCTGCCACTGGCGCGGTAAGCGTATTTCCGGCCCTAAAGGTTCACGGCTTCAGCCCCCCACTCACCTTGTGACGACCATCACGGGCGTGCGGTTCGCTCGTATTTGCTGGAAGACGCCGGCAAGCACGAAGCCGATCATCAGGAAGGCGCATGCCAGTTGTGTCCTTTGCATAGTCGACGAGGTGAAGAGCCAGACCCGCGTGACGTGATGCGGCCGTTCCCGCTGACCTGATGCGGATATGACGGATCTAAACGCGGGTTAACAAGCCAGAGGACGACGATCCTTCTATCGATCCGACTGGAAACGGATGCCGCCTTGTGCAGGCGGCTCTAAAGCGGCACGACACTCCCGAGTCACCCATCGAAATACAGCTGTGTACAACTCGGTCATCGCCTTGGCGACCAAGTCGCCGATCAGAATAACCTCATCCCGGATCGTCACTTGGGAGATCGAAATGGCACGCGGCACCGTGAAGTGGTTCAATCCGACGATGATCCCAGGCGCTGCTCATGGGCAGCCTCAATTCATGAACTACGGTCATTTCATTGACGCCAATGCCGAGGCGCAAGTTCGGTGATGTCGTGGTTCAGCAAACGACCATGGCATCATCTCTACGTAGGCCGTCGTGTTCTGCAGGCCGCCGTTCTTCTCGATGATTAGCGGCGGGCCGCGATCCACCTCCCAAACGAGTCCCCTCGGTGACGCGCCGACTCATGGAAGATGCCGTGCTGCGCATCTTGCGCAGTGCGCGGCGGTGGCGACGAATGCCTTTACATCATAGCCGCGCGGCGCAACCCGGAACGGAACTTACCGGTGCTGCGGAAAATCGCTATCATCCGCCTCAAGCTCAGGGTCCATCCGGGAAATCCCGGCTATACTGAGACCCCGCTTTACACCTGACGGCAGACTTCTCGATCAGAGGGCAGCCGTGGAATTAGCAGTCCGCAAGGATTCCGACCGCTTCGTCAAACAGGGCGCTTACGGCGCATTGCAGGCGCGCTTGAGGAGGCAGTCAGGCAAATTGGCCGAAATTCCCACAGTGGTCCTGTCGGCATTCGATCGAAGCACCCGCCTGCTTCCTTTCCTCTTCTACGACACGCTCATGTTTCCGGCCGGAGCGGGCGCGATCGCCAACGCGCTCAATCAGGCTGGATTCGCGCGTACCCGCGCTGTGTTTCAGCTCTGGAATCCCAACTTCAAGCCGAGTCGGGCTCGTTTCGATGGCGGTGCGATTGAGATGCTGTTGATATCCAGCATGCATATTAACTCGCAGCGGGCTTATGACGCAATCAGCGAGGCGTGGTCCCTTGACGCCGAGCGGCCACTGGTCATTGCCGGCGGTCCCAAGGCGATTTACGAGCCATATCACTTCTGGCCGGAACCGGGGAAGCGCAATCCAACTGCCCCGGACGTGGCGGTTACTGGAGAGCAATACGTTCTGCTCGAACTGCTTGATACATTGCTCGCTTATCGCGACGCTCGCGGGACGATGCGTTCGGCGTTCGAGCTCGCTCGGAGCGACGGCGCGCTTGATACAATCCCAGGCCTTGTCTATCTCGCGCCAGGTGCCAGTGTGCGGGAACCCGTGCTAATTGACACGGGACTGCAGCGGTTAGTGCGCGATCTTGATGAATTGCCCGGCGAAGAGACGGCGCTTGGTCTGCTCGAACCGCCACATCGCGGCCCTGGGCTATCAACGCAGCCGCTTGATGCGGCGCGAGTCGGCCGTCACGCCAAGATCGCGAGCCTGCTGGTCACCCAGGGGTGCAAGTTCAACTGCTCCTATTGCCCGATTCCGGCCGTCAATCAGAAGAGTTGGCGCTATCGAAGTCCCGAGAGCGTAGCACGGACGATCGCTTCGATTTACGATCGCTTCCACATCAA
>JBKOUI010000021.1:0-17209 GCA_046723315.1 Pseudomonadota bacterium | reverse complement strand
TCCTCAACCTGACGCGCGACCAGGTCAGGCTGGCCCCTGAATATCGGCCAAACGAGCCCGTCGTCGTGCTCGGTGCCGCCAGCCCCGAGCAGCCCAAGCCAGAAAATCCACCGCAGCCGGAAAACACCGCCCCGGAGAAATAGCGTTGCCCTCCGCTCGGCCGCTGCGCAAGTATGGTCGATGGGGGCGGCCCGATACCGAACCTGAAGAAAACCGGACGGAAGTTCCTGAACGGAGCAGCCCGCCTGCGCCCGACGGCCAACCGCCGCGGCCCTCGCCCCGCAGCCTGCACGCTCTCGACTGGTTCGTCTTCTTCCTGGCCGACGCGCAAATGGGCTTCGGCCCACTAGTCGCCGTCTATTTGACCTCGCAGAAATGGACGCAAGGCGACATCGGCCTGGTGTTGACCGCTGGAAGCCTGATCGCCCTCGTAGGTCAGATGCCAGGCGGCGCGCTAGTCGACGCCGCCCGCTCCGAGCGCGTCCTCTCCGCGTTTGCCGTCCTGGGCATCGGGATTAGCGCGCTTGTTATCGGTCTCTGGCCGTTTTTTGCCGCAGTGATGGCAGCGAAAATTCTGCATTCCGCGGCGAGCTGTGTGCTCGGGCCTGCGATCGGTGCGATCAGCCTTGGTCTGGTTGGCCACGACTCCGTCGCGGAGAGGCTTGGCCGCAATGCCCGATTTGCCTCGATCGGAGCCGCTCTCGCCGCCGGAGCGATGGGAGCGGCGGGTTACCTGATTTCGAACCAATCGGTGTTCTTCGTGACCGCGGCTCTCTGCATGCCGACGCTTGTCTCGCTCTGGCTGATAGGCGCTGGCCAGGTCGATCCCGAGAGAGCGCATGGCGGCAGGGCTGCCCCGCATCCCGGTGATCCCACGGCAACCTTTCGCGGCCTGTTGCGCAATCGCCCGCTGATGATCTTTGCCGGCTGCATAGCGCTGTTCCACTTAGCCAATGCGGCGATGCTGCCGCTTACCGCGAGCGTCATAACCATGCGGTCGAGCGACTGGGCAGCCGCCTTGGTTGGGGCTTGTATTCTTGCGCCGCAGCTCGTGGTGGCGGCCTTCGCGCCCTGGGTCGGACGCCAGGCGGTGCTAAGAGGGCGGGTGCCGCTTCTCCTGCTCGGATTCGGCGTATTGCCGGTGCGTGGCGTCTTGCTCGCATTCGTGCAGAGTCCTGAAATGCTCGTGACTGTACAATTGCTCGACGGTATATCGGCCGCGGCGCTTGGCGTGTTGGTACCGCTTATCGCTGCCGACGTGACGCGCGGCACTGGACACTTCAATCTCGCACAAGGCGTACTGGGTACCGCGGTCGGGATCGGTGCATCGCTCAGCACGACGCTCGCCGGTTACACCTGGGATTACTTCGGAGTGGTTCCCGCGTTTCTTATGCTTGCAGCAATCGCCG
Source organism: Pseudomonadota bacterium (assembly GCA_046723315.1). GTDB lineage: Bacteria > Pseudomonadota > Alphaproteobacteria > Rhizobiales > Methyloligellaceae > Methyloceanibacter. The sequence continues at coordinate 15,800 of JBKOUI010000021.1, read as the reverse complement.
CCGCGGGATTTTTCACCGTCTTCGCATTCATGCCGGAAACCCGCGGGTTACCGCCGCAGGGCAACGAATTAGGCCGCGCAGCGTTGTTTCCGAGATCCTCCAGCGCGCATCGCCGCGGTTCAGACCGTTCCGGCCGAGATTTGAACCGGCGCCGTTAACAGCCTAAATGCCTTGGGTAGGACAACATGGCTCTGACTGCCGACACGCTCCTGCTCTTCGGCGCTACTGGCGATCTCGCGCAACGCATGCTGCTGCCGTCGCTGTTCGCGCTCCACGCCGATCGGCTGTTGCCGCCGGAACTTGCGATCCTCGGCACCGCGCGGGGCGACCTCAGTAACGAGGGCTTCTGCAACCTGGCCGAGGCGGCGCTCGAAAGGCATTTGCCGCCAGACCGCCGCCGGGCTGGATCGAGTGCCGAGTTCCTGAGGAGGCTGCGCTTTGTCACCTTGGACGCGTCTCGCCCCGAGAGCTTTGGCAGGCTGTCAAAGAGCCTTGGCAATGGCGGGACGCAGACGCTCGCGATTCTGCTATCGACGGCGCCGTCACTATTTCAGTCAACCATCGCCGGACTGCAATCTGCCGGCTTGACCGGTGAAAGAGCGCGGATCGGACTTGAGAAGCCCCTCGGCAATGACCTGTCCTCGTTCCGCACCATTAACGATGCCGTGTGTGCGGCTTTCCCCGAGGAGCGAACGTTCCGTATCGATCATTATCTCGGCAAGGAGACGGTGCAGAACCTGCTCGCACTGAGATTTGGCAACAGGCTGTTCGAGCCGTTGTGGAACGCCAGCGGCATCGATCACATCCAGATCACCGTGTCGGAAACAGTTGGGCTCGAGGGCCGTGGCAGCTTTTATGACAATGCCGGCGCCCTCCGCGACATGGTGCAGAACCACATGCTCCAGCTTCTTGCGTTGGTGGCCATGGAGCCGCCCGCTCATTTCAACGCGACCGAGGTGCGCGACGAGAAGGTGAAGGTGCTGCGGTCGCTTCGTCCGATCGACCAAACGGCTGCTGCGAAGCACACCGTCATCGGCCAATATGGTGCTGGGGTGGTGCGCGGTGCATGGGTGCCGAGCTACGTCGATGAGCTCGGCAGCCCCTCTGGCACCGAGACCTTCATTGCCCTGAAAGCCCATGTCGACAATTGGCGGTGGCGAGGCGTCCCCTTCTATCTCCGGACCGGCAAGCGGCTGGCCAACCGCCAGTCGGAAATCTTCATCCAGTTCAAGCAAGTGCCGCATTCGATCTTCGAGAGCAGGGGCGGCCTCGCCGAGCCCAACAAGCTCGTCATCCGGCTACAGCCCGAGGAGAATATCCGGTTGTTGGTGATGGCCAAGGAGCCCGGGCTCGATCGCGATGGCATTCGTCTGCGTGAGGTACCGCTCGACCTGTCGCTGACCAGCGCTTTCGCCGGCGTGCGCCGACGTATCGCCTACGAGCGGTTGCTGCTCGATTTCATTGAAGGCGACCCCACCTTGTTCGTCCGACGAGACGAGGTCGAGGCTCAATGGGAGTGGATCGACGGAATTCGTGATGGATGGGCGGCGCACCAGATCCGTCCGCAGGCCTACGCGGCAGGGACTTGGGGCCCATCCGAAGCGATAGCCTTGACAGAGCGTGACGGAGTGAGCTGGCATGATTGAGGTCGAGTGGCGCGCCTACGATACGACCGCTGAGATGGCCGACGCTGTCGCCGACGAGATTGGGCAGCTGATCGAAAGCGCACTCGAAACCCGCGACGAAGCATTCATCGCGCTCCCCGGCGGCAAGACGCCCATCCCGATTTTCGAGAGGCTGGCAGCAAAAAGGATCGACTGGAACCGGGTCACCATCATTCCGACTGACGACCGCCTGGTCCCGATCACCGATCCGCTGAGCAATGCCGCTACGATCGCTCACCATTTCTTGCCTAAGGGGGCGCGCGTGCTGCCCATCGTAGTCAAGGAAGACGCCGACTATCACACGGCGGGAGAGGCGGCCAATGCGCAGCTCGCCGATTTGAGATGGCCGCCCGACCTGGTGTGGCTCGGCGTTGGCATCGATGGCCATACCGCTTCCCTTTTCGAAGGCCCCGATCTCGAGGAGGCGCTGGAAGGACCGAAGAGACGCCGGGCCATTGGGGTAATGCCTGATCCCCTACCCCCCGAGGCACCGGTCGCCCGTGTAACTTTGAGCCGGGCGGCAATCCTGTCAGCGCGCATGGTCATGCTTACATTATCTGGATCCGAGAAGCGCGCCGTCGTAGAGCGCGCCTTGGCGGAGGGGCCGTCGTCGGAGGCACCCATCGGAAGGGTGCTGGCCGACGCCAAAGGCCCGGTAGAGATTCATTGGAGCGCAACATGAGCCTGCACCCTCTCATCGAGTCCGTCACCGAACGGATCGTGGAGCGGTCGCGGCCGACGCGCAGCGCCTATCTCGAGTTTATTGCGCGTGAGCGCGAAACTGGCGTCGACCGCCCGGTCCTGTCCTGTGCAAACCTTGCCCATGGCTTTGCCGCGGCAGGCGAGGACAAGCGCGCCATCCGAGACGGAAAGGGGATCAATATCGGCATCGTCACTGCCTACAACGACATGCTTTCGGCGCACCAGCCCTACGGGCGCTATCCAGATCAGATCAAGCTGTTCGCACGCGAGGCTGGAGCGACGGCGCAGGTCGCTGGCGGGACACCGGCAATGTGCGACGGCATCACCCAAGGCCAGCGCGGCATGGAACTCTCCTTATTCAGCCGCGACACCATCGCCCTTTCGACGGCAATCGCCCTGAGCCACGGCATGTTCGAGGCCGCGGCGCTGCTCGGCATCTGTGACAAGATCGTGCCGGGTCTCTTGATCGGCGCTCTACGATTTGGACACCTGCCTGCCATCCTCGTGCCTGCCGGCCCGATGCCTTCGGGTCTCGCCAATAAGGAGAAGCAGCGAATGCGGCAGCTCTATGCCGAAGGGAAGGCGGGCAAGGCTGAGCTGCTCGAGGCGGAGGCGGCCTCCTATCACGGCGCCGGCACCTGCACCTTCTACGGCACCGCCAACTCCAATCAGATGATGATGGAAGTGATGGGCCTGCACATCCCTGGCGCGGCCTTCATCAATCCCGGCACCAAGCTTCGTCAGGAGTTGACGCGCGCGGCCATCCACCGGCTGACTGGGATCGGCTGGAATGGCAATGACTATCGCCCGCTCGGGCGCGTCGTAGACGAGAAGGCAATCGTCAACGCCGCCGTCGGCTTGCTCGCGACCGGGGGCTCGACCAATCACGTGATCCACCTGCCAGCCATTGCGCGCGCGGCGGGCATCATGATCGATTGGGAAGACATCGACCAGCTTTCGGCCGTAGTGCCGTTGATCGCCCGAATTTATCCGAACGGCTCGGCGGATGTGAACGAATTCCATGCTGCCGGTGGCATGGCCTTCACTATTGCCACGCTGTTGGAGGCCGGCCTGCTCCATCGCGATGTCATGACGGTTGGAGGCGACGACCTCGGTGATTATGCCCGCGCGCCGAAGCTCGATGGCGAGACGCTCTCCTGGGAGGACGCCCCCTCTTCATCCCTCGATGACACGATCCTGCGCCCCGCCTCGAATCCGTTCAGGCCTGACGGCGGTATGCGTCTCGTCAAGGGCAATCTCGGGCGGGCGACCTTCAAGACGAGCGCGGTCGATCCCTCGCGCTGGACGATCGAAGCGCCGGCGAAGATCTTCTTTGATCAAGACGACGTGGTGGAGGCGTTCAAGGCCGGCGAGCTCAATCAGGATGCGGTCGTGGTGGTGCGCTTCCAGGGACCGCATGCAAATGGAATGCCGGAGCTGCACAAGTTGACGCCTTCGCTTGGTGTGCTCCAGGACAAAGGGTTCAGGGTGGCACTCGTCACCGATGGGCGTATGTCCGGAGCCTCAGGCAAGGTCCCCGCAGCGATTCATGTGACCCCCGAGGCGCTGGCCGGCGGGCCCATCGCCAAGCTCCGCGACGGCGACATAGTTCGCCTCTGCGCAAATCGCGGGGAGCTGACGGCTTTGGTTGACGAAAGCGAATGGGAGAGCCGCGAGGACGCGGCTGTTCCGCCACCGCCGTTCGGAACTGGGCGTGAGCTGTTCGCCATGATGCGCCATGGCGCCGACAGTGCCGAGCGAGGCGCATCGGCGATGCTTGCGGCAGCCGGGCTGTGATGGAGCTGGTCGCCGCCGATATTGGCGGGAGCCATGCCCGCTTTGCTCTCGCCGACGTTGAAGACGGACAGGTGAGGAGGTTAGGCGATGCGATCACGCTTAAGACCGGCGATCACGCCAGCTTGCAAACGGCGTGGGATGCCTTTGGCGAGCGGCTTGGCCGTACTTTGCCGCGCGCCGCGGCGATCGCGGTCGCCTGCCCAGTCGCGGGCGAGATGCTGAAGCTCACCAACAACCCCTGGATCATCAAGCCGGCCATGATCGCCAAAGGGCTCGGCGTGGATCACATGACCCTGATCAACGATTTCGGCGCCGTCGGCCATGCCGTGATTCAGGTCGGGCGCGAGCATCTTCGCCATCTCTGCGGGCCGGATGTGGCGCTCCCCGAGGAAGGCGTGATCAGCATCGTTGGACCGGGAAGCGGTCTTGGCGTCGCCCATGTGTTGCGCCGCGATGGGCGCGACTATGTCATCGAATGCGAGGGTGGGCACGTAGACTATGCCCCGGTTGACGGCATCGAGGACGTAATCCTCGCCCGCTTACGCGAGCGCTACGGCCGGGTGTCGGTCGAGCGGGTCGTCTCGGGACCCGGGCTTGTCCATATCTATGAGGCGCTCTCCGCAATCGAGGACCGCCCAGTGCAAGCGGGCGATGACAAAGCGATATGGACTGCCGCGCTCTCTGGCGCCGATGCGCTTGCGGTCGCGGCGCTTGATCGCTTCTGCCTGATCCTCGGCAGCGTCGCCGGCAATATCGCGCTCGCGCACGGCGCGAACGCCGTGGTTGTCGCCGGCGGGCTTGGGGCGCGCATTGCCGAGTTCCTACCACGCTCGGGCTTCGGCGATCGGTTCACCGCCAAGGGCCGATTCGAGAAGATGATGTCGGCAATCCCCGTCAAGATCATCGTCCACCCGCAGCCGGGCCTGTTCGGCGCTGCCGTCGCTTTTGCCGCGGAGCATGGTCAATGACCAAGACCAATACCATCGACAACATCATGGAACTGGCGCCTGTCATTCCGGTGCTAGTGGTCAAGGATCCCGCCTATGCGCGACCGATTGCCGAAGCGCTGGTCGCGGGCGGTCTGCACGCGCTTGAGGTTACGCTGCGCACGCCCGTTGCGATTGAGGTGATCCGCGAAATCGCCAAGGTGGACGGCGCGGTGGTCGGCGCCGGCACCGTAGTGAGCGAGCGCGACCTCGAGGCAAGCATGGCCGCAGGTGCTCAATTCATCGTTTCGCCAGGCCTCACGGATCGGCTTGGCACGACTGCCATCGCGTCAGGAATTCCCTTCCTGCCGGGCATTGCCACCGCGGCCGATATCATGCGTGGATTAGACATCGGGCTTAACCGCTTCAAGTTCTTTCCTGCCATGGCTGCGGGCGGCATCCCGGCGTTGAAGGCGCTTGCCGCGCCGTTTCATCACTGCCGCTTTTGCCCGACCGGCGGCATTACCCAGGCGAATGCGGCGGAATGGCTCACCATCGAGCAGGTGAAATGTGTGGGTGGAAGCTGGCTCGTTCCGCCAGGGCGACCGGATATCGCCACGATCACCGCAAATGCCCGAAGCGCAGCAAGGCTTGCGATCCTCGAGCCGGCCACGCGCCTCCAGTCCCGCGCCTGACCTCCTAACGGCCGACTTCTTCCGGTTTAACGGAACTTTGCTTTGCGAGGCTGGTTCATTGCGAACTAATTCCGGTGAAATACCGGTGAAACTAGGGAGAAAAGCGTGTTTATTAAAATAGGTGCGCTGCTCGCGGCGGTTATGGTTACCGCTCTTTGTGCTGAACCTGCGGGCGCATCATTGAAGCGTGTCGTCATTGTCGACAGGCTGGATGCCGGTACCCCCGTCCTGGTCGATGTCGAACGAGGCAATCCCACGCAGCGGAACGCCGGCGGGAGCCAGACAGGCGCGCCGTCGGCGACCGCCGAGGAACCTGTAGTCGAATAGGCTAGGTGCATCTCGCCAGCGACAGCCTTAAGATCGGCTGATCCAGGCAGCTTCCTCGTGATTCGCCTGTTGGGCGGTAGCGAGCCAGAGCCTTTGGCTCGCCGGAATACCGTAAAGAGGGAGACTCTTGCCCTAATTCCCGCCGCAGGCTTATCTCCGCAGCATGAACGATGCACAAGCCAGAGGCGACCAGTCCGTGCAAGGGCTCGGCAAAATATGGCTCGACCTCGAGCCTCGTCGTGGGATCCTGTTCGTTATCAATATTGGACTTCCGATCCTGATCGGACCGGCGCGGGGCGAGACGCGCGGCGCCTTGAATGGCGGCATCACTGGGCTGCTTCTGTCCTTGGCCGATCAGGAGGGGCCACTCGCCGGGCGCCTTCGCCTGACCCTCATGGTCGCCAGCGGCATCGCTGTTGGAGCTTTGCTGGGAGTCTGACTCAAATCGTTCGAAGCGATCTTTTGGATCGCCTTCTTCCTTGCGGTTTTCGCCGCCGGCTTCTTGAACCAGGTTGGCAAGGGACCGCATTTCTCGCTTCGCTTCGGCGCTATCTCGCTTGCCGTGGTTGCCGGCCTTCCCGCTATTTCCACGGTCGATTACGTCTATTGGGGAACGGCCGTGCTCATCAGTCTGACCTCAAGAAGCGCCGACCATTTCATCAACGGACCACTTCACTTTGCCGGACCTTGGCTCGGCTCCGGCGCATTTGACCGATGGGGTTGGGTCCGCTTTGCGCTAGCCTACGCCCTCGCCGCGACGCTGGGTCTGTGGATCGGCATCTCGACTGCGAGCATTCGCGCGGTCTGGATTTCGGCTATTACCCTCGTCCTGATGGTGCCTGATGTGCGGCTCACCTATAGCCGCGTCTTCGGCGGCATGATCGGGACAGCCTTTGCCGTGTGCGTGGTCTGGTTGGTAACCAGCCTCGGACAATCGACTGCACTGCTGTGCGCCACGATCTTCTTGGCTGCCTTCCTCCTTCCCTCGCAGGTCACGCGCTTCTGGATCTTCAGCGGCATGATCGCGGTCATCGTCCTGCTTGCCTGGGATCTCGGCAGCGGAGATCCAACGCTTGAGCCCGCCCTTCTGTGGGAGCGGCTGGAGGATATGGCGGTGGGTGCAACTCTCGTGCCCCTACTCACAGCGCTGCTGTTCCCTGGTGCCACCGGGTCTCTAATGTCGGCCGCGGTACGCAAGGATGTGTGATGGCGAAGAGAGCGGGAAGCGCTGATCTCCCGCTGCATAGCGGACGCGTGCCGCAATGGCTCGCCGATCGCATGACCAGGCTCGGCGCGGTGATGAGCGAAGCTATCGTGCACCATTACGGGCGCGATGAGTTGTTGCGGCGGCTCGCCAATCCTTTCTGGTTTCAATCGTTCGGCGCCGTCATGGGCATGGATTGGCATTCGTCCGGCATCACCACGAGCGTCATCGGTGCGCTCAAGCGGGGACTCGCACCGCTCGAGGGTGAGCTCGGCATCCACGTCTGTGGCGGGCGGGGCAAATATTCCCGCCAGACACCACACGAGTTGCTCGCAATCGGTGACCGCGTCGGCTTCGATGGCGAGGCGTTCGCCAAGACTAGCCGGCTGGTCGCTAAGGTCGACAGCGCAGCGGTGCAGGACGGCTTCGAGCTTTACCTGCACGCCTTCATTGTCACCGACGAGGGACGTTGGACAGTCGTGCAGCAGGGCATGAACGACAGGCGCAGGCAGGCGCGCCGCTATCATTGGCTTTCCGAGGGGCTGAAGAGCTTTGTCGATGAGCCGCACACCGCAATCGAGGGCCACGGCCAGGGTGAGATCGTCAACCTCACCGATCACAGGGCCGAGGCATCGCGGCTCGGCCAGGTCGGACTTCTCTCGTCGCTTGGACCTGATGGAATCGTCCACAAACTTGAGGCGATGACAGAGCCCGAAACAAAAGGCAGTGAAACGAAGCAATCGCTTCTGCCCAACTTGCTGTTACCGCAACATCACGACGTGAGACCGAAGGATGTATCGCTGAGGCGGCTCCACGGGAATCTCGCTGCCGCTGCCGATCGAGGCCCCACCGACTTTGCCGACCTCCTCCTGACGCCAGGCGTTGGAGCGAGAACCGTACGTTCGCTCGCGCTTGTCGCTGAAGTGGTGCACGGCGCGCCGTACCGTTTTACCGATCCCGCGCGATTTTCGTTGGCTCATGGCGGCAAGGACGGCCATCCCTTCCCTGTGCCGCTCCGGGTCTATGACGAAACGATCCGCATCCTGAAGCCGGCGGTGCAGAAGGCGAAGCTTGGCCGCGAGGAGGAGCTTGCCGCACTCAAGCGCCTCGACGAGCAAGCGAGAACGTTGGAGCGCTATGCTTCTGGCCCTTCTGTCGAAAGACTAATTGCCGCCGAGGACGCGCGCTCATCATCTTTTGGTGGCCGAACAGTCTTCGACAGCCGCCGATAGGCTCGCGCAAGCGCCTCGTTTCTCTTTGTTCATCAGGATGAGACGACCATGCGCTGGAATGTCGCTATGCCTGACGCAAAGCATTTCCCCACTTGACGGCAGATGACCTGCCGCCTGCGACCACCTCCGGAGAGCAGCCCCATGCAAGAACGCAAAGCCGCTAAAACTACCGATCTGTTCACCCCTATCGAGGTCGGACAGCTAACTCTCAACAATCGCATCGCAATGGCGCCATTGACCCGCAGCCGGGCCGGCTCCGGCAATGTGCCAACCCAGCTGACCGCGCTCTATTACGCCCAGCGAGCGAGCGCCGGCCTCATCATCTCGGAGGCGACGCAGATCTCGCCCGATGGCCAGGGCTACATCTCCACCCCCGGTATCCATAGTAAAGAGCAGATCGAGGGCTGGAGATGTGTGACCAAGGCTGCCCACATCGCCGGCGGCCGGATAGTGCTCCAGCTTTGGCACGTCGGCCGTATCTCTCATCCCTCGTTCCAGCCGGGGGGCGTCGCTCCGATCGCACCTTCGGCGATCAAGCCCAATGTGCAGGCCTTCACGGCAGAGGGGTTCCAACCGGTTCCAACGCCGCGGGCTATGGACATCTCCGAGATCCCTGCAATCGTGGAGCGCTATGCTCAGGCCGCGCGCAATGCCATGGCGGCAGGCTTTGACGGCGTAGAGATCCACGCAGCCAACGGTTATCTGATCGACCAATTCCTGCGCGATCAGACCAACAAGCGCACGGACCGTTATGGCGGCAGTATCGAGAATCGCAGCCGCTTCCTGATGGAGGTCGTCGACGCGGTCACTGCGGCCGTCGGCGCGGAGGTTACCGGCATCCGGATTTCGCCGCAGAATGGGCAGAACGATATTGCCGACAGCAACTCGCAAGCCCTGTTCAACTATGTCGCCGGGCAACTGTCGGGCAAAGGTCTCGCCTATCTGCATATTATCGAAGGCGATACCGGCGGCGTTCCTGTTCCGCCTTTCGATTACATGAAGCTCAAGACCCTGTTCGGCGGCCTGGTCATCGCCAATAATGGCTTCGATAAGGTCCGCGCGAACGAGGCTCTGGCGGAAGGACGCGCCGACCTCATCGCCTTCGGCAAGCCGTTCATTTCCAATCCCGATCTGGTCATCCGGATGTTTCTCGACGCGCCGCTGATGCCCGCTAATCGGGAGACTTTCTATGGCGGGTCCGAGCAAGGCTATACGGACTACCCAATGCTGCGCGTGGTTGAGCCACACGCCTGCTATGAGCATCGCCTCGAAGAAGCTTGGGGCTGATGCCAGGGAGCTCGCCTAGCTGCCGCTCTCGCCAGCTTCCTCCGCAAGCTTCTCGAGTCGGCTTGCGAGCTGATTGAGCTGCCATTTGCGCGCAAGCGCTGCTGCCCGGCGCCAAGTCGGCTTTTGATTGCGGAGACTTGGGAGGGGCGCCCGGCGATTCATGGTGGCGATCGCTTTGAACAGCCTAAGACTCTCCGCCATGGCCGGGAACCGACCGGCGGCAAGCGCAGCCTCGAGGCTTCCATACCTCTGCAACAGCGTTGCAGCGCCATTCGCGCCGACTCCGGGCGCGCCTGGCAGCTTGTCCGAAGGATCGCCTCGCAAGGCGATGAAATCGGGAACGAGTCCGGGATCGACGCCGTATCGTTCGCGGACCTCGGCAGGACCGATGCGTGCCATCTCACCGGCGCGGACCGGATACAGGATGGTGGTGAGGTCGGACGCAAGCTGAAAGGTATCGCGATCGCCGCTCGCAATGAGCACGGTGCCGCCACGCCTCTCTTCTTTGGCGGCAGCCGAGGCGAGGAAGTCATCGGCCTCGAATCCCGGCGCCTTGGCATTCTGAAAACCGCAGGCGGCGACAAACTCCGGCAGCGCATCCAGCTGCTCAACCAATGCGTCATCGAATTCGCGTCCGCTCTGGTAAGCGGGAAATTCCTCATGCCGGTAGGTTGGCTCTTCCAGAGTGTCCCAGCCGACAAGCACCGCCCGCGGCTCTTCCTCGCGATAGAGGCGCAGCAGCATATTGGCAAAGCCGAGGATGGCGCCTGCGGGTTTGTCCCCACGGCGCATGATCGACTTGGGAAGAGCGTGATAGGAGCGATGGGCGAATGAATCTCCGTCGATGACGAGAAGAGGCTCCAGAGGCGCCGCGGGTCTTGCACTGCGCTTGGCCGCAGGGCGGGACGATTTTTTCTTTGGGTGTCGAGCCGGCTTTGGGCGCGGGGCTTGGGCTTCGCGAAGCGTGACCCATACTGGAGCGTGATCGCTTGCATTCTCTATGACCCGCACGTCGCGATCGACGCCAGCCTCGATGAGCCGCTTTGCGGATTTCGGATTCAGCAACAGATGGTCGATACGGAGTCCCGCATCGCGTTTCCAGCGATTTCGACGGTAATCCCAGAACGTGTACATCGACGCCTCGGGATGGAGCTTGCGGATGGCGTCAACCCAGCCTTGCTCGAGAAGCCGCCGAAACAGGGCCCTGGGTTCGGGCTGCACGAGCGCATTCTTGGCGTAAGACTTCGTGGGATAGATGTCAGCGTCGGTCGGCACCACGTTGAAATCCCCTGCGAGCACGACTGGTGCATCTAGCGTGTAGAGCTCGGCGGCGTGCGCCAGGAGACGCTTCATCCAGGCGAGCTTGTAGCTGAATTTTGGTCCCGGCTGCGGATTGCCGTTCGGTGCATAGAGCGTCGCGATCAGCACGCCATTGACCGCCGCCTCGACATAGCGGCTCTGCCTGTCGTCAGTATCGCCGGGCAGCACTGTGCGCGTGACAACGGGCTCGCACCCGCGACCGAGAATGGCGACCCCGTTCCATCCCCTCTCCCCTCGCCAGATGGCGCCGTAGCCGGCCTTTTCGATGGCCGCGATCGGAAAGTCGGAATCGGCCGCCTTCAGCTCCTGAAGACAAGCCACATCCGGTCGTGATGCGTGCAGCCAGCCGAGCAGATTAGCCAGACGCTTGTTGACGTTATTGATGTTGAAGGTTGCGATCTTCAGGGCAGGTCAGCGTGGTTGCGGCGGCTTCTAAGCAAGGCAGGAGTTTACTCCGACTAGCTGGACGCCGCGCCCTCCTGCGCAATCGCTCGATTGCAAGGTCGTAGCCACCCGCGAGTGATCTTCCAGGCTAGCGGCATCACCAAGGCCACGAGGACCAGAGCGAGCACAGGGCCGAGCTGCCCACCGGGAAGCCCCCTCTTGATGAGCTCGCCAGTGCCGACGAGGACGAGCGTATAGGGCAGAAGAGCGACGAAAGTGGCAAGGCAGAAGCGCCACGTCGCAATTGGCGTTATTCCAGCGACATAGCTCAGTCCGTCGAGATTGAGGCCCGGCAGCAGCCGGCAATAGAGAACGGCCAGCATGAGTCGGCGTTGAGAGGCATCACCTTCGAGCAGCCAACGGCCTGGCCTTGTACGGGAAATACCCTCAATCCAGCCTCGCCGCGCCACGAAGCGAGACCCGAACTTTCGGCCGACCAAGAAGGCGGCGAGCGCTCCGGCCTCGGCGCCGATCAACACGAAGAGTGTTCCACTCAACAGCCCATAGGATGCGCCCGCAGCCAACGACAGCGGGGAACTCGGCACGAAGGCAAGCAGAGCCGCCGCAAAACGCAGCATGACGATGACCAACGGCCCCAGAACATGTGGGATTTGGTCGATATAGCTAATTGCCGTCTGCATGCCCCGGTCGTGACTTTCTCGGCGGATTGGGTCGCGATGACGCGAAGAGCGCGACGCTACATTGTCTGGGAGCGCGATGGAAGCCATTGCGGAGATGTGTAACGCAATAAGGAACAGAAGGCCGTCGAGCTTCGTTGCCGGGATTGGGCGCTCGGGATGAAAAATGGAAGGCCAATTTGCCACTCCTCCGCTTCCCACCAACGAAGATGGCGCGGAGCGGAAGGTCGGTGTCGAAGTCGAATTCGGGGGCCTTGACGGGTTGCCTACCGCGAGACTTGTGGCAGACCTGCTCGGCGGCCACATTGTCGAAAAGGACCCTTACGATTTTCGCGTGAAGGACACCTCGCTTGGCGAATTCACGGTCAAGCTCGACACCCGCTTCGGCCATCATCATAGCGCTTCGACAGACGTCCTCGGCGCGCTTGAGGCGCGGCTTTCAACAGCGCTTGGCGCCGCGGCAAGCTTCATTGTACCGCATGAGATCGTGGCACCGCCCGTGCCCCTCAGGCAACTTTCGACGATAGAGGCTTTGCTCGGCCGATTGCGCTCGGCCGGCGCGGTCGGCACCGAGCAGAGCGTGTTCTTCGCCTACGGCCTTCATCTCAATCCGGAAGCGGCGAGGCTCGATGCGAATTACATCATCGCCATCCTCAAGGCCTTCGCCATGCTCGGGCCTTGGCTCAGAAAACGCATCAATCCAGATCGCACACGGCGTCTCCTCGGCTTCGCCGATCCGTTTCCCAGAGACTATCGCGCCAAGCTTGCTCGCGGCGACTATTGGCCCGAGTTCGGGCAGCTGATCGACGACTATATCGAGGCGAACCCGACGCGTAATCGCGATCTCGACATGCTGCCCTTGCTTGCGCACCTCGACCAATCGCGCGTGCGGGCAAAACTTCCCGATGAGAAGATCAACCCGCGGCCAGCACTTCACTATCGGCTGCCGGATGCGAAGCTGAGCGATGCGCGCTGGACGCTTGCTGCCGAATGGAATCGGTGGGTCGCTGTTGAGCGCTTGGCAGCCGACCGCTCACGGCTTGACAGAATCTGCGCGGCCTATCGCGGACAAGGATGGGCGAACTCCTGGCCTGAACGGGTCGAAGCCCTGCTGGCATGAAGCCGTTGATCGGCATAACGACCTCGCGCCGGCGCGGATGGTTTAGTTTTGCCATGCATCGGCTGGCGCTTTGGCGCGCGGGCGGCGAGGCCATACGGCTCATGGCGGGCGAAGACTACCCGGTCGAAAATCTCGCCGGCCTGATCATTGGCGGCGGCGACGACATCGGCGCCGAGCTCTATAACGGCCAGGTGCTTCCCGACGTCAGGCTCGACCCGGCACGGGACGCCCTCGAGTTCGCCCTGCTTCGCAAGGTCCTGCCGTGGCGCCTTCCGGTGCTTGGGGTCTGCCGCGGGGCCCAAGTGATCAATGTCGCCTTGGGCGGCACGCTGCATGCCGACATTTACGAAATCTACGAAAAGGCTCCGGTGATGCGGACCGTGTTGCCGCGCAAATCGGTGATGCTTGACGAGCACAGCCGGGTTTATCGCGTGCTGCGATGCAACCCATGCCGCGTCAACGCTCTACATCATCAGGCCGTGAAAGTGCTGGGTGACGGACTGCGCGTGGTGGGACGCGACACGGCCGGAATCGTGCAAGCTATCGAAACATTAGGCGACGATTTCCTGATCGGAGTGCAATGGCATCCCGAGCTGTTGCCCCACTTGCGCTCGCAGCAGAGGCTGTTCAGGGCGCTGATTGCGGCTGCCCGTGATCGCGTGGCTGCGCGGGCCTAGTAGGCATGCCGCGAATTGGAACGGCGCATGCGACTGGACGTTACCCCGGCACGAATCGTCAAGGTAACGTCTAGGAGGCCACCATGAGAAGATTAGCTTCAGCAGCTTTGCTGAGCCTGCTGCTGACAGTTCCGTTTGGAATGACTCCCGCGTCGGCGGCCAACCCGTCCGAGCAATCGTTGACGAGCTTGCCGAGCGGAGCCCTGCCGATCAGCGACTACTACAACCAGAGCGTTTACGACAGCCAGGACAACAAGATCGGCGACGTGAATGATCTGCTCGTCGACAAGGACGGCAAGGTGAGTGCCGTGATCGTCGGCGTCGGCGGCTTTCTTGGTGCCGGCGAAAAGAACGTCGCGGTTCCATTCACCGCGCTCAAACTGAGCGAGAAGAACGGCAAGCGCTACCTGGTCATGGATACGACCAAGGAGGCGCTCAACAACGCGCCGGGCTACACCTTCGACCGCAATTCCTATCAGTGGGTACCCGCGAAACAGGGCTGACCCGGCGGTCAACGGTAAACTCTGAACGGGGCCGAGACACGATCCGGCCCCTGCCTTTTGACTCATCGGACCAATTTGGATGGCAGTCCTTCTGCCCTGCGCCCCGCCTGTCTCCCATTGGAGTTGAAGATACTGCCCGGCGGGCGGAGGCCCCGGCCCAGGCGTGTCTATGCGGCAACTTGCCTATCAAGGGGTAAAAGCGTTCCGCCAGCCTTTATGGGAACGTTTGCTCGGCGCAGGCGGTTGAACCACGGGGCGGGTTCACGAGGACAACATGGCACGTCACATCATCATGGACTCTTCGGGTCATTCCACCATCGAGTTTGACAAGACCAATGCCAAGGATCTTGCCGAGGCGGAGCGCCGCTTTCGAAAGCTAACGGCCAAGGGCTTTCTTGCCGCCGAACAGAAAGGCGGAGGCGAGCACCGGATTCTGGCCGAAGGCGACCGCACGTTCGATCCGAATGCTGAGGAAACCATCTTCATTCCCGCGCTGAAGGGCGGATGATGGTCTCGATAATTTTGCTCTCGGGATTGGCATTTGCCGTTGCCGCCAGCCTGATTGTGAATCGAAAGCAAAAGCTCCGGTTGGCTGCGGCTGAACGCAAGGGAATGGAGCTTCTTTTGCGGAATCTATCCGCGCGGCAGCTCGAGCAATACCAATTCTTTGGCTACTTTGATGTGGTCGGATCGGATACGCGCCGGCGCTATCGGATTTTTCACGGCAGATTTGGCAACGTCCGGGAGCTGGGCCCGAACGATCGACTGAACATAGGAAAGTGCTTCTTGCCGGACGGAGATTTGGTGGCAGGCGACTGTATGCTCGCGCAAAAAATCGCGTTGGAAAATCGCGAATCTCTAGCTCTAAGAGTTGCCTTGCCGTTCTGAGGCGCGGCGGCTGCGGCAACCAGCGAGAATGGCTTACACTGAGACGGAGAGTGGTTCAGCCTTGCCAATGCGGCGAGATCGGGCCAGTCTCGGCCCGGGGCTGCATTTCTCGTCGGGACAGCGTTGGACCAGACCAAGACACCAGCTGCGCAACCCATTCTCCAGGTACGAGATTTGGTCCGCGCCTTCGGCGGCATCGTCGCCGTCGACAATTTCAACTTGGACGTGTATCCCGGCACGATTCATGGCCTGATCGGTCCAAACGGAGCCGGCAAGACCACCACCTTCAACGTCATCAGCGGTTTTTATGCGCCATCGAGCGGCTGCGTGATTTATCTCGGCCAGGACGTCTCAGGCCACGCAACCAGCGCGCTCG
>JBKOUI010000329.1:0-3691 GCA_046723315.1 Pseudomonadota bacterium | reverse complement strand
CGACGGCACCAAGCCAACAAAGCCCAATCATTCTCATCTCAGTCCCTCCTTGAAAAATGCCCGCGAGGTTCTCCCCGGCCTGGAGCGCAATGCCCAACGTCCTGTCTTAGGTCTTCGGTTTCGCCCGACCTAGCAGAAACTTCAATTTGCCACGAAAAGTGGGCGCCTGCGACACCATAACTCGAGTGAAATGGCGCGATTGCGGGGTGGCTTTAGCGCGGGCGGTTCGGCGTTGGGCGTATTGCTCGTCGCCGTGCCGCATGCGAAAGACTAGGCCCAATTCTTAATCTTATCGTGCGGGTGCTTTGATGTCGCAGATTTCCATGCCGAGACCAGATCCCGCAATCGTCTCGCGCCGGGCCGACATCGCGCGGCAGCTCAAAAAGCTCGTTCCTGAGGCGATTCTGATTGCCGACCAGGAGGGACGGCGCACCTTCGAGACCGACGCGCTCACCGCCTATCGCTGCCTGCCGCTCGCCGTAGTGCTGCCGGGGACGACCGAAGAGGTCAGCAGGATTCTGCGCTTCTGCCACGACAATCACATCAAGGTGGTGCCGCGCGGAGCGGGAACCTCGCTTTCGGGAGGGGCCCTGCCGCTCGAAGATTCGATCGTGCTGTGCCTCTCGCGCATGAACAAGGTGCTGTCGGTGGATCTGCCCAACCGCGTGGCCCGCGTGGAAGCGGGCGTCACCAATAGCGGGATCACGCAGGCGGTGGTGGAGCAGCGCTTCTTCTATGCGCCAGATCCGTCGAGCCAGATCGCCTGCACGGTGGGCGGCAATGTCGCGACCAATTCCGGCGGCGCGCATTGCCTGAAATACGGCGTCACCACCAATCATATCCTCGGCGTGCGGCTCGTATTGATGAACGGCGAGGTCATCGATATCGGCGGCGATTATCTCGACGCGCCCGGCTACGACTTCCTCGCCCTCATTGTCGGCTCCGAGGGCCAGCTCGGCGTGGTCACCGAGGTGACGGTGCGCCTGCTCAAGGCGGCAGAGGGCGCGCGCCCAATGCTGCTCGGCTTCGACTCGAGCGACGCGGCGGGTGGCTGCGTCGCCGCCATCATCGCCGCCGGCATCATTCCCGTCGCTCTGGAATTCATGGACCGTCCAGCAATCCATGTCTGCGAGCATTTCGTGGCCGCCGGCTATCCGCTCGATGTCGAGGCGCTTCTGATCGTCGAGGTGCAGGGCTCCGAGGACGAGATCGATACGCTGCTCGAGAAGATCAGCGAGATCGCCATGGACTACAATCCGGCGGTCATGCATCGCAGCCAGAGCGCCGAGGAGAGCGCCAAGATCTGGAAAGGCCGCAAGGCCGCGTTCGGCGCCATCGGCCAGCTGTCGGACTATTACTGCATGGACGGTGTCATCCCGCTGTCGAAGCTCACCAAGGCACTCGACGAGATCGGGTGGATTTGCCGCAAATATCGCTTTGACGTGGCCAACATCTTCCACGCTGGCGACGGCAATCTGCATCCGCTCATCCTTTATAATTCCAACGATCCGCTTCAACTCGAGCGCGTCGAAATGTGCGGCGCCGAGATCCTGAAGCTGTGTGTCGAGCTTGGCGGCTGCCTCACCGGCGAGCATGGCGTCGGCATCGAGAAGCGCGAGCTGATGCGCGTGCAGTTCTCCGAGGCCGACATCGGCCAGCAAATGCATATCAAGGCAGCCTTCGATCCCGACTGGCTGCTCAATCCCGGGAAAGTGTTTCCGCTGGAAGGAAATAGAGTTCAGTGACCGGGCATATGCGCGTCGGTTTCCACGCTCCCGATACAGTGGAGGAGCTGGCCTATCTCGTCGCCGAGGCTGCCGATACACGCACGCCGCTCGAGGTGATGGGGCGCGGCACCAAGCGTGAGATCGGGCGTCTCGTGCAACATGGCGCGGTGCTCAGCACCGAGAACCTGGTTGGTGTGCCGCTCTACGAGCCGACCGAGCTCGTGCTCGTTGCGCTCGCCGGAACGCCGGTTGCACAAATCGAACAGATGCTTGCCGAGAACGAGCAGGAGCTTCCCTTCGAGCCGGTCGATCTTGGACCGGTGCTCGGCTTTGGACCAGGCCAGGCCACCATTGGCGGCGTGCTTGCCACCAACATTTCGGGCAGCAGGCGCATCCTGTCTGGCTCCGCGCGTGACCACGTGCTCGGCGTTCAGGCGGTGAATGGGCGGGGCGAGACCATTCGGGCCGGCGGCAGGGTGATGAAGAATGTCACCGGCTATGATCTCGGCAGGGCGCTCGCCGGTTCCTGGGGCACACTGGCTGTGGTGACTGAGCTTGCCATCAAGGTGCTCCCCGCCCAGCGCGAGGTCCGCACGCTCCTGTGCTTTGGGCTGGCCGAGCCGACCGGTGTCGAGGTTCTTGGACTTGCGCTCGGCACACCCTTCGAGGTCTCAGGCACGGTGCATGTCAATGGCGAGCTGGCCCGGCGCTTTTCTGACGAGGAGATCAGCGGCCCAGGCCAGTCGGTCACGGCGATCAGGGTCGAGAACTTCCCGGCCTCCGCCCGTTATCGCGCGAGCCGGCTGAAGCAGATGCTCCAGGCCTATGCGCCTGCGCTCGAGCTCGACACGGTGCGGAGCCGCATGTTCTGGGAAGACATCAAATCCTTGAGGATGTTCGAGAAGTCGGGGAGGCCGCTTTGGCGCATCTCCATGGCGCCGACCAACGCGCCGAAGCTCGTGCATAGCCTCGCGCGCAAGATCGAGGTGCGCGCGCTCTATGACTGGTCCGGCGGTCTTATTTGGCTTGAAACGCCCCCGATATCCGACGCCGGGGCGGTTGAGATCCGCCGCACCCTTGCCGAATTTGGCGGCCATGCCACACTGATCCGTGCCGAGCCGCAGGCACGCGCGGTGATCGATGTGTTCCAGCCGCTCGACCCGCCGCTGATGGCGCTGACCGCCGGACTCAAGCAGGCCTTCGATCCGGTCGGGATCCTGAACCCCGGCCGCATGTATCCAGGAATATAGGCGAGACATGCAGACCAAGTTCAATGCCGTACAGCTCGCCGACCCGACCATCGCCCGCGCCGACGCGATCCTCCGGCGTTGCGTCCATTGCGGCCTGTGTACCGCCACCTGCCCCACCTACGTGCTGACCGGCGACGAGCGCGACAGCCCGCGCGGCCGCATCTATCTCATGAAGCAGATGTTCGAGGAGCGTGAGGTCACGGCGACCATGACGCACCACATCGACCGCTGCCTCTCCTGCTTTTCCTGCATGACCACGTGTCCCTCCGGTGTCGACTACATGCATCTCGTCGACATGGCGCGGGTGCGCATCGAGGCCAAGGGTCATCGAACCCCGCGCCAGCACACCAATCGTTGGCTGCTCAGCAAGATCCTGCCCAATCCGCGTCGCTTCCGCTTGGCCCTCATGGCCGCCTCGTTCATGCGTCCGTTCCGCCGATTGCTCATCAAGATGGGCTTCGAGCACATCGCCGCCGGGGTCGCGCTGGTGCCGCAAGGCGCGCTCAAGATCAAGCTCACCAAGCCAAGATCAGCGATCGGCCGCGAGCCTAAGGCGAAACGCGTCGCGCTGACGCTCGGCTGCGTGCAGGAGGTACTTGCGCCGCAGATCAACCGCGCCGCCATCAGGCTGCTCAGGCGCCACGGCGTCGATGTGGTGGTGGTCAAGGACGAGACTTGCTGCGGCGCTCTGGTGCATCATCTCGGCAAGGAGGA
>JBKOUI010000241.1:0-6971 GCA_046723315.1 Pseudomonadota bacterium | reverse complement strand
CCTAGCTTGGGGTCAGGGATTCTATTTACGCCTTTTTAAATTTTTCCTGGGCCCGCGGTTGAAATCGATTTGAAACCTACTTATTTGTCGCCAAGAAGCGGACCACGTCGATTTACATCGGTAGTGCCCCCCGTCTAGCCGTAGATGTGGTTCGCTCGCGCCGGCTTCCCTCCCGGCGCGCGCGCGAAAAAAACGCGCTTCTGGCGCCCAACCACGCGCAGCGGTTGGGCGCCTTTCTTTTATGCACCCTCTTCTAGAGGTCTAGCCGCCGCTCTCTGGCAGCAGGCGCGCGATGGCGGCCGCGAGCTCCGGCCGTGTACGGCTTGAGAAGCATCTCTCCCCCCTCCACGAACATCACTTTCATGCCGTCGGTAACGGTGTCTCCGGTGGTGTACAGCACCTTCAGGTCCGGGTTCTTGGCGCGGGCCTGCTCGGCCAGCTCGAAACCGCCGAGTTCGCTTTCGGGCAGTCTGATATCGGTGAAAAGAAGTTGGATTTCGCCAGGATCGTCGAGGAGGGCAGCAGCCTGGGTCACACTACCGGCCGAGTATGTGGAATGGCCTAGCCCCTGAACGACGGACTCGGCAAGGATGAGAACCGGGATCTCATCTTCAACTAACAGTATGCGCGCCATGGAGGCCCCCCGGGATGCGCGGGAATAACGCACGCTACTTGGACTTCGATCCGTCCGACCTGCCTAAGCCTGCGGCAAATCAAGGGTTGACGTTTGTTCTCAGAGTGCTAAGCCGCCTCACGTGATGGGCTTCCCTCCCCATCACAGGTTCCCCCCATAAGGAACCGGAGAAGCCCCGTGGTGTCCCCCCGTCCGGGGCTTCTTCTTTGTGGATGCACAATCTCAGGCCATTTCACCGGCCCGCCGCTGGGCCCAAATTCCCATTGCCATGCGCTTCCGGCTTGCCACCTGGAACATCAATTCGGTCAGGCTAAGGCTCGACCTCGTGAGCCGGCTCGTCAGGCGCGAGAAGCCGGACGTGCTCTGCCTTCAGGAGATCAAATGCATCGAGGGCAAGTTTCCCGAGCTTGAGCTCCGTGCGCTCGGCTTTCCGCATATCGCGGTCGCCGGCCAGAAGGGCTATCACGGGGTCGCTGTCCTCTCCCGCCTGCCCTTTTCGCTACTCGAGCGGCGGGACATTTGCGGGCGCGGGCACGCGCGGCACCTGTCGGTCACGCTCGGCGAGGGCAACGGCACGGCGAGCCCGCTCATCTTGCACAACATCTACGTGCCGGCCGGCGGTGATGTTCCCGACCCGGGGCTGAACGAGAAGTTCCGCCACAAGCTCGACTTCCTCGAGGCGATGGACGCCTGGTTTCGTGGCATGCGCGGAAAGTCCAGGAACCGCATGATCATGGTGGGCGATCTCAATGTGGCGCCGTTGCCGACCGATGTGTGGTCGCATAAGCAGCTCCTCAGAGTCGTGAGCCACACGCCGGCAGAGGTCGAGCGCTTCGAACGCATGCAGGCGTCGCACCATTGGATCGACGTGATGCGGCGCTACGTCCCCGCCGAACAGAAACTGTTCACCTGGTGGAGCTATCGCAATCGCGATTGGCGCGCATCGAATCGCGGCCGGCGCCTCGACCATATTTGGACCACGCCGGCACTCGACGGTGCCGCGGTTTCGATGCGGGTGCTTGACGAGACGCGCGATTGGACGCGCACCTCTGACCACGTTCCAGTAATCGCCGACTTCGTCGTGGGAGACTAAGGCACCAGCTTGTAGCCGCCAGTCTCGGTGATCAGCAGCTCGGCCTGCGAAGGATCCTTCTCGATCTTCTGTCGCAGGCGGTAGATATGCGTCTCGAGCGTGTGGGTGGTGACGCCCGCGTTATAGCCCCACACTTCATGCAGCAGCACGTCTCGGGTCACGACCCGCTCGCCGGCGCGGTAGAGATATTTCAGGATCGAGGTCTCCTTCTCGGTCAGCCTGATCTTGCGGCCGTCGCCGTCCAGGAGAAGCTTCGACGCCGGCCTGAAAGTATAAGGCCCGATGGTGAACACGGCGTCCTCGCTCTGCTCGTGTTGCCGGAGCTGCGCGCGGATGCGCGCGAGCAGCACGCCGAGCTTGAACGGCTTGGTCACATAGTCATTGGCGCCCGACTCGAGCCCGAGGATCGTGTCGGAATCGGTGACTTGGGCTGTCAGCATGACGATGGGCCCTTTGAAGCCGCCGCGCCGGAGCAGCTTGCATGCCTCGCGGCCATCGAGATCGGGAAGGCCGACGTCCAACAGCACGAGATCGACATGGCCGTTGCGGGCCTGCTTCAGCCCTTCCGAAGCCGTGGCCGCGAGTGCCGTCTCGAACTCCTCGTGCAGCGTGAGCTGCTCGCTCAAGGACTCGCGAAGCTCGTCGTCATCGTCGATGATGAGGATCTTGCGCGCATTGCTCATCAGTGGCCCCTGGACTAGTTCCGCACCGGTGAGTTGTAAGCGCGGGGAGGCGCTTAAACAAGCATGTCGCGACGGCGATCAGCGGTCAAAAAAGGCAACTCTGTCATTGGGGTTAGGCGCTCGCGGCCGATCATCGTCAGGCGGGCGCCGGGCCGCCCGCAAGAGGCGCGGGTTGCGCTCGCGCATGACGTAAGGCGGGCGGCGCTGGGCCGTAGCGGTCTTCGTGCATTGAAGCGCGAAGGCGACGGCGGCACGCCGCTCGGGCATTTTCCGGTTCGCCGGGTCCTCTATCGCGCCGACCGTGGTCTTCGTCCGCGGACGCAGTTTCCCATTCACGCGATCCGCGCCAATGACGGTTGGTGCGAGGACCCCGATAATCGCAACTACAATCGCCTGGTGAAGCTCTCGGCGCACAGCAGTGCAGATCATCTCACGCGCGCGGACCATCTCTACGACGTCGTGGTGGTGCTCGGCTATAACGACAGGCCGCGTGTGCGCGGTAAAGGCAGCGCCATCTTCATTCATCTCGCACGTCCCGGCCTCACTCCGACCGCCGGATGTGTCGCGCTCAACCGCCGCGATCTTTTGGTGCTGCTCGCCGAACTACGCCCCGGCTCCGCGATTGTAGTGACACGCTAGTCCGCTATCCATGTTATGATCTGGGCATGACAAGGCTCTTGGAAAAAGCGCTCGAACGTGTCCGCAGCTGGTCAAAGGAGCGCCAGGATGATGCCGCACGCTTGCTCCTTGCCATGGATCGCCGCGACGCGGAACCTTATCGACTGACTCCGGAAGAGCGCACTGAAATCGACACGGCTCTGCGTGAGGTCGAGCACGGCGAGCTGGCAAGCGACGAAGAAGTCACGGCAGTATTTGATCGCTTTGGCCTATGAGCGTCCGCTATACGCGGCGCGCGTTACTCCAGCTTAACGACATCTTCGCATACATCGCAGCCGACAAGCCTCGGGCTGCCCACGACGTTCATCTAAAGATCAGGAGGATGATTGATAGTCTCGCGGGCTTTCCATTCATAGGGCGCGCGACCGATATGCCCGGAGTGCGCGTGCTGACGATCGCCCGTTATCCATATCTACCGCGTCTATGACGATGAGGTAGTCATACTGCGCATCTTGCACGCGGCACGGGATCAGTCAGGGCAATAGGACTAATCCACAGGCGGGCGGGCGCCGAAGATGGCAGTGCCGATGCGCACATAGGTCGCGCCGAATTGGATGGCGCGCGCGAAATCTCCGCTCATGCCCATGCTGAGCTCTTTAATGCGGAGCCACTCGGCGATCTTGGCGAGCAGCGCGAAATGCATGGCTGGTTCTTCGTCGAGCGGCGGGATGCACATCAAGCCTTCGATTGAAAGCCCGAAGGTCTCACGGCAGAGCACGACGAAGGCATCCGTTTCTGCCGGAAGCACACCGGCTTTTTGCTGCTCCTCTCCCGTGTTCACCTGAACGAAGAGGCGTGGGTGTTTTTCTGCACGCCGCATCTCTTCGGCGAGCGCCCGTGCGAGCTTCGGACGGTCGAGGGTCTCGATGACATCGAAAAGACCGACGGCGTCGCGCACCTTATTGGTTTGCAGGGGACCGATGAGATGAAGTTCGAGATCGTGATGCCGTTCCTTCAACGCGGGCCATTTGCCGCGCGCCTCCTGTACGCGATTCTCGCCGAAGATGCCCTGGCCTGCACCGATCGCCTCCTCGATGGCACCGGCCGGCACGGTCTTGGTCACCGCAACGAGCCGTACTTTGGCCGGGTCGCGCTCGGCAGCCTCTGCGGCAAGCGCGATTTCCTGCCGAACCAGGCCGAGACGTGCCACGACCTCGCTGGGAGCGTGGGGATCTTCCTCCATCAGGGGCTATCTATCAGGGTTTGACCCCAGCGTAACTTGACCGTTCCGGCCATTTAGGCTCGATTGCGCGGCGCCATTCAGGCGAAAATTGAAGCGGACGGTCACCACATGGCGGCGGAACGTTACGACGCGCCGAAACGCGAGAAGCACTGGCAGGCGGAGTGGGAGGAGCGCGGCATCTTCCGCGCCGCCGAGGATGACCCGCGCCCGAAATACTACGTTCTTGAGATGTTCCCCTACCCCTCGGGGCGCATCCATATGGGCCACGTGCGCAATTACACCATGGGCGATGTGGTCGCCCGCTATATGCGCGCCAAGGGCAACAACGTGCTGCATCCCATGGGCTGGGACGCCTTCGGGCTGCCGGCGGAGAACGCCGCGATCGAGCGCGGCATTCACCCCGGCACCTGGACCTACGACAACATCGCCACCATGCGCGGCCAGCTCAAGAGCATGGGACTGTCGCTCGACTGGAGTAGAGAGCTCGCCACCTGCGACGTCGACTACTACCACCAGCAGCAGCGGCTGTTCCTGCACATGCTGAAGGCTGGTCTGGTCGACCGCAAGACGCGCAAGGTCAACTGGGATCCCGTCGACCGCACCGTGCTCGCTAATGAGCAAGTGATCGATGGACGTGGCTGGCGGTCAGGCGCGCTGATCGAGCAGCGCGAGCAGCCCGAGTGGGTGTTCAAGATCACAAATTACGCCGAGGACCTGCTCGAGGCGCTTCGTGGACTCGACCGTTGGCCCGAAAAGGTCAAGCTGATGCAGGCAAACTGGATCGGCCGCTCGGAAGGCCTGCTGATCCGCTTCGAGACGATCAAGGCCACCGCGCCGGAAGGCCACGAGCTAATTGAGGTGTTCACCACGCGCCCCGACACGCTGTTCGGCGCGAGTTTCATCGCCATTGCGCCGGACCATCCGCTTGCCAAGGCACTCGCCGAGGGTGATCCGGCTGCCCGAGCCTTCATCGCCGAATGCCGGCGCGGCGGCGCGACCGCAGCTGAGCTCGAGACGCAGGAGAAGAAGGGCTTGGACACCGGCGTGCGTGTGCGCCATCCGGTGATCGAGGACGCCGAGCTTCCCGTCTACATCGCCAATTTCATTTTGATGGAGTACGGGACGGGCGCGATCTTCGGCTGCCCGGCGCACGATGAGCGCGACCTCGAATTTGCCCGCAACGAAGATCTGCCGGTGATCCCCGTGGTGCTGCCGCCCGGCGAGAATCCCAAGCACTTCAGGATCGGCGAGGAGGCCTATACCGGCGACGGCACGCTGATCAATTCGGACTTCCTCAACGGCTTAAGTGTCGAGGAGGCCAAGAAGACGATCGCCGAGCATCTCACCGCGCGGAAGGTGAAGGGCAAGCCGTTGGCCGAGCGGCAGACGCAGTATCGCCTGCGCGATTGGGGCATCTCGCGTCAGCGCTATTGGGGCTGCCCCATCCCGATGATCCATTGCCCGACCTGCGGCATCGTGCCGGTGCCGGAGAAAGACCTGCCCGTGAAGCTTCCCGACGACGTGACCTTCGACAAGCCAGGCAACCCGCTCGACCGACATCCCACCTGGAAGCACGTCACCTGTCCCACCTGCGGCGGCTCGGCCACGCGCGAGACCGACACCATGGATACCTTCGTCGACTCGTCCTGGTACTTCGCGCGCTTTACTTCGCCGCACTCCTCCGAACCCGTGGACAGCAACGCCGTCGGCTATTGGATGCCGGTCGATCAATATATCGGCGGCGTCGAGCACGCGATCTTGCATCTGCTCTACGCGCGCTTCTTCACCCGCGCCATGCACAAGACGGGTTACACAAAGCTCGACGAGCCGTTCAGGGGCCTGTTCACCCAAGGCATGGTCACGCACGAGACCTACAAGGACCAGCGCGGCAAATGGGTGCTGCCGGAGGAGGTGACCAAGCGCGACGGCAAGGCGGTGCACGCCAAGACCGGAGAGCCCATCGCCATCGGCGCGGTCGAATCGATGTCGAAGTCGAAGAAGAACGTGGTCGACCCCGACACCATCATCGCAAGCTACGGCGCCGACACTGCGCGCTGGTTCATGCTGTCCGACACGCCGCCAGAGCGCGACATCGAATGGACCTCGGCCGGCGTCGAGGGCGCCTATCGATTCGTCCAGCGCGTCTATCGCCTCATCGGCGAGGTCGCCAAGCTTGCGCCAAAGCCGCTGGACGGACGTGATAAACTTCTCGAATCTACCCCGATCAGGCGCGACGCCCATAAAGCCATAGATCGCGTCACCAAGGCGATAGAAGAGCTCCGATTCAACAGCGCCGTTGCTTACATCTATACTTTGGTCAACTTGCTGGAAGCCGCGGTCCGCGAGGCCTCCGGCGGGGCGGCCATGCCCGAGGCGCTGGCCGCGCTCCGGGAGGCGGGCGAAATCCTCGTCCGCATTGTTGCTCCTATGATGCCCCACCTTGCCGAGGAATCCTGGGCCATCCTGGGCCATAAAACCCTGGTCGCCGAGGAGCCGTGGCCCAAGGCCGATCCCGCCCTTTTGCTCGAGGAAACCGTCACAATTGCGGTCCAGGTCAACGGCAAAAGGCGGGATGAATTGACGATTGCGCGGGACGCCGCGAAGGAAGATATTGAAGCTGCGGCGCTAAAGCTCGACAATGTCGTGCGCGCCATCGGGGGACGTAAAATAAAAAAGGTGGTCGTCGTGCCACAGAGGGTC
>JBKOUI010000299.1:0-5139 GCA_046723315.1 Pseudomonadota bacterium | reverse complement strand
CATTGCCGGCAGAAGCATCGGCCGAGACGCCGATGCCGATATGCGCGTCGCGGATCAGATTATCGGTAACGCTCACGTCGCGCAGATAGCCGCCCCAGCCGATTATGATGCCGTAGCCTGGCGAGCTCTCGATGACGTTGCCGCTCACGACGCTATCCACCTGCACAGCGATGCCGATACCACGCGAGTCGCTATCCTTGCGAAAGAAGATGTTGCGGATCAGGTTGCCCTGCACCACGGCGAGCCGGCCGCCTTCTTTGAAATTGGTGACCGAGACGCCAACGGCAGCTTTGTCCACGATGTTGTTGGCAATCACCGCGCCCTCGATGGAGAACTCGGCACAGAGCGCGATATCGCTGAGGCGCACGCAGGAATTCCCGATAATCTGACAATTCGAGGCCGAACTTGCGCGAATCGCGGAGGAGGCGCAGTCGGCGATGCGATTGCCATTAATCAGCACCGAGCCGGCGCGAAGCACGCTGATGGCGTTGCCGTTCTGTCCATCGGCGCCGCTCTTTGCGGCGATGCGCTCTATGCGGTTTGAAGTGACGATGGTCGCGTCTTCTCCTGCCATGGAGCGCGAGATCAGAATGCCGTTCTCGCCGCAATCGCGCACATGGTTGTGCGAAATCTCGAGACCGGCGGCGTCCTCGCTGAACAGACCTCTCCGGCCGATGCCCCCGAACTCGCAGTCGGTAATGCGGCCCGATACCTTGCGCAGCACTGCGCCGTCTTCGGCGCTTTCCTTGATGCTGCAGTCGGACACATCGAAGCCTTTGACCTGCTCGGCGACGACAAGCGCGCCGCCGTCAGTCGGTTTTGCTTCGCCCTCGAGTGCGAGCCCGGTAAGGCGGATGTCCGAGGCATTCTCGATCGAGATGAGCGCGCCGCCACCGCTGTAGCGGAGCACCGATTTGCCAGGCACGCCTTGGATCTGCGTGCCAGATTTCAGCGTGAGCTTGTAGGTGGCGTAGTTGCCGGGCGGGAGAAAAAACGGCGTGCCGGACTCCGCGGCCTTGTCTGCCGCGTCTTGCAGCTCTGCGGTCTGGTCGACGTCGCGGCGAGGAACGACGCCGTAGGTGCTGAAGGGCTGCGGAATGTCCGTGTCTTCAGCTTTGAGAGGACGCGGACCCGCCGCAAGCGCGACGCCAAGGCCGAGCGTGCCGAGCATCAGCTCCCTGCGCCCGACGGCCATCGACTACGCGTCCTTGTGGAGTAGCGTGGCCTCCTCGGAGATAAGTCCTGCGGCTGTTCGTTTCTCCGGGGCGCTAGCGTCGGCGTAGGCGAGAACGAGACGAAGCAGCTCTTGGGCCCCGTGCAGGAGTTCTGCATCGCTGAACGGTCCGCCTTGGGCGGCGTCGAGCGGGATATGCACAAACAACGCTAGCGGAGGACTCTCCTGCCGTGCGACCCAATCAAGCGAGAGATAATAGAGGAAGTTGCAGAGATAATTCCCCGCCGAGCGTGACGTCGTTGTCGCGAGACCCCGCGCTCTTAGCTGAGCGGCGAGCACCGAGGCGGGCAATCGCGTATCGTGGCGGTCTGGACGTTGCACGAGGACCGCAGCGCTCGAAGGGAGAGCTCCCTTCGCGTCAGGGCGCGGCATGGTGCGGTTAAACGCCGAGCGCTCGATGCGGAAAGTCTTTGAGCGTTCGCTCACCCCAAAATGAATCATGACCTGCGGCTGCAAGGCTTCATGCAGGGCAGGGGCGAGCGCGGCGACCGTGTCCCATTCAGCCGGAAGGATCTGCCAATGGAGGGCGCAATCCGACGGTGGCGAGCAGGCTGCCAGCGCTTCGACCAGCCTAGCCGAGGGATTATCGGAAACGCCGGGAAATGGGCCAAAGCCCGTGAGAAGGACGCGCAGCTTTGCCATGCTTTCCGGATTACCCGGCGGACAGGCCCTAGGGAAGCAAATTCAGGCGGCTATTCGACGTCCTTGATCCTGGCGAGCCGGCCAAGCTCGTGCGCGGCGGCGGCCGGCGTCATCTCGCCTGCTCGTACCTTGTCCTCAAGCTCCTTCCAGTGGCGCGCCGCGCGCTTCCCGCCCTTGAAGGCAGTAAGCAGACGCTGCTCGAAGATCTCGCGCATCCAGGTGGCCGCCTGGTCGCTGCGGCGTTGCTCCAAGAGACCCGATGACGCGAGCGTGGCGTGCCGATCCTTCACCTTCTGCCACAGCGCATCCAGTCCGGCATTGTCGCGCGCCGAGAGTGTCAGCACCTGCGGCTCCCAATTAGTGTGGCCGGCGGCAAGAATATGGAGCGCAGTCCGGTATTCCATTGCGGCACGGTTGGCGCGTTCGACATTGTCGCCATCGGCCTTGTTGACGGCGATGATATCGGCAAGCTCGAGCAGCCCGCGCTTGATGCCTTGCAGCTCGTCACCCGCGCCCGCGATCGCCACCACGACGAAGATGTCGACCATTTTGGCGACGGAAAACTCCGACTGACCGACGCCGACCGTCTCGACCAACACCACGTCGTAGCCGGCAGCCTCTGCGAGCGCGATGGTCTCGCGCGTAGTCTTGGTCACGCCGCCAAGGCTGTCACCGGCAGGCGAAGGGCGAATGAACGCCGACGGCTCCGTGGCGAGGCGCCCCATGCGAGTCTTGTCGCCGAGGATCGAGCCGCCGCTTCGCGAGGAGGTCGGATCGACGGCGAGGACGGCAACCTTATGGCCCTGGGACACGAGATTCAGCCCAAGCTGATCAATCAAGGTTGACTTGCCGGCTCCGGGCACGCCGCTGATGCCGACCCTGATGGAGTTGCCGGTATAAGGCAGGAGTTGCTCGAGGAGGGCTTGCGCCTTGCCCTGATCCTCAGGCTTGGCGCTTTCAATGAGAGTGATGCCCCGGGCAAGCGCAACCCTGTCCCCTGAGCGAATGGCTTCGACGGTTCCATCCGGCTCGCGCGTCGATTTCGCCTCGTGGCGCATGGCATGCGGGTAGGGGCAAACCGTGCCGAGCGCAAGCACGTTGTAAGCAGCTATCAGTGGGCGGGCTTTGGCTGGCGCAAGGAGCGCACCCACCACATCAGGAGCGCTATGGTGGCTAGCGTGGCCAAATAGGCGAGGAGCTGAAGCCCGGTCGGCTTGTCGGTATAGCCGACCAGGACATGGAGCATACGGCCGACGATGCTCGAATCAGGCAACAGCCATGACGAGTCCCATAGCCGCGTATGCAGCGCCGTGACCACGCCGGCGGCTTGTAGGAAGCGGATGGCTTGCGCCGCCATGCCTGCCGCAAGCAGGGCGAGAAGCACGCTGGTTACCGAGAAGATGTAACGGGTCGGCAGCGCGATCAGGCCGAAATAGCTGAGTGCTGTCACGGCAGCGCCTCCGAGGAGACCGAGCACGCCACCGAGGAGCAGTGATCCTATCGAGGTGCCGGCGACCACGATCCCATAGAGGAAGAGCACGATCTCGGACCCCTCCCGCATCACCGCAACGAAGACCACGACGGCCAGCGCGGTCAGCGGCCGCCGGCCGGCGCTGACATCGGCGCCAACCTGGCGAAGCTCGGCCACGATCTGCCGCCCGTGCTCCGCCATCCATACGTTATGCCAGGTGAGGCTGATCACGGCGATGATCAGCACCGTGGCGTTGAGCAGTTCCTGGCCCGAGCCCGCGAAGGCATTGGAGATGGCGCCGGCAAAGGCGGCGACGATGCTCGCGCCCAATACGCCGGCGACTACACCAAGGCTGACCCACCAACCGCGGCCGGCGATGCCGCGCGTGGCCGCGAGCACAATGCCGACGACCAGGCCGGCCTCGATGACCTCGCGAAAAACGATGATCAGCGCGCCGAGCATGAGCTATTTCGCGACGAGCGCGCCCTTTGCGCTGTCCTCGTGATACTCGCCGTAGAATTCGTAGTGGCCGGGATCGAGCGGGCCGATCTTGATCATTGCGGTCTGCCCGCCGGGAATCACCTTCTCGGTATCGAAGTCGTTGCTTTCGAACTCCTCGGCCGTGGCGTCGGCATTGGTCACTTTCAGCGTTAGATCCTTTCCGGCAGGCACTTCGAGCTCTGTGGGCTCGAAGCGATGATCCTTGATGGTTAGGGCGAAATCTTCGGCTCGGGCAGACGAAGCGAGCCCCACGAGTGCGGGTAGGGCCAGGGCAAGCAGCAGGCGCATTGATCCTCCTTTGCGACTTTGCTTTGCCCAGCGCATCCAAAATGGACGTTGCAACGGTTTGCCGCAAGTCCCTGCATAATGAAGCAAGGAGCAGCCTCGCAGTCTTTAATTATTCCAATGAGAAACTTGGCCGTAAGAAACTGACCAAGCGATTCATTCCGCGCTCTAGCAGGCAGAACAGGCCTTAGCCTTGCGGCGATGCGACGCAAGACTTCGCCGTGCGCTAGCGGCGCAGGACGCCGATGACTTTGCTGGCAAAGCTCAGGCGCTCGGCCATGACGCTCACCACATAAGTGAGAAGCGCCTGGGCAAGCGGCTGGTTCTCGCGCTTGATGCGCTCGTAGATCTCGCCGCTCAAAGCATAGAGCACACTCGGCACCTCGGCCTGAATGGTGGCGCTGCGGAGCTGACTCGTAATCAGTCCCATCTCGCCGATGGTGGTGTGCGGGCCGAGACTGCGCACGCGGATCGAGCGCCCATCCTCCATGTTGACGATAATGCCGATCCGCCCTTCGAGTATGAAATGCATCGAGCCGGCCGGCTCGCCTTGCGCGGCGATGATCGCGTCCTTATCGACGTCGAGGCGCTCGCAGGCCCCGGCCAGTTGATCGGCGAGCTCGGCGCTTCCCAAGGCTTGCGTGAACCAGTCGCGCAAGGTTTGCGCTTCGCCTCCCCCGCCCATATGCGCGGCGATGACCGCCTGTTCGCATGCCTCGAGCGCGCGATCGAGATCCGAGGCCACGATGACATCTTCGGTGATGAAGCCGCGCGTGCGGAATGCGTTGCCCAGTTCCTGCGAAAGATTGACGAGCACAAGGCAGGCGCCGACTTCTTCTGCAACCTGCTTGATCTGTGTGAAGCTGTGCATGGCCGAGGAATCGATCCCAGTCACGAGACGGAAGTCGAATACCAGGAAACGGCAATCAGGCTGGTTGGCAAACAGCGCCTTCACTTGGTCATAGAGACGATTGGCCGAGCCGAAGAACAGATAGCTCTGCAAGCT
>JBKOUI010000355.1:0-2949 GCA_046723315.1 Pseudomonadota bacterium | reverse complement strand
GCCCATGAGCTCCGCCAAGATCGGCCACGGCGGAAGCGCGAGCAACAAGTTTTGCCGCTGCGGCGGCACGAAGCGCAGCTCGGGGCCGAGCGCGAGATCGCCGTTGAGAAGGCGCGCGCCGAGCGCCGCCGCGAATTTCTGGGCGTCGCCGGTCGCGGTGGCGTTGACGCCGTCGATCTTCGCCTCGCGCGGCCCCATGTAGCGGCCCTTGAGCTCGGGGTCGCTGGTGATGTCGCCGGCGGCAAGCACGACTGCCTTCGCGCGATATGCGCCCTCGGCGCGCTCGCACGCCACGCCGACGACACGCCCGGCTTCGTGCAGGAGCACAAGCGCACGCGCCGATGTGCGGATCACCACGCCAGCGCGCCGCGCGGCGCGTTCGAGCCGCGTGATGAACGCGCGCGAGTTGGGCAGCACGTTGTGCATGCGCGGCCTGGTGTGCGGCGGCTCGGGCATGGGGCCGTAGAAGCGAATGCCGTGCGCGAGCAGCCAGCGGAAGGTGTCAGGCATGGCCTCGGCGAGAATGCGGCGCAGGGCGGGATTGTCGCGCCTGTCGAGATCGCCGTTGAAAGCCGCCATGTCGCGCCAGTGCGCCTCGCTGCTGTCGGCAATCCCGGCGCGTTTCTGATGCGGCGTGCCGCTCGCAGTCACCGATCCCACGGACCAGGCAGTCGAGCCGCCAAGCTTTTCGTTTTTCTCCAGCAGAAGCACGCTGGCCCCGGCGGCGCGCGCCTCGATGGCCGCAGCTAATCCCGCGCCGCCTCCGCCCGCAACAATCACGTCGAAAGCGCGCTCAATAGAATTTTTGGGGCCGGCCTGAGAATTCATGCTTTGCACCGGCGCGGAATGGCCTCCCATGATGCGCTCGTCCCCGCGAAAGCGGGGACCCAGATCGTCCTGGATTCCCGCTTGCGCGGGAATGACCGGGTTAGATTCTCAAGGACAGGAAACACATGGCTGCCTTCGAGCAGAACACGCTCAAACGCCGGGGCACGGGCTTGCGCGCGTGCGATCCGCAAAAAGCCTTTGCGGGTTTCACGCTGTTTGCGCCGCATTTTGTCGGAAGCAAAACCGTCTATCTGATCGACCTCGGCGGGGAGGTGGCGCACAGCTGGAAACTGCCGTATTCGCCCGGCCTGTCCGGCTATCTGACAGAACGCGGCACGCTGTTTTTCAACGGGCGCAGTCCAGAGGAAAATTTTCTCAGCCGCTTTCCCTTCAAGGGCGGCGTGGTGCTGGAAGCCGACTGGAACGGCAAGGTGCTGTGGGAAGTGCGGCATCCGGATCATCACCACCACGGCATCCTCTTGCGCAACGGCAATGTGCTCCTGCACTGCATGGGCTTGGTGCCCGAGGAGATCGCCCGGCGCGTCAAAGGCGGCATGGTGGAGAAGAACATGCAGTCGGGCCAGTATGCGCCTTTGTCCGCCGCCGAGGCCGGCAAGATGTACTCCGATTATATCGCGGAGGTGACGCGGGCAGGGGAGACGGTGTGGGAGTGGCGCACGTGGGAGCATCTCGACCCGGAGGCCGACGGCATTTCCGAAATACAGGCGCCGCGCACCATGTGGGCGCAAGGGAACAGCGTGCAGGAACTGCCCGACGGCGATATTCTCGCGAGCTTTCGTCCGACCTCGACGGTCGTGCGCATTGCGCGCAAGACCGGCAAGATCGTGTGGAAGCTCGGCCCGCCGACGGTAGCGGGCCAGCACGCGCCGACCCTGCTGGCGAACGGCAACATTCTCATTTTTGATAACGGCACGCACCGGCTCGACGACTCGATGCCTTACTCGCGCGCGATCGAGGTCAATCCGGCAACCAACGAGATCGTGTGGAAGTATCAGGATGCGCCGGCCTGGAATTTCTTCTCACCGCGCATGGGCGTCGCCCAGCGCCTTGCCAACGGCAATACCTTGCTCACGGAATCGTCCTTCGGCCGCTTCTTTGAGGTGACGGGGGAAGGGGAGATCGTGTGGGAATACGTCAATCCATTCTTTGGCCGGCCGTTCTTCGGCGGCCCCGCGCATTCGCAGACCAATCAGGTGTTTCGCGCGCTGCGCTACAGCCCCGAGGAGATCGCCCGCGCGCGTACTGGGTGAACGCCTATGTTTCCTTGACGACGGCGTGCGGGCGGTCGCGGCCGCTGACGGTTTCCGTGTGCCACTTGCCGTTCTCATCCTCGTACTCGATGGTTTCCATGTCACCGGGGATTTCCTGCTCCTCGGCAGCCGCCCTCGCGGCTTCGAGCGCCTCCGCACGGGTTGGGAAGGTTTCCGAAAACACGCCGTCGACCTTATAGGCCCAGCCGCCGTCGTGCTCGACAATCTCGTAGATGACGTCAGGCATGGGACACCCTTTCGTTTGCAGCCAAGTCCATGGCACCTGCCGCACACGGCTGCCTCGCGATGACGAGAATACAGGAGGTCTTCTCGGTGGCAAGGTAAGATTCTGGTGATATCCGCTCTGCTTCGAGGCTCCCTCGCTGAGCTCGCTCGCGCCTCAGGATGGCGGGGTTAGATGAGCGCCGGGTAAACTCAATCCCCTGCTTTGCGACAGTCAGGTCAGCGTGAACTCGAGCTGGCCCAGCTTTTCTATGCTGGAGACGATTTTGTCTCCGGCCTTGAGCCAGACCTGCTTCTCCTTGGGCATGCCCAGGATCACTCCCTCCGGCGTGCCGGTGAAGATGATGTCTCCTGGCTTGAGCGTCATGTAGGATGAGATGAAGCTGATGAGCTGGCGGCAATTGTAGATCATGTCGCTCGTGTTCGAAGACTGGCGCACCTGGCCGTTCACGCGGGTCTCGATGTTCAGGTTCTGCGCATCCAGCAAATCGCCGCTCACCAGCCACGGCCCTATGGGCCCCCAACCGTCGCCCGCCTTGCCGAGCATGATCTGACGCGCCTGCTGATCACGGGCGCTGAAGTCGTGACCAACGCAATAGCCAAATAC
>JBKOUI010000049.1:0-5407 GCA_046723315.1 Pseudomonadota bacterium | reverse complement strand
GCGAAATACTGATCCGGCTGACCGGCCGCTCACGGCCCTGCGCGAGAACGGTCATGGTCAGCTCCTAGAACAGTTGGCTGTAACGCTGCACTTCCCAGTCGCTGATCGAGAGGTGGTACTCCTCCCATTCGGCCGTCTTGTATTTGATGAATTCATCTTTGAGCTCCTTCCCTAGGGTCTTCTCGATCAACGGATCGGCGGCGAACGCCTCGACCGCTTCCTGCAGCGTCTGCGGCAGGAACTCGATGTTGCGGGCTTTCCGCTCTTCTTCAGAGATTGCGTAAAGGTTGTCTTCGTTGGGCGCGCCGGGATCGATCCTCTCGCGCACGCCCTCAAGCCCGGCGGCAAGCGCGAGCGTGGCAGCGAGATAGGGATTGAGCGAGCCGTCGGCGTTGCGCGACTCACAGCGTCCACCGCCCATCGGCACGCGCACGGAGTTGGTGCGGTTGTTGGAGCCGTAAGAATTGAACACCGGCGCCCAGGAGAAGTAGCTCATCGCCCCTTGGCGCACGAGGCGCTTATAGCTGTTCACCGTGGGGGCGAAGGCGGCGCATAGCGCGCGACCGTGGCGCAAGATGCCGCCGATGAAATGATAGCCCGTGTCGGTCAGCCCAAGTCCACGCGGATCCTCGCTCGGTGACCGCGAGAAGGCATTGCCGCCGGTGTCGAGGTCGTAGAGCGACATGTTGAAATGTGCCCCGCAGCCGGTTTTGTCGGCGAACGGCTTCGGCATCATGGTCGCGATCAGCCCCTCCTCCTTGGCGTAGTGTTTTGCCATGTGGCGGAAGAACACGTAACGATCGCAGGTGGTCAGCGCTGGCGCGTAGCGGAAGTCGAACTCGTACTGGCCGTTGGCGTCCTCGTGGTCGAACGAATAGAGGTCCCAGCCGAGTTCGTTGATGCAGGTGGCAACCTTGTCGAGCCAGGCGAAATTGTAGAGAAAGCCAGCGACGTCGTAGCAGGGCTTAGTGAGGTTATCGTCGGGGTTCGGGACTTCGAGCCTGCCATCGCCGTTCTTCTTGAGCACGAAAACCTCGCACTCAATACCGAGATTGAAGCCAAATCCGAGATCGGCGGCCTGCTTCAGCACGTTTTTCAAGGCAACGCGCGTGCTCAAAGGATAGGGCGCGCCCTTGAAGGTGATGTCGGCCGGCATCCACGCGACCTTGGGCTCCCATGGCAATTGGATGATGTGATCGAGGTCGGGGACCGAGGCGAACTCGTCCTCGTTTGGCTCTTGGCCGAGACCGTCGAGCGCGTAGCCGGTGTAGAGCTCTGAGCCGTGCGCCATGTGCTCGAGGTGGTGCAGCGGCACGACCTTGCCTTTTTGCACGCCGTGAATGTCGACATAGGCGCCGATGCAATATTTCACGCCCCTGGCGGCAAGTTCCTCTTGCGTCTGCCTGATCTTGTTTCCGACATACATTTCCATCGAAACTGTCTCCGTCTCGGCTTCCGAAGCGGTTCACGTCATTCTTTCGAAGTAGGAATGTGCGAGTGGTGGCTTCTCGTGCATACCGCGCGCAATGAGCGCGCTAAGGTCCTCGACCATCCACTCGAACCAGAGCTTCCCCTTCTCCGCGCTCGCCTGGCTTGGGCGACCGGTGGCGCCATTGAGACTTGTGCGATTGACCGGATGCGGAAACACACAGCCACCGGTGCGGTCGGGATCGTCGGCCTCGCCCAGCCGGTCCGTCCGCACGATCTCCGGCGCAACCGCGAGCATGAGCGAGGTTTCGGCGTCATTGGCGTGCCAGTCTTCGCCATCGGCGAAGTGAAACTCGCGCACGCGGGGACTGACCGTCGCCGAGTTAATGAGGGCCACCATCATGTTGTCGTGCTGGGAGCGCAGCAGTTCGAGCGCGCAGCGCAACGGCGCGGTGTTCGTCACATGTGTGTTAACGATGAATAGGCGCCGTACCCCAGAGTAATAGGCCCAGTCGCCGATTTGCTTGACGAACTCGACGAGCGTCTGCGGCTGGATAGCGATGGTGCCTGCCCAGCGCCGGCTGTGGCCGAGCGAACACCCATAGGGAAGCGTCGGCAGAGCCGGCACCTTGGTGCGTTCGGACACAGCGGCGCACAAATGGTCGGCCAGCGCCGAGTCCATGCCGACACCCATGTGCGGCCCGTGCTGCTCGGTCGCACCCACCGGGAGGATCGCCGACTCGTTCGCCGCGGCGATGTCGTGCGGCAGCTCGGCCCAAGTTCGCTCAGCCCACTGCATCTTCACTCCACATTGTCGGTGACGTCGGTGAGGCGCGGCACGATCGGGTAGCTGTCGGCCTCCTCTTCCTCGTCGTGGAATTTGGCTTGGTGAATCAGCTCCTCGAGCCGGGCTTTGGTGGCGAGGAACTCAGGCGTGATCATCTGCGCGATGCTGCGCGGCCGCGGCACCGGAACCTCGATCAGCTCCTGCACCTCGCCGGGATGTGCCGAAAGCACGAGAATGCGGTCGGCGAGGAAGATCGCTTCCTCGAGATCATGGGTGATGAAGACGATGGTGACGTCGATCTTGCGCCAGATCTCAAGCAGGTGAACTTGCATGCGGCAGCGTGTCTGCGCATCGAGCGCGGCGAACGGCTCGTCCATCAAGAGGATGCGCGGCTGATTGGCGAGCGCGCGCACAATCGCCACGCGCTGCTTCATGCCGCCCGACAGTTGGTATGGATAAGAGTCGGCGAACTTCTCGAGGCCGACGAGCTGAAGCCATTGCAGCGCCTCGCGCTCGGCCTGTTCCCTGCCGTGGCCATTCACCTCTGGCCCGAACATCACGTTCTTCTTGACCGTGAGCCAGGGGAATAGCGTGTACCCCTGAAACACCATGCCGCGGTCGCTGCCTGGCTCGGTGACCGGCTTTCCCTCGAGCAGAACCTCGCCGGAAGTCGGCTCCTCGAGCCCGGCGAGGATGCGCACCAGAGTCGATTTTCCGCAGCCGGAGGGACCGACGACGCAAAGGAGCTCGCGCCGATGGGTGGTGAAGCTGATGTCCTTGAGAGCAAGCGTCGACCCAGTGCGCGTCTCGAACACCTTGTTGAGCTTCTCGACGCGCAGGATGACCTCGCGCGCCTTCAGCCGCCTGAACCGGTCGGCTACCGCAGGAGATTGCTCGCGGTAGGACCTCAACGGTGACGGCATGACGTATTCGTTCATGACCGCAGGTGCCCTCATGCCTGTTTCGCCAATGTGCGGTCCCACGGGAACAAGCGGCGGCCGATCAGCGCCAGCAGCATGTCGGTGCCAAGGCCGAGGATGCCGATCATCATGATGGCGGCGTAGACATTGGCGAAGTGCTGGTAGCGCGCCTGCTGGGTGATGAACCAGGTGATCCCCGACGTCGTGCCGATCAGCTCGGCGACGATCAGATAGGTCCACGCCCAGCCGAGCAGGATGCGCTGATCGCGGTAGAGGTCCGGCAGGATTCCCGGAATGACCACGCGGGAGAGAAGCTTGCGCGCATTTTTCGCCCCGAGGGTGAGCGCCGCCTCGACCAGCCCGACATCGAGCTTGCGCGTCGTATTGGCGACGATCAGCACCTGCTGGAAGAAGGTGCCGATGACGATGATGGTGATCTTGGGCCCGTCATAGATGCCGAGTATCGCGACCGCGAGCGCGCCGAAGGCCGGCGCCGGCAAATAGCGGAAGAACTCGACGAACGGCTCGTTGAGGCGCGCGAAAGCGGCATAAGTTCCGCACATGATGCCAAGTGGCACGCCGATGATCGAGGAGATCAGGAAGCCCCAGAAGATGATCTGGATCGAATGCCAGAGGCTCTGATGCAGCCAGTTCCCATCCTGGGTGGCGGGAGGCGTGGTGAAGGAGGTGTAGAGCGCACGCGCCACCTCATGCGGCGCCGGCAGATAGATCGGATTGGCTGGTACACCTTGCGGCGGCTTGCGGTTCTGCGCGACGGCGTCGGCCGCTT
The DNA here is from genome assembly GCA_046723315.1 of Pseudomonadota bacterium. GTDB lineage: Bacteria > Pseudomonadota > Alphaproteobacteria > Rhizobiales > Methyloligellaceae > Methyloceanibacter. Next base: position 1,482 of record JBKOUI010000049.1, on the reverse strand, counting down.
CGCTCGCGAAGGCATCCCTCCCCATGCGCATGCCAACTTGCAGGTAGTCGACCGAGCCCGGATCGGTGATGAGCACTTGGGGGTGCCAAATCCAGGGCACGTAGCTGACGAGTGCCCAAATCAACAGTGGCACGATGAAAGACAGACAGCCGATAACGAGATTCGCGCGCGGCGAGATGGGCCTCAGCACCTGCAACCATTTTTTGCGCTGAAGCGCCATCTCTGCCGCGCCCGCGAAGTCAGACTATGGCGCTGCCGAGGCCATTGGCTTCACGGCTTCGATCAACGACGGGTCGATATAGCTGTCGATGTCCTGATGCTGCTTGTAGACGTCGTATTTGACGTTGAAGTCGTCAGAGACCTTGGTCGAGCCGTACATCGAATCGAGGCCGGGACCCTTCTCGAACACCTTCTTGTTCTCGGCCAGCGTGAGGAGCTTCGTTCCCTTCAACAGCGGCTTGTATTCCTCAGGCGTAAGCCCGTTCTTCTTGCTCATGATCAGAAGCGCGTCAGCTTCGGTCGCGGGATCGTTGATGTATTTGACCACCCGCTCCCACACCGAGATGACCTTCATCCAATCGTCCTTGTGCGCGGCAAGGCTAGCCGGCGACACCGAAAGGACGTCATAGATGAGACCCGGCGCCTGGGCGGAGGTGAAGATCGGCTTCGAGCCCGGGAGCGCTTTTTGTGCGAGATAAGCGCTCGGCGGCCAGGCGGCGATGGCATCGACTTGACCGGAAGCTAGGACCTGCGGCGTGTCGTTGGTCTTGGTATTGACCAGGTCGACGTCCTTCTCGGTCATCTTGTTGTCTTCGAGGGCCTGAAGGATGAGCAGATGATCGACGAAGCCGATCTCGACCCCGATCTTCTTGCCCTTGAGCTCAGGCACCGTCTTGATGCCCGGCTTGGCGACGATCTGGTCATTGCCGTTCGAGTAATCGGTGGCCATGACGATGATGCCTTTGCCGCCACCAGATCCCGTCACCAGCGTGTCACCGTTGGTCATAAAGACCGCGTCGGTCTTGCCCGCCGCGAAGGCCTCCATCGACGCTGAGTAGTCGAACCACTGAAACTTGATGTCGACGCCTGCTTCCTTGAACCAGTCTTTGTCGATGGCGATTTGCCAGGCGACCCAACCCGGCCAGTCGCTATAGCCAACGGTCAGTGGTGCGGCAGACGCCGGCCGCGCGACGAAAGCGGCGAGCGATAAAGCAAGCGCTAAGAGCGAACTTCTGATCAGGCTGCGGCTCATCCCCTTCTCACGAATATTACGATTGACGAAAAGCGTAATACGCCGCTGCAAGGGCTGTGCCGGAACGGTAAGACCCTGAAACCAAGGGAGAATTCTTCGGGACAGGTGGGCCGATCAGCGTCGGTGCTGCCTGAAAAGTAAGCTGAGGAGCCTAATTCTTCCTCACTCGGCGCGGAGGTCTCCCGTTGCTCACGCGCGAGTTGTTGGATGCCTCAACTTTCGGTCGCCTG
>JBKOUI010000051.1:0-2559 GCA_046723315.1 Pseudomonadota bacterium | reverse complement strand
CTTTACTCCCTCACCGAAAGGAGCCCCCTAACCGCAAGAGAATGCACGCCAATATGTTGCAAATCGGTAAGGAAGCGTGGCGGAAAGGAGATCATCTCTCGGGTCGGCTGAAGATGTGTCGTCGGATGGTCGAGAGATGGGTATTCCGGGCTTGCAGCAAAAGATCATTCCTGTAAGAACGCGCGCCATGAAAAGCCAATGGAACGATGCGGCGGCCCAGGAAGCGGTCGCGACTTACGCCGCGAAGGGCGTTGGGCCCGACATCGCGCTCAGGGTTTACACCACGCGGTTGCTCGGCGGCGATCCTCTGCTCGTGCTGCACGGCGGCGGCAACACGTCGGTCAAGACGCGCGCACGCGACGATCTCGGCATTGAGCACGAGGTGATCGCGGTCAAGGGCTCAGGCGCCGACATGGCCGACATCGAGCCTTGGGGCTTGCCGGCGGTGAAGCTCGGGCCGTTACGAGCACTCCGCGCGCTTGCAGCGCTGTCCGACGAGGCCATGGTTAACGTCCAGCGGCTCAACCTGCTCGATGCCTCGGCGCCCAACCCATCGGTCGAGACGCTGCTGCACGCCTTCCTGCCGCACAAATTCGTGGACCATACCCACGCTGCTGCCGTGCTTTCTCTCGTCGATCAGCCCGACGGAGAGGCTCTGGCGCGCGAGGTGTATGACGGCCGGATGGGCATCGTGCCCTATATCGCGCCGGGCTTCGGGCTCGCCAAGGAAGCGGCCGAGGTGTTCGAAGGGAAGACCGACGTTGAAGGCCTGATCCTGCACAAACACGGCATCTTCACCTTCGGCGAGACGGCGCGCGAGGCTTACGAGCGCATGATCGAGATGGTGTCGCTCGCCGAAAGCCGCTTGCGCCAAGGTCGGCCCATCGTGTTTCCGGCGCGCAAGCTCGCCAGCGCGACCGCGCAAGCCGCCGAGATCGCGCCGATCATCAGAGGCGCCTGCGCCATCAAGCAGGAGGGTAAAGAGCCGATCCGCTTCATCGCCGATTTCCGCACCGGGCCGGAGATCCTGACCTACGTGAACGGCGAGGAGCTCCAATCCTACAGCCAGCGCGGCGTGGTGACGCCGGATCACATCATCCGCACCAAGAACAAGCCGCTTGTCCTGCCGCAGCCTGAGGCCGGCAAGCTCGACGAGTTTGGCCATGCCGTGCGCGAGGCCGTGGCGAAGTTCGTCGCCGCCTACGACACCTACTTCCACCGGGAAAATGCTGCCGCCGGAAACACCAAAACCAAACTCGATGCGAACCCTCGTGTGGTGTTGGTGCCGGGAGTTGGTCTGTTCGGTCTCGGCCGCACCGCCAAGGATGCATCGATCGCCGCCGACCTCGCCGAGAATACCGTCAAGGTAGTCACGGAAGCCGAGGCGATTGGGCGCTACGAGCCTCTGCCGGAGAGCGACCTGTTCGCGCTCGAATATTGGAGCCTCGAGCAAGCGAAGCTGAAAGGCGCCGTGGTCAAGCCGCTGACCGGGCAGGTCGCGTTCGTCACTGGCGCCGGCGCGATCGGCGCGGCCACAGCACGCGCACTTGCCGCCGAAGGTGCTGCCATTGCGATCCTTGATATCGACGGCGAGGCGGCGAAGAAGGCCGCGACAGCGGTCAAGGGCCTCGGCATGCAATGCGACGTGACCAAACCCGAGCAGGTGAGGGCGGCGCTTGCCGCGACCTGCGAGCGCTTCGGCGGCGTCGATATCGTCGTGTCGAATGCCGGCGCCGCCTGGCAAGGCCGTATTGGCGATGTTACCGACGAGCTGCTGCGCAAGAGCTTCGAGCTCAATTTCTTCGCTCACCAGTCGGTGGCGCAGGAAGCCGTGCGCATCATGCTGAAGCAGGGCACCGGCGGCGCGCTTCTGTTCAATCTGTCGAAGCAGGCGGTGAACCCGGGAACCAATTTCGGTCCTTATGGCCTACCCAAGGCCGCGACCATGCTGCTCATGCGCCAATACGCGCTCGACTATGGCGCCGACGGCATCCGCTCGAATGGCGTCAATGCCGACCGCATTAGGAGCGGGCTGCTCACCGACGCCATGATAGCGGCGCGGGCCAAAGCGCGCGGTGTAAGCGAGGCAGAATATATGAGCGGCAATTTGCTCAATCGCGAGGTGCTGGCCGAGGATGTGGCGCAGGCCTTCGTCGCCCTCGCCAAGGCGCATAAGACCACCGGCCATATTACGACGGTCGACGGGGGCAACATCGCCGCCGCGCTGCGCTAGACTGTCTCTGCTCGGCCACTTGCCTAGTGCAGGCGAGAAAGCCCGGAGACGCTGCCATGGCCGCAACCAACGACGATGCCTGCGTGGACCGGCGCGATCTCCTTTGCGGTGGTGGCGCAGCTCTCTTGAGTGCCATGCTCGCGGCGCTGCTTGGCGACGCAAGGCCGGCGCGAGCTACCCCGATCGTCGGTCCCGTACCCGAGATCGACCGGGTCACGGTCAGCGCGATTGTCGACAACTATCAATTCGCTGTCGCCCCGAATGCAAAGGTGGGGAACGTCGACATCCGCCGCTTCGGCTGGGGGCTCAGCGATAAACCTCCCAGC
>JBKOUI010000016.1:0-3647 GCA_046723315.1 Pseudomonadota bacterium | reverse complement strand
CTACGCTTAAGAACCCACGCGAGCGCGATCTGACTCGGTGTTGCGTCATGTGTCTTGGCGATGACATCTAGAATCGAGCCAGCTTGGGCAAGACGCCCTGCAGCTAACGGAAACCACGGAATGAAGCCGATCCCCTGTTCTTCGCAATACTTCAGCACGTCTTCACTGCCGCGATCGACTAGGTTGTAGCGATTCTGCACGGTCGCCACTTTGAACATCTTTGAAGCGGCTTCGATGTCAGCGACGGTCACGTTGCTTAAGCCAGCATGGTGGATAATTCCATCCTCAAGAAGTGACTGGACCGCAGCAAACTGCTCGTCACGCGAGACTTTCGGATCGATGCTGTGTAACTGCCAGAGTCCAATTTGTTCAACTCCGAGTCGCTTTCGGCTTTTGATAGCTTGCTCGCGCAAGTGTTCCGGGCGTCCATCCCTCTCCCATTCTCCGGGACTGGGTCGCCTCAGCCCAGCCTTGGTGGCAATGAGAATGTCATCATAAGGGTAGAGCGTCTCGCGGATGAGTTGCTCCGACACTTCCGGTCCGTAGGAGTCCGCGGTGTCAATGAAATCGATGCCAAGCTCCGGCACGCGTTTTAGGGTCCGGATCGCCTCTGCCATGTCGAGCGGTGGTCCCCAGACGCGAGGTCCGGTGATACGCATTGCCCCGAAGCCAAGGCGATGGATTTCGAGGTCGCCATTAATCTTAAATGAGCCCGATTCGCGAGCGTCGAGCTTCGCCATGATTTTTTCCTTCATCCGCCGGGGTCGACCTAGAAACGTAAAACTCGTCCGCTGGTTGATTGCAGTTTAGCTTCCCATATGGGGAGGGATGGCACTCGTTCAGCACGCGTCATTCCAGAATCTGCGGCGTCTTCCTCAGGGATTTGAGTACAGAAACGATGTCTTGTCTCCTGATCAGGAAAGGGCGCTTATCGCATCATTAGAGCGTCTCCCATTTCGGGAATTCGAGTTCCGTGGCTTTCTGGGCAAGAGGCGGACTGTTTCCTTTGGCTGGCGTTACGACTTCAACGTGCGAGAGCTACAAGAGGCGGAGGAGATCCCGACCTTCCTCTTAGCTCTGCGTCAGAGGGCGGCAGAGTTTGCCGGACTGACCGAAGACCGGCTGCAACATGCGCTGGTCACTGAGTATGCGCCGGGCGCGGCAATCGGCTGGCATAGGGATCGGCCCGAATTCGAAGATGTGATCGGCGTCTCGTTAGACGCGCCATGCCTGTTCCGCTTCCGCCGTAAACAGGATACGCGCTGGGAGCGCGCATCAATAGAGCTCCGACCCCGCTCAGCATACCTCCTCCGTGGCCCGGCACGTTGGGATTGGCAGCACAGCATCCCGCCCGTTGACAGGCTGCGCTATTCCGTCACCTTCAGAAGCTTGCGCGAGTCGAAAGAATGAACAATGACCCGACGTACCGGCAGTGCTGATCTTCCGCTCCATGGCGGCCGTGTGCCCCACTGGCTAGGGGCCCGAATGGCACGGCTGGGAGCCGTCATCACCGAAGCCATTGTTCACCAATACGGACGCGACGAATTTTTGCGCAGACTGGCGCACCCATTCTGGTTTCAGTCTTTCGGCGCCGTCATGGGAATGGATTGGCATTCCTCTGGAATAACCACGAGTGTCATTGGCGCACTGAAGAGAGGACTATGCCCCATCGAGCAGGAGCTGGGGATCCATGTGTGCGGCGGGCGAGGGAAGCATTCGCGACAGACGCCTCACGAGCTGGTCACGATTGGCGAACGCGTCGGTTTCAATGGAGAGGCCTTGGCGAAAGCCAGCCGTTTAGTGGCGAAAGTGGACAGTGCGGCGGTGCAAGATGGGTTCGATCTGTACCTGCACGGCTTTATCGTCACCGATGACGCGAAATGGGTGGTCGTGCAGCAAGGCATGAATGGTGACCGTCGACAAGCGCGCCGCTATCACTGGTCGTCTGAAGGCCTTAAGGACTTCGTGAATGAGCCGCATGTCGCGATTGAAGGGCATAGCCATGGCGAGATCATCAATCTAACCGACCGTCGTGCGGCGACCTCGCGCGACGTTCAGCTTGATCTGCTCAAAAGCCTCGGACCAGATGGCATCACAAAAGAAGTCGCAACTCTAACTAGGGAACCCAAAACGGTTCCATCGCAACCCCTCCTGCCGCACCTCATTATGCCGGAACACCATGACGTACGTCCCAGCGATGTGGTCATGCGACGCCTGCGCGGCGGTCTCGCTGCTGCAGCGAGTTGTGGGCCTCGTGATTTCCCCGAACTTCTTTTGGTTCCTGGTGTTGGAGCAAGGACGGTGCGGGCTTTGGCATTAGTGGCCGAGGTGGTCCATGGCGCGCCCTGTCGGTTCTCCGATCCAGCGAGGTTCTCACTGGCCCATGGCGGAAAAGACAGTCATCCTTTTCCAGTGCCGCTACGCGTCTACGATGAAACTATTCGAGTGCTCAAATCGGCAGTTCAAAACGCGAGGCTTGGGCGAGAAGAAGAGCTCGGGGCAATCAAGCGACTCGATCAACAAACAAGGCAGCTAGAGGCCTGGGCTAAAACGCCGAGCTTTGAAGAAGTCCTCGCTGAAGAGCGTCAGGCATCATCTGCATATGGCGGACGTAGTGTTTTCGGTTGGCAACGCGACGCTGTTGCCCTTCGGCAGGGAAGCGGTGGGTCCTAACGTTTTTGAAGGGTGGCTCCCGGAGTGCTTGACGCGCCAGGGGTGAAACCAGGACCTCGGGAAGAATCCGACAGCCATGACACGACCACAGCAAGTGAGCATCGCTGTCGACGAGGGGCGTCGGGTATCTGGCCTACTGCAAGTGCCCCGCGACGCTCGCGCATGCTATGTGCTCGCGCACGGAGCAGGGGCGGGCATGTCGCACCCCTTTATGGCAGCCGTCGCAGATGGCCTCGCCGAACGCGACATCGCCACGCTGCGCTATCAATTCCCTTACATGGAGGAGGGCGCCCGGCGCCCGGATGCGCCAAAGATTGCTCAGGCCACCGTACGCGCGGCTGTCGGGGAAGCGTTGCGCTTGCTTCCCGAGCTTGATGTCGTCGCTGGCGGCAAATCGTTTGGCGGCCGCATGACCTCTCAAGCGCAAGCCGCGTCACCGCTGTCCGGAGTGCAAGGTCTGGTGTTCCTGGGCTTCCCGCTTCACCCTCCCGGGCGTCCTTCGGACGAGCGCGCAGCCCACTTGTTCGAGATCAAAGTTCCGATGTTGTTTTTACAGGGTACGCGTGATGCGCTTGCAGCTACCAAATTGACGGAAACATTGGTCCAGCGGCTTGGTGAACGGGCAACCCTCAAGCTGTTCCAAGATGCCGATCATTCATTTCATGTGCCCGCAAGGAGCGGGCGCACCGATGGCGACGTGAGAGCTGAAATGTTGGACGAACTGTCGGCTTGGCTCGAGACAGTGATGTTGAGCCCTGCTGAAAGCCTCGATTAACCTGAATTGCGATTCACGGTTTTTGAAACCAATTTGAAAGAGCGCGGCGCGACGCTGCCTTAGAACGAGGAGGCATCGTCATGTTAAGGCCCTATGCTGCTGAACGTGCTCTGCAAAGCAAGCTAGTCTACCGAGGGTATGACTTAGAGCTAAGGCGTGCACCGTCGGGCTGGCAGGTCGGAATTTATCCCCGTAGCGC
>JBKOUI010000226.1:0-3377 GCA_046723315.1 Pseudomonadota bacterium | reverse complement strand
CGAGCACCACGCCCATAAAGTAACCGAAATTGATGATGACCAACGTCATGATGCCGGTGAGCGCCCACTCGGTCCATGAGCTCTTGGCCGGGGCTTGCCACAACTCAACGATGATCATCACGCCGAGATAAGCGAGCATTCCCCCAAGGATCGCCTTCGGCACCACGCTGCCGACGTCGGCGCCCGAGAATAGGATGATTGCGCAGACAATGCCGACGATCGCGCCTGACCACCGGGTGGTGGCTCCCGACTCGTCGAGCAGGAGGCAGGCGTTCATCGACAGCGAGCCGCCAAATCCGCCGAAAAACGAGGCAAAGAGATTAGCCAGGCCGTTGGAACGAAATTCCTGGTCGAGGTCGCCGGTCTTCTGGCGCGCCACTTCCAAGCTGGTCACATCGAGCAGAAGGGCGATGGCCATCACGCCGCAAAACGAGCCGATCTCGGCGCTTGACTGGGCGATCACGCCCCAATCGACCTGTTGACTAAAGACGGCATTGATCGGGAGCCATAAGCTGAGCTCGCCGAGGCTGGGCAGGAACCAGGCGTTGCGCGCGGCCTGATCCTTCACGAAGCCGAACAAGCTCGCGTCCATGGCGATCAGGAAGCCGAAGAATGCGATCGGCAGGGCAAGGTAGCTCGGGACAAAACGGCCAAGAAGCGGGATAGATAGAGCGAACAGCGCTCCCAGCACGATCTGCGGGAGGTAGGCCGCCGAATAGAGCGGCTCCCAACTGGTAGGAAACAGAGTGAGATTGGTCTGCGTCACGACCTCCATGCCGCCGGTGACGAGCAGGATGCCCGATGCGGCGAGGAAGCCGCCGATCACCGGATAAGGAATGAAGCGGAGCCATTGGCCTAGCCTGAGCGTGCCGGTTCCGTAGAGCAGAATGCCGGTGAGGAAGGTGCTCACCGACAGCGCGACCAGCACGTTGAGGATCATCGCGTCGCTGCTCGCGCCCTTGGCGGCAAGCGCAGTGGCGATCGAGGAGGCAAGCACGCTCATCACCGCCACCGCCGGCGAGTCCGGCCCGCCGACCACCGGCGAGAAGGTCGAGGTCAAGGAGATCACCACGCAGGTGACCACGGTTCCCATGATCAGCCCGGCAAGACCCAAGGCAAAGCCGCCGGCGAGATCGCCGGTGAAGATGAGGGCCGCGAAAGAGATGCAGTAGGCGATCTGCACCACGCCGGAGATCGCCCCTGCTACGACGTCACGCCCGAGCGTCGCCGCGTCGAGGGGGCGGGGACGCTTAAGCGCCAAGTTTTCGAACGACAACAAGGGCGTTACGCAGCGGAAGTTGGCGGGTTGAAATGCCCGATCATGGCTTCCGGCAGCGGCAATAGCAAGGCGGAGGTCTGCGGGGTTTCCTGCCTGCTGGCTAAGCGGGAGTTGCGCGGCGCAACCGCTCGGCGAGTGCGCGCATCACCGAGATGGCGAAAAACGGCGTCTCGTGCACAAGGAATAGGAACGTCTTCTCGGTAATCGGGGCCACCTCGCAAGCGGTTTTGGCCTTCGCGGTGGCAGCCCGCGGCGCGCCATCGATCAGCGCCATCTCTCCGAAAATTCCCCCTGGGCCAAGCTTCTCGACGACCTTGCCGTCTCGCTCGATCTCGACCTCCCCGGAGCGGATGACATACATCTTGTCGCCCTTGTCGCCTGCCGCGAAGATGGTCTCGCCCGAACTAAACGTGGCGGGAGGGAATCCTGCATTGGCTAGAAGTTGGAAATCAATCGCAGCCATCGCCATGCGTGTCCTCCCTGCCCCTTTAGGGTTCGCGCTGCACTCTATGAAGGTGTTGTGACGGTACTATAAAGGCGCCCGCCAAAGCCAGATCGGGTTGCGCCAGCTTTAGGACTCCCGCCGCCGCTGCGCAAGGCTGCACTCGGGCAAAGGGTCAGCCGGCGGCTTTGCTCTTGACCCTTGCGACGGCTTCGAGCCAGCCGCCATAGCGCGCTTCCCGCTCGGTATTGCTCATTTTCGGCTCGAAGACCTTTGCCGGACGCCAGGCCTTTTCAAGCTCCTCGCAAGGTCCGAAGAATCCGGCCGCCTGGCCGGCGTGATAGGCGGCGCCAAGCGCCGTGGTCTCTGCATTCTGCGCCACTTCGACTCGCTGGTTGAGAATATCGGCGAGCCGCTGCATAAGCCAAGCGTTCACCGTCATGCCGCCGTCGACGCGGAGCACCGGTGGCATGGTGATACCGCTCACGGCCATGTCGCGGCCCATTGCGCTCAAGAGATCACGCGTCTGGAAGGCGACCGCCTCGAGCCCTGCGGTTACGATATCGGCTTTGGAGGAGGCGCGCGTGAGACCGAGGATCGCGGCTTTGGCATTGGCGTCCCAGAAGGGTGCGCCGAGTCCCTGGAAAGCGGGAACTAGATAAACGCCGGAATGGGCGTCTGCGCTTTGCGCGAGGGATTCGCTTTCCGCCGCTGTGGCGATCAGGCCGAGGTTGTCTCTCAGCCACTGCATGGTCGCGCCGGCCATGAAGATCGCGCCTTCGAGCGCGTAAGTGCGCTTGCCCTCGATCTGATGGAATATGGTCGAGAGCATGCGGGTGGCCGAGGCGACTTTTTCGTCTCCTGTATTGGCGACGACGAAGCAGCCGGTGCCGTAGGTTGCCTTGAGCATGCCGGGCTTGAAGCAAGCCTGCCCGTAAGTTGCCGCCTGCTGATCGCCGGCCACACCCCTGATCGGGATGGCGCCGCCGAAATGCTCAGTCTCGGTCGCGCCGAAGTCGCTTTGGCTGTCGCGCACCTCAGGCAGCAGCGAACTCGGCACGGAAAGCCGATCAAGCAGCCGTTCGTCCCATAAGCCTGACCTGATGTCGTAGAGCTTGGTGCGCGCCGCATTGGTTGCGTCGGTCGCATGCAATCTGCCGCCTGTGAGCTTGAACAGCAGGAAGCTGTCGATCGTGCCGAAACACACCTCCCCTGCCCTGGCGCGCGCATCGAGCCCGGGCACATTGGCGAGCAGCCAAGCAAGTTTTGTCGCGGAGAAATAAGGATCGATGACGAGCCCGGTGGTTTCCCTTACGTGAGCGGCCCAACCCTCTCGCGCGAGCTCGGCGCAAAGCCCGGCAGTGCGGCGGTCCTGCCAAACAATCGCATTGGCGAGCGGCTTGCCCGTCGCCCTCTCCCACACGACCGTGGTCTCGCGCTGATTGGTGATGCCGATGGCGGCAACCTGCTCGGAGCCAACGCCGCTCAGCACCTCGCGGCACACATGGAGCACCGTGCGCCAGATCTCTTCGGGATCGTGCTCGACTTGTCCCGGCGCCGGATAGATTTGTCTGAGCGGGACCTGCGCTGTCGCGCGAGCCTTACTCTTGGCGTCGAACAGGATGGCGCGTGTGCTGGTGGTCCCCTGGTCTATAG
>JBKOUI010000381.1:0-4400 GCA_046723315.1 Pseudomonadota bacterium | reverse complement strand
ATACAACATCGTGCCGGGTCTACTCGGCGTGGTGCTAACCATGACCATGATGATGTTCACCGCGCTTGCCGTGACGCGAGAGATCGAGCGCGGCACGATGGAGAGCCTGCTCGCCATGCCGATTAAGCCGGTGGAGATCATGATCGGCAAGATCGCGCCGTTCGTGCTGGTCGGCTTCGTGCAGATGACCATCATCCTGTGCGCCGCGCACTTCCTGTTCAATGTGCCGATCATGGGAAGCGTATGGCTTTTGGTTTCGCTGGCGACGCTGTTCGCCGCGTCGAATCTCGCTGTCGGCTATACCTTTTCCACGATCGCCCAAAATCAGCTCCAGGCGGTGCAGCTCACATTCTTCTTCTTCCTGCCCAACATTCTCCTGTCCGGCTTCATGTTCCCGTTTCGCGGCATGCCGATGTGGGCGCAAGTCATCGGCGAAGCGTTGCCGCTTACGCATTTCATGCGCATCGTGCGCGGCATCACGTTGAAAGGAACTGGCCTCGCCGACATGCAGATCGAGGTGGCGGCGCTGTTCATTTTCATGATCGTGGCGATGGGGCTCGCACTCCTGCGGTTCCGCCGCACGCTTGATTAGCTCCAGAGCGGATAGAACAAAGGGGCTTGGTTGCCATTCCAAGCCCCTTCGCTCTCGCAGGGAAGGAACTTGCCTGCGAGGTACATCTCGAGCGAGTCGTTGCAACCGTTCCAGCCATGCGCGTGCCGCTCGCGGAGCTGCGGATCGGTGAGGCCAGCGTGCTTTAGGACAAGCCGCGTGCCAGTCGCGATGGGGTGAAACTCAAGCGTCACCTCGCTGACGTCGCCAGGTTCGCCGTCCTTATCGTCCCACGACCAGGTGAGGCGGAGCTTGCGGTTCGGCACGATCTCCTTGATCACGCCGCGCGCGGTGCTGCCCGTCCCGTCTGGACGTCGCATGGGAAAGACGTAAACCCCACCAACCCGCGCGTCCATAATGGCACCTGCGCAGGAAACCTTGCCCGGCCCCATCCAGGTTTTTAGCGCGTCCTGATCGGTCCAGGCCTTGAACACCTGTTCAGGCGGATAGGCAATCTCGCGCTCGATAACGAGCTCAGGCGCAAGCTTCGATTTCTGCAGCACTTCGTTCATCGCTTCACTCCTTGTCAGACTTCGACTTCGCTTGTTCGGCGGCAACCGCATCGAGATACGACTCGAGACTGTCGAGGCGCTCGCTCCAGAACTGACGATAGGTTTCCATCCACTCCGCCAACTGTTTCAGCGCCTCCGGGCGCAGGTGGCAGCGCCGCTTCTGCGCCTCGACTTCGCGGCGGATCAGCTTGGCCTGCTCCAGGACCTTGAGGTGACGCGAGATGGCCGGCGCAGAGATGGCGAAGGGCTCGGCGAGCTCGCCGACCGTGGCACTACCGTGAACGAGCCTTGCCAGGATGGCGCGCCGCGTAGGGTCGGCTAAGGCGGTGAAGGTGGTGCTGAGCTGGTCCATGGCCTTATTTACCGTTACGTTAATTAACATATTTGTTAAATAAAGCAAGGCTGTCGGGAGCGATTTGATTGCAAAGTTCCGTGCGATTCGCGGGAGGAAACCGGTGCTGCTTAAAGTCGTGCGCTTTGTCGCTTTCCTGCTTGCCGCGCTCACGCTCGGCATGGGCTTCTGCCACTTGATGCAGCTCCCGGCGCGCCTGGGCTGGGATCAGTATCTGTGGGTTGGCTCGACGGTGCAGGGTGGCCTCTACAGCCTGTTCGGGTCGATCGGCGCGGTGATCGATATTGCTGCCGTGATCGCGCTCGCGCTGCTCGCCTATCTCGTGCGCGAGCATGGGCGTCCAGGATTTCAATTTGCGTTGGCGGCGGCGCTGCTATTCGTGCTCGGGCTGATTCTGTGGTGGGTGCTCGTCTATCCGGTCAATGTCGAGCTGGCCAAGTGGGTGGACGGCCCTGTCCCCACAGACTGGACCCAATATCGCGCCCGCTGGGAATGGGGCCACGCGGTTATTTCACTCTTGGAGCTTGCTGGCTTCGCCGCGCTGATCGGCTCGGTCCTTGCCGACACGCCGCGGTCGCTCCGCTAGATCTCGACCTCGATGTCGGTGCCGGTGATGCGCACGTTGTGTCGGACTACGGCTTCATAGGCCGGGTCGCACAGCACCTCGCCCGTGCGGATATCGAATTTCGCGCCATGCCAGGGACAGGTCACCTCGTGACCCTCGATTTCGCCCTCAGCGAGCGGACCTTCCTCGTGGGTGCACAGATTGTCGAGCGCGAAAAATTCGCCGTCGATATTGAAAAGAACGATCTCTTTGCCTTTCAGCACGACGAGATGCGAATGGCCGGTAGGGACCTCGCTCGTGCTTGCCGCCTTGACGAATTCGCCCATGAACTCGTCCTCCTAGATATTGAAACGCGAGCGGTGTAGCCGCCGTTCCGGCCTTCAGGAGGCACTCACATATGGATGGCACGCTTGTCGACCGCGAGCGCGGCCTCTTTCACCGCCTCGTTGAGGGTGGGATGCGCGTGGCAGGTGCGGGCCAGGTCCTCAGCCGAGCCGCCGAATTCCATCAGCACTGCGGCCTCGGCAATCATCGTTCCGGCGTCGGCGCCGATGATATGCGCGCCGAGCACGCGGTCGGTATCGGCGTCGGCGAGAATTTTGACGAAACCCTCGGTGGTGCGATTGACCTTGGCGCGGCCATTGGCGGTGAAGGGGAACTTGCCGACCTTGTAATCGATGCCGGCTTCCTTCAGCTCCTCCTCGGTCTTGCCCACCGAAGCCACCTCGGGTGCGGTATAGATTACGCTTGGGATCACGTCGTAATTCACGTGCCCGGCTTGGCCCGCGAGGATTTCAGCCAGAGCCACGCCTTCCTCCTCGGCCTTGTGCGCGAGCATCGCGCCCTTAATGACATCGCCGATGGCATAAATGCCCGGGATGTTGGTCGCGAACTTGTCGTCGACAACGATCCGCCCGCGATTGTCCATTTTGATTCCGAGATCCGCCAAACCGAGCCCTTCCGTGTTTGGAACGCGGCCAATGGCGACTAGCACTACGTCGGTCTCAAGACTTTCAGACTTGCCGCCTGCCGCGGGCTCGAGTGTGAGCTTCACGCTTTTGCCCTTGGTGTCGATGCCGGTGACCTTGGTGCCGAGCTTGAAGACAAGTCCCTGCTTAGTCAGCACGCGCTGAAGCTGCTTCGCAACTTCTGCGTCGAGGCCAGGCGTAACGCGATCGAGCATCTCGACGATTGTGACCTCAGAGCCGAGACGCGACCACACCGAGCCGAGCTCGAGACCGATATAGCCCGCGCCAATGACGACGAGGCGCTTCGGCACGCTTGGCAAAGACAGCGCCCCGGTCGATGAGATGACGCGCTTCTCGTCGATCGAAATGCCGGGCAGAGGAGCGACCTCAGAACCGGTGGCGATGACGATGGCCTTTGCTTCGACCGGCTGCTTCTCGCCGTTGATGAATGTGACCTCAACCTTGCCGGATCCAAGGATGCGCCCGCGGCCGTGGAAATGATCGATCTTGTGCTTGCGCAACAGGAAGGCGACGCCGTCGACATTGCTCTTCACGCCAGCGTCCTTGAAGGCAAGCATCGCAGCAAGATCGAGCTCGGGCTTCACTTTGATGCCTATGCCGGCGAACCCGTCGGCGGCTTCGGCGTAACGCTCGCTCGCGTGCAGCAAGGCCTTGGAGGGGATGCAGCCGACATTGAGGCAGGTGCCACCGTGCGTGGCGCGCTTCTCCACAACGGCGACCTTCATGCCGAGTTGCGCCGCACGAATGGCGGCGACGTAGCCGCCAGGACCTGTGCCGATGACGACGAGGTCGTAACTCATGACAATCTTAATTCTACCTACTGCTCGGGCGTGAGTGTCTCCTCGCCGTGGCCGCCAGCCCAAAGTCCCTTCAAGCTGCCATTTTCGGCGAGCGCGTACACCACCGGCGTCGAGCTTCCCCAGTTCACGGTCAAGAGATTGCCGTCGAGCGTGCCGTCGCCCTCATATTCGGACTCTCCGACCTTCCAGCTCAGCTTGTAATCGTCGCCTTCTTTGCTGATGGTCAGCGTGCCCTCATACTCCTTGCCATCGTCGCTGCGGCCTTCGACGCTATACTCGCCTTCGGGCGGGGACGCGTCCTCGTCGGCGGTTGCGACTGGTGTGAGCGTCTCGGTGGCAGATCCATCGGCCCATTCGCCGTCCAGCGCGCCCTGGTCGCCGAAGCTATAGATCACTGGGGTTTTGTCGCCCCAGTTGATCACCAGCATCTTGCCGGCGTAATGCCCGCTGCCGTGGAACTCGTCCTTGCCGATCCACCAAGTCAGGCGGAAATCGTCCTCGTCCTGATTGAGGGCTAGCATGCCGGTATACTTGCTGCCGCTCGGATTGGTGCCGCTCACCCGGTAGACTCC
>JBKOUI010000036.1:0-5725 GCA_046723315.1 Pseudomonadota bacterium | reverse complement strand
CCGAGGGATAGCGCCCAGGCCCCTTGAAATCAACAAATCCACGGAAGAAATAACCTGCGCCTTAGCGGCCGTTGTATGCCCTTTATCCTTACGCTAAGGTCGAACCACGACCCCTTGATCGATTCCGACGATGGCAATCTGCAAGTTGCGCGCGGCCTGGGCGACCCTCGCCCCGCGCATTTGGCGTTTGTCGGCAGTGTGAGCCATCCGTGAGTGAGGAACCAACCATGAACCGCCGACGGCGCATTTACGAAGGCAAAGCCAAGATCCTCTATGAAGGCCCCGAGCCCGGCACGCTCGTCCAGCACTTCAAGGATGACGCCACCGCGTTCAACAACAAGAAGCACGACAAGATCGAGGGCAAAGGCGTCCTCAACAACCGCATCTCCGAATATCTCTTCCAGAAGCTCGGGGAGGTCGGGGTGCCGACTCACTTCATCAAGCGCCTCAACATGCGCGAGCAGTTGATCCGCGAGGTTGAGATCATTCCGCTCGAGGTCGTGGTGCGCAACGTCGCGGCCGGCTCGCTCGCGACGAGACTCGGCATGGATGAGGGAACGGCGCTGCCGCGCTCGATTGTGGAGTTCTATTACAAGAACGATCAGCTCGGAGACCCGATGGTCACCGAGGAGCACATCACTGCCTTCGGCTGGGCCACACCGCAGGAGATCGACGACATCATGTCGCTCGCGCTCAGGATCAACGACTTCCTGTCAGGCCTCTTCCTTGGCGTCGGCATCAAGCTCGTCGATTTCAAATGCGAGTTCGGCAGGCTGTGGGAGAACGAGACGATGCGTATCGTGCTCGCCGACGAAATCTCCCCGGATTGCTCGCGGCTGTGGGATATCGAGACGCAAAACAAGCTCGACAAGGACCGCTTTCGCCGGGACATGGGAGGCCTGGTCGAGGCCTATCAGGAGGTGGCGCGGCGGCTCGGGCTGCATGTCGACAGCGCGGTGCGAGCGCGCACCGGCCCCGTTCTGGTGCGCTCCAAATAGGACGAAGGCTCCGGGGGCATGAAAGCGCGTATTACCATCACGCTGAAGCAGGGCGTGCTCGACCCTCAAGGAAAGGCGATCGCCGGCGCTCTGCACGCGCTCGGCTTCGGCTCGGTTGGAAATGTGCGTCAGGGCAAATATATCGAGGTCGACGTGGCGGAGAGCGATCCGGAGCGAGCGCGCGCAGAGGTCGAGCGCATGTGCGAGCAGCTCCTCGCCAATACCATAATCGAGAACTACGCCTATGAGCTCGAGACGGCTTAAGCCTGGGTCGATACGCTTTCGCTGTTGAGGCAAGTGTCAGGTCCGCCAGGGCGGACATCTAGTAATCCAAGCTAGTGTTTATCTAGATGACCCGCTCATCGAGCGATAACGAGTCAGGTATCGGAGAAGCATGAAAGCGAGCGTCGTCGTTTTTCCGGGATCGAATTGCGATCGCGATGCCGCCGTCGCGCTGCAAGCGGCGACGGGCGCGCCGCCCGCCATGGTCTGGCATGGCGACAGCGAGCTACCGGAAAGCGACCTGATCGTGCTGCCCGGGGGCTTTTCTTATGGCGACTATCTCCGCTCGGGCGCCATGGCCGCGCACTCGCCGGTAATGCGCGAGGTGATCGCCCGCGCCCGCGCCGGCACGCCGGTGCTTGGCATCTGCAATGGCTTTCAGGTGTTGACCGAGGCGGGCCTCCTGCCCGGCGTGTTGATGCGCAACTCGACGCTCAAATTCATCTGCAAAGACGTATATCTCCGCGTCGTGCGCCACGACTCGATCTTTACGCACCGCTACCGCCGCGGCGAGGTGGTGCGGTTTCCCATAGCGCATAAGGATGGCAGCTATTTCGCCGACGACCAGACGCTGCAGAGGCTGGAAGGCGAAGGTCTCGTGGCCTTCCGCTACTGCGACCCAGTGGGCGCGATCACGCCCGAGGCCAATCCCAACGGCTCGCGCAACAATATCGCCGGCATCTACAATCCGTCCGGGACCGTGCTTGGCTTGATGCCGCATCCGGAGCGCCTCTCCGACAGCACTCTTGGGGGCGCCGACGGCGCCAAGATGTTTCTCTCGCTCGTGGAGACGCTTCATTGAACATCGCGGCGCTTGCGGCGCGGAAACAGGAGGGCCTCACCCCTGACATCATCGCCGAGCACGGCTTGTCGGCCGAGGAATACCGGCAGCTCGTCGAGGCGCTTGGCCGCGAGCCACGGCTCACTGAGCTCGGCATCTTCTCGGTGATGTGGTCGGAGCATTGCTCCTATAAATCATCCAAAGTCTGGCTCAAGAAGCTTCCGACCTCAGGGGCGCAGGTGATCCAGGGTCCCGGCGAGAATGCGGGCGTGGTCGATCTCGGCGACGGCCAGGCCGCCGTGTTCAAAATGGAGAGCCACAACCATCCGTCCTATATCGAGCCGTATCAGGGCGCGGCCACGGGCGTGGGCGGCATCATGCGCGACGTGTTCACCATGGGCGCGCGCCCCATCGCCAATATGAATGCGCTGAGATTCGGCGCCCCCAACCATCCCAAGACGCGTCATCTGGTCGCCGGCGTTGTGTCCGGGATTGGCGACTATGGCAACTGCATGGGGGTGCCCACGGTTGGCGGCGAGACAAATTTCGACCCGCGCTACAACGACAACATCCTGGTCAACGCCATGACCGTGGGGCTGGTCGACGCCAACCGCATCTTCAAGTCCGCGGCGAAAGGCGTCGGTCATTCAGTTGTGTATGTCGGTTCCAAGACCGGCCGTGATGGAATCCACGGAGCCACCATGGCCTCGGCGGAGTTCGACGAAGCGTCACAAGAGAAACGCCCGACCGTGCAAGTCGGCGATCCCTTCACCGAGAAGCTGCTGCTCGAAGCCTGCCTGGAATTGATGGCCGATGACGCGATCGTCTCGATTCAGGACATGGGCGCGGCAGGGCTCACTTCCTCTTCGGTCGAGATGGCCGACAAAGGCGGCGTCGGCATCGAGCTCGAGCTCGACCGCGTGCCGACCCGCGAGGAAGGCATGACGGCCTATGAGATGATGCTGTCTGAGAGCCAGGAGCGCATGCTCATGGTGCTCAAGCCCGGCGGCGAGCCGCTGGCCGAGCGCGTGTTCACGAAATGGGGTCTCGACTTCGCCGTGATCGGCTACACCACCGATACCGGCAGGCTGGTGGTGCGCCATCGCGGCGCGCTCGAGGCCGACATCCCACTCGCAGCTCTCGCCCACGCGGCACCAGTTTACGAGCGTCCTTGGACCAAGCCGGCGGCGCTACCACTCCTCGCGCCGCAGGACGTGCCGGCCCCGAATAGTATTCTCCTGACGCTCGAAAGCATGATGGGCTCGGCCCATCTCTCCTCCCGCCGCTGGATTTGGGAGCAATATGACCACATGGTCATGACCGACACGGTGCAGAGGCCTGGTGGCGATGCGGCTGTGGTACGCGTTCACGGCACGAACAAAGGGCTCGCCATCTCCTGCGACGTGACGCCGCGCTACTGCTCCGCAGATCCCTATGAGGGAGCCAAGCAGGCGGTCGCCGAGTGCTGGCGCAATCTTTCGGCAGTAGGCGCAGATCCCCTCGCCATCACCGATTGCATGAATTTCGGCAACCCTGAGCGTCCTGAAATAATGGGCGAGTTTGCCGCCGCTGTCGAAGGCATGGCCGAGGCTTGCACCGCGCTTGCCTTCCCCGTCGTGTCGGGAAACGTCTCGCTCTACAACGAGACGAACGGTGTGGCTATTCCACCGACCCCTGCCATCGGTGGCGTGGGGCTCATCCCCGATATCGACACGATGACCACCATCGCTTTGAAGCGCCTAGGCGACATTCTGATGCTGCTCGGCGCCGAGGCCGGCCATCTTGGCCAATCGCTTTACATGAAGATGATGTTGAACCGGGCCGAAGGCGCGCCGCCCCCCGTCGATCTCGATGCCGAGAAGCGCGCCGGAGATTGCGTCAGGGGATTGATCAGAAGCGGCGACGTTTCGGCCGTCCACGATGTCTCCGATGGCGGGCTCCTCGTCGCCATCGTCGAAATGGCCCTTGCCGGCGATCTTGGCGTCGAGCTCGAGGACTTACCGGCTCCCCTTCCCGCGCATGCGATGTGGTTCGGCGAGGACCAGGCCCGCTTCGTGGTTGCCGCTTCTCCCCAGAAGGCCGACGCCATTCACAAGGCCGCGGCCGTGGCAAAAGTACCGGTCAGGCTGCTCGGCAAGGTGGGCGGCGATTCAATCAGGCTTCGGGGCGAGGCGCCTCTGCCGCTCGCCATCCTCAAAGCCGCCCATGAGGCCTGGTTACCGCGGTTCATGGCGCATAACTAGATCGCCCGGAGGAAAGAAGCATGGGCATGGCAGCGGAAGATATTGCGCGGATGATCAAGGAACGCTTTCCCGATGCTGAGGTGCGCATCGAGGATCTTGCGGGCGACGGCAATCACTATGCTGCGACCGTGGTATCAGAAGCATTTCGCGGCAAGTCGCGAATTCAGCAGCACCAGATGGTTTATGACGCGCTCAAGGGCAATATGGGCGGCGTCCTGCATGCGCTTGCGCTTAAGACCGCGACACCATAACTACGCAAGCAGCGTAGGAAGAGGATGGAACGATGACCGCACAAGATGTTCAGGACTGGATCGGCAAGCAGGTCGCCAATAACGACGTGGTGCTGTTCATGAAAGGCACCAAGGCCATGCCCCAATGCGGCTTCTCCATGCAGGTCGCCCAAATCCTCCAGCATCTCGGCGTTGACTTCAAAGACGTCAACGTGCTCGAGGACATGAGCGTGCGCGAGGGCGTCAAAGCCTATTCGAACTGGCCGACCATTCCGCAGCTCTACGTCAAGGGCGACTTCATCGGCGGCTGCGACATCGTGCGCGAGATGTTCCAGGCGGGCGACTTGCAAGAGCTTCTGACTGCCAAAGGCATTGCTCACAACAAGCAGACGCTGACCGCTTAGCTTGTCCTCAGCCCAAAGGAATGGCGACAAAGCGTGTGGCGTAGCCGGATTTCACCCGCGCGATCACGTTATGCTTGCTTCGGCTATGCGCTTCATTGAGCGCCCTTTGCACGTCTTGCGGCGCGCTCACTGAATTCCCCGCCACATCGAGGATGATGTCGCCGGCCTGAAGGCCGCGCTCAGCGGCAATTCCATCCGGATCGACCTTCGTTACGATGACGCCTCCCGTAGACGGTTTGGCGGTCTGTGCAGCGGGAGCGAGCGTAAGCCCGAGTTTGGAAGGATCGGTGCTACCCTCTTCGCTCTGAAGCCCCTGGCCGCCGGCCGAGTCCTCGCTCGGCTTGCTTGGAAGCTGACCGAGGGCAATTGTCATGGTTTTCTTCTCTCCCTGCCTGATGATGCCGAGCTCGACTTTGGTCCCGGGCGCCATGTCGCTCACCATCTTGGAGAGCTCGCGCTCGTCTTTGACCGACTTGCCTTGCAGAGAGGTGATGATATCGCCCGGCTGGATCCCGGCCTTTGCCGCTGGACTATGCGGCTGCGGCTCGGCGACGAGCGCACCTTGTGTCTGCTTGAGATCGAGGCCCTCGGCAATTTCTGGACTGATCGCCTGAATGCTCACGCCGAGCCAACCCCTCACCACCCTGCCCTTGGTCTTCAAATCGGATACCACCGTCCGCACGGTCTCGGCCGGGATCGCGAAGCCGATGCCAACCGAGCCTCCCGTCGGCGAGACGATTGCGCTGTTGATGCCGATGACCTTCCCGCTGACGTCGAAGGTCGGGCC
>JBKOUI010000356.1:0-4997 GCA_046723315.1 Pseudomonadota bacterium | reverse complement strand
GTGTAACGGCGCGTTGTCGTAATAGCTGGTCGCGGTCTTGGCGCCGGCCAGGCTGAGCCACGGGTTTGGCTGGCGGGGCGTGAAGAAGCCGGGCTGGCCATAGCTCATAGTCAGCCACGCGCTGGTGGCATTGCGCGCCTGGCGAAAGATGTTCCCATCTGGCGTGTAGCTCCACACCCTGCGCTCCGTAATACGCTCCCAGAAGGTGCGCAGGCGCTGAAGCCGGAAACGCCTCGCATGCGCAAAGATGACGTTCTGAAGTTGCCGTCGATGCCATTGGCCGGCCCGAGCTATCCGGCCGGCCCGTATCGCTTCGTCAATCGGGAGTACATGATCATCACTTACGAGACGGACGCCCAGCTCCTGCGCTCCCAACTGCCAGAGCCTCTCGAACCCGTCGAGGACTCTCTCGTGCACTACGAATGGATCAAGATGCCGGACAGCTCAGGCTTCGGCAGCTACACGGAATCCGGAATCGTGATCCCTTGCCGATTCAAGGGCGAAGACGTGAATTTCGTGGCGCAGATGTATCTCGATGACGATCCGCCGATCGTCGCCGGCCGCGAGATCTGGGGCTTCCCCAAGAAATACGCTCACCCGAAGCTCGAGATCGTCAAGGACACGCTGACCGGCACACTTGAATATGCCGGCCAACTCGTCGCGTTAGGCACGATGGGATACAAACACGAAGCCATGGCGGGTAATGGCGAGCGTACCCGCGCCGCTCTGACCAAAACGCAAGTCAATCTCAAACTGATCCCCGGCGTCGACGGCAGTCCCGAGATCTGCCAGCTCGTGGCTTATAACCTCAGAGGGATCATGGATCGGGCCGGGACGCCTGCATCTCGTTCCTCACGTCAACGCGCCGG
This sequence comes from Pseudomonadota bacterium, assembly GCA_046723315.1. Lineage (GTDB taxonomy): Bacteria > Pseudomonadota > Alphaproteobacteria > Rhizobiales > Methyloligellaceae > Methyloceanibacter. The sequence continues at coordinate 4,128 of JBKOUI010000356.1, read as the reverse complement.
TCGCCGATCTCCCCGTCAAGAAGGTGACGATCGCGCATCACTTCGTCGCCGACCTCACCCTCCCTTATGGCCGCGTGATCTACGACTACAACCGCGAAGCGTGAAACAAAGCCATGATGGGCGCAATTACTCTGCGGCGTGTTTCGATGCGCCCTCGGCCTTCACCTCTTGCAGTATGGTGAAACCCTCGAAGTCAGGATGGCCGAGATAGAGCGGTTTGTTGGCACCAGCGCTCTCATGCGCCTTGCGAAAGGCCTCTGACCGAGTCCAGTCGGCGAAATGCTTTTCGGACCGCCAGAGCGAATGCGAGGCATAGAGCACGTGATCATCGCGCTCAGGTCCTTTCAGGAGATGAAACACCATAAAGCCTGGCACGTTTTCGAGATGCGTCTCGCGCGAAAGCCAGACCTGCTCGAAATCGTACTCAGCTCCCTTCCTCACCTTGAATCGATTCATCGCAATGAACATGCTCGAACTCCTACGCCCGCAGTGGCCGGGCTCGCTTTTCTTGGGATGCTTGCCTATTTCTAGCGTGTTTGCCGCAATTTCACATGAGCCGTGCCAAAATAGCCCTAGCAACCCGCTGCTAGATAAGCGAGTTGTCCCCGCGTTCGCTGCCCAGGAGAACTCTCCATGAACAAGGATACGACCGTCAAAGAACGCCGCAAGGCGCCCCTCACGACCCCGACCGACCTTGGTGACAATGCCCGCCGCGACATCACCGGCGCGCTCGATGCGCTGTTGGCCGACGTGTTCGCGCTCTATCTCAAGACGAAGAATTTCCATTGGCATGTCAGCGGCCCGCATTTCCGCGACTATCACCTTCTGCTCGACGAGCAGGGCGATCAGATCTTCGCCATTACCGACGACATCGCCGAGCGGGTGCGCAAGATTGGGGGGATTACGCTGCATTCGATCGGCAATATCGCGCGGCTGCAGCGCATCCCTGACAACGACGCGGACTATGTCGATCCGCTCGACATGCTGGCCGAGCTCAGGTCCGACAATCAGGCGTTGATCGCAAGCATGCGCGAGACCCACGATCTCTGCGACGAGGAGAACGACGTGGCGACGGCAAGCTTGATCGAGCAGTGGATCGATGAGGCTGAGCGGCGCGTCTGGTTCCTCTACGAGGCAAGCCGCAGGGGCAATCCGAGCGGACATTGAACTGATTGACAGACTTGCGTTTTCGCGGACTCGGGAACTTTGGTTAGTTCCCGGGGCTTTTGGCGTGCGTTGAATTCATAGGCTCTTCCCGCCTTCTATTTGGAGCATCACTGATGCGAAATCGCTTGCTGGCCGCGCTGGCCGTCCTTGCAACCATTGCTCTCGTTTCATGTGGGGCGCCGAGCACGCCCGACTTCGTGCAGAAAGCCGCCATGAGCGACATGTACGAGATCGAGGCCGGCAAGATCGCCGGTCAGAAGGGACAGTCAGACGCGGTGAAGCAGTTCGGCCAGCATATGGTCGAGGCGCACTCGCAGACCACCGAGGAACTGAAGGGCATCGTCCAGCAGGCGAACATCAAGGTCGATCTGCCGACCAAGCTCGACGAGAAACATCAGCGCATGATCGATGACCTGAACGCGGCCCACACCGGGGATTTCGACAAAACCTATGCCAAGCAGCAGGTCAGCGCCCATGAGAAGGCTGAGGACTTATTCTCGAAATATGCCGATAAGGGCGACAATGATGCAGTGAAGGCGTTCGCCGCCAAAGTACTCCCCGTCATCAAGCAGCATCTCGAAGAAGCCAAGAAACTTGCTCAATAAAACGGACTGGCGCTCAGAGCTCCTTCACGAATTTGCACGTTCGGACTTGGGTCTTTGTGTCGGACGAGCTGCGGATTCCCCCGCGGTACCGCGGCCATAGAGCCAATCGAAATCCCTGAGCACTTCATGCCTCCGGCCAAGCACGAAATTGCGTACAAGCCGTACCGGTCCTCTTACGTGGTAGATCCAGCCATAGCGCCGCGAAAGGTCCTGAACGCGAGCTATGCGTGCGCGGCGCGGCTTTTCGTAAAGCTGGAAGGCTGTGGCCAAATCGTCGGGCGATGCTTCGAGGCTTTGCGCGAGCGAGACTGCGTCCTCGATAGCAAGCGCCGCGCCTTGCGCTAAATAGGGCAGCACCGGGTGGGCGGCATCGCCGATCAGGACAACGCGGCCCGCGCTGAAGGTTTTAAGCGGCGGAAGACGGCAAAGCGACCAGCGCTGCCAAGTCTTTGCGCGCTTCAACAGCGAGCGCAATTCTCCGGCGAAGGGCTTCAATCTTTCAAGCAGAGCCGTCGCCTCGGCCGGCTGGTTCCAGCCTTGGCCCTCCGCTCCACCTTCTGTGATCGCCACCAGATTCAAGCTGCGGCCGCCACGGACCGGATAATGGACGACATGCGCGCCAGGCCCAAACCACAGGCCGATGACGGGTGCGTCGAAAGGTGAGGGGAGGTCCTTGCGGTCCAACAGCGCGCGCCAGGCGGTTGCTCCGGCAAAGCGCAGCCGATCGCGAGGAAAGAGAAGATTGCGCGTCGTCGACCACAACCCGTCGGCGCCGACCAGGCATGATCCTTTGACCTTCCTGCCGCTAACCGACCTCGCGATTACCGTATCGCCTTCTCTGTAGGCCCATGTCACATCAAAGCCGGCCTCGAGGTCGACCGACTTCAGCTTTTCCGCCGCGGCACGAAGTCCTGCGTGCAGGTCGGCACGGTGGATGGTGAGGTAAGGGGCGCCGTAATATTTATCGGCTTGTTTCCCCAGCGGCAGCGATTGCAGCTGTTGGCCCGAAGGTCCGTCGAAAAGCCACATCGCATCTGGCCTGAACCAGGCGGGCTTGATGGTATCGAGAACGTCGAGCTCCTTCAAAATGTGGGTGGCATTGGGACCAAGTTGGATCCCGGCGCCGGTCTCTTCAGTGAAGCTCGAGCGCTCGAGCACAATGGTCCTGATTCCGCAGCGTCCCAGCGCAGCCGCGGCGGTCAATCCACCAATGCCCCCGCCGGCGATCAGGATTCGCTTCCGCCTTTGCGCCATAAAGCGTGGTCAGGCTGCCGGCGGCCCGGGGGGAGAAGTTGCGACATAGACACAGCTCGGAGGCTCACTCTCGCTCTGCTTGATCGCCGGGTCGTAGCTGAACAGCGTCGAGCAATACGGGCACACGATTTGCGCCTCGTGCCCCATATCGAGATAAACGTGGGGATGGTCGTAAGGGGGCGTCGCCCCCATGCACTGGAACTCCTTGACGCCGATCCTGATCCGGTCGACGCCTTTGTCGTTTACGAAATGAGGCACGAGCGTTTGAGTCATCGTTAATCTGATCTCGCATTGTGCGGAATTGGCGGCGAGCATAGTGATCCTGACGGCAAAGCGATAGATGGGACGAGAGAGCTTCGATTCAGATGGCGTGAGGATCGCCTATATCGACGAAGGGCAGGGCGAGCCCATCCTGCTCATCCACGGCTTTGCCTCCAATGTCGCAACCAACTGGATCAATCCCGGCTGGGTGAGCGCGCTTAGCGCAGCCGGACGTCGGGCGATCGCCTATGACAACCGGGGACATGGCGAAAGCGAGAAGCTCTACGACCCTGCAACTTATGGAGCGCCCGCCATGGCCGAGGACGGACGGCGCCTGCTCGACCATCTCGGCATCGAGCGTGCCGACGTCATGGGCTATTCCATGGGCGCGCGCATCGCCGCGTTTCTCTCCTTGGCTCATCCGGAGCGTGTGCGCAGCGTGATCTTCGCCGGCCTCGGCATCAATATGGTTCGGGGCATGGTCGGATCCGGACCCATTGCCAAAGCGCTCGAGGCGCCGAGCATCGACGACATCACCAACGATACGGCCCGTAGCTTCAGGGCCTTTGCCGAGCAGACGGGCAGCGACTTGAAGGCGCTCGCCGCCTGCATGCGTGGGCCGCGCGAAAAGATCGCTGCCGACGAGCTCGCCACAATTGGCCTTCCGACCCTAGTGGCGGTCGGCAGTGAGGACGTGATAGCGGGCTCAGGAGCCGAGCTTGCAAGTCTCATCAATGGTGCACAATTCCTGGATATTCCTCGCCGCGACCACATGAAGGCCGTCGGTGACGCGCGTTTCAAGCAAGGCGTGCTCGACTTTTTAAGCAAACGCCCTTAGCTC
>JBKOUI010000286.1:0-3932 GCA_046723315.1 Pseudomonadota bacterium | reverse complement strand
ACACTATTCGAAGGATCTCATCGACCGTGGCCGTGCTCGGTCTCCTTGTGTCAATCTCGTGGTCAGCGGATTCCCTTAGTAGGGGCTCAATGGTTGCGATGAGACCGGCAACCTTTCGCCGTTCATTAGCAACATGGCCGTAGCTGCCGAGCGAGCGCGCCGCAAGTCGCTCCATGATCGTTTCGATGGGAGCGGACAGTAGAATCACGGTGTCGATCAGGGGAAAAAGCTGCCCCATGTTTTCGGCGCAACCACCAATGAACACCATGCCATCTTCTGGCTTGGATAGCAGCGCGCGGACGCGGTCCTCTCGCCAAACCCAATCTTTTCCTTCGGCTGGTGTCAACGCGTCCGACGGATTAGCCGCTATCCATTCAGACCATTCCGGCGTATCGAGATCGTGGGCCCGGTAGCCTCTCGCCGCGAGCTCCTGAATCACGGCGGATTTTTCCAGTTCCGGACATGCCGGTAATCAAGACGCGCTTCATGTCTTACGTTTGCCAGCCGGGTAAATGGCTCGCTTGCTTCACCCAAGCAGCGACCTGCACCTCGTCGAGCCGGTCGTCCTCGTGGATGTCGAGATAGCGCACGTCCTTGTGCTTGGACTCGCCGGGCGGGACAGGTCTGAGCGACGTGCCGCGAAAGAAAGCCACCTTCACGTACTTCGTGAAGCAATGAAAGTTGAGGAACCAGCCCTGGCCCTCGATGCCATAGAAGGGCGAGTTCCATTTGACCGCCTTGCGCACGCCGGGCACGGTGCGCACGACGAGGGCGTCGAGGCGCTTCCCGACGTCGCGTTTCCAGCCCGGCATGGCCGCGATGTAGGCCTGCACGGCGGCGTCGCCATTGGCCTTCGCGATTTGCGGGTTGCCTCCTGAGAGAAGCTTCGGCTTCGTAGTCACCCGCTTGCCGACAGCCTTCTTTGCAACCTTCGCCGACATCTTGGACGTGCTCTTGGCCATTGCGTTCACTTCTATCCCGCGCTGCGCCGCTTCGCGGCATAGGGAAGCACGAACATGTACAGACCGGTGAACAGGAGCAAGAACAGCGGGAGCAGTGGCGAGTAGACAACCCAGGCGGGAGTTTCCCCCAAACTCATGGCGACGAAGTTGGCGACGACGGTCGCCGTAAAGGCGATCGACAACCAGCGGTGGATTTGCCGAACCCACATGTTCCCGTTCATTGGCACCTCCCTTTAAGACGAGCCGGAGCGCACCGCGGCAAACTTCAGTCTTTCCGCACCAAGACCTGCTCCAGCTTCGCGAAGAACTGCTGCCACCCGGCCTGGGCGCCGCCATAGGCCTGCTTTTGATCCCCCCGGAAGCCCGACTGCTCCATGCGCAGGTGGGTTCCCCTGCTCGTTGGCGTGAGCGTAAAGGTCACCACACTCTTTAGATTGTAGGCCGCATCGTCGTGCGCAAAATTCCAGCTATAGGCCAGCGTTTTGTTCGGCTCGACGGCAAGGACCTCGCAGTCCAACACGCCGCCCCAGTCTCCGCGAAGATTGAAACGGTGTCCGACAACGGGCTTGAAATCGTTCTTCATGAGCCACTCCTCGAGCAGGTGTGGTTGAGTGAGCGCGCGCCAGATCTTTTCCGGCGGATATGGGATCTCCCGTTCGACAACAACGGAGCGGGTTTCGGTCGCAGTATTGCTCATTGGTCCATCCTTTTGAGCAGATCTTCGAGCTGGTCGAACCGGCCTTGCCAAAAGCCAGCCATTTGGCTCGTCCAATCGATCAGCGGGGCCAAGGCGCCGAGCTGCGCGCTATAGTGCGTCTGGCGACCTTTGTGGCGGTCGCGTACCAACCCGGCCCGCTTCAGTATCCCGAGATGTTTTGAGACGGCTGGTTGCGAGACTCCGGCCCCGGCGGTAAGGGCCCCGACCGTCTGCTCTCCGTCGCGGCACAGGCGCTCGAAGATCGCGCGGCGTGTCGGGTCGGCGAGGCTACTGAAAAGCGCATCAGCTATCGAACGCATGCCAAATCCATAACCAATCGGTTATGGATTGTCAAACCGCTATTTCAATGTCTCCGCTGCTGCCAGCACCTCGTCGGCGTGGCCATCGACCTTCACCTTGCGCCAGATGTCGCGAATGACTCCCTTGCCGTCGATCAGAAAGGTGGCGCGCTCAATGCCCATATATTTTTTCCCGTACATGCTCTTCTCTACCCACACCCCGTAGTCGTCGGTGACCTTGCCATCCTCGTCGGAGGCGAGCGGGAAGGGGAGCTTGAACTTCTTCTTGAATTTTTCGTGGCTCGCGACCGAGTCGCGCGAGATGCCAATCACCTCGGCCTTGACCTTCGAGAAATCGGGAAGCGAGTCGCGGAAGGCGTAAGCCTCGGCCGTGCAGCCGGGCGTGTCGTCGCGAGGATAGAAATAGAGCACTACCGTTTTGCCTTTGAGGGCCTTGAGCGAGACCTTGCGGCCGCCGTCGGTGGGCAGGGTGAAGTCCGGTGCCTTGTCGCCTACCTCGAGACTCATCTTCACCTCCTCAGGGCCTGAGCCGCTTCGTCATCCTGATATGCGGGACGGTGTTCTCCTCGAACGGATCGCCGAGGGCCTGATAGCCGAACCGCGCATAGAAGCCCTCGATGCCCATACGGGCATTAAGGACCATGAGGAAAAAGCCGCCGCCTGATCCCCACGCCTCGGCGTGGGCCAGCAGATGCGCGCCCACTCCCGCGCCGCGCCGAACCTCGGCCACCACCATTTGCTTCAACTGAAGAGTCGTCTCGTCGAGCGGCTTGAGCGAGACCGAGCCCACCACGATGCCATAGGAGAGCGCACAGAAATGCTGCCGCGTGGCGTCGTCGGCAAGCTCCTCGCGCGTAATGGTCAACCCGAGTGGCCGCCGGAGCACCACCTCGCGCAGGCGGAGGCACTGGCGATAAAGGTCCGAGCCGAGCACGGCCTCGACGACGGCTATGTCGGTTTCGTTTATCAAGCGGGACCTCACGGGGTCTTTGCCAGTTGCTCGACCATGGACCAGATGGCCGTGATCTGGGGAGCGTCCTTACCGAGATAGTCGAGGTCGGTATAGCCCCACCAGTCCCAACAGCCTTGAGGGTTGATCGCGCTCGTCTTGGTCTGGGGGAACAGGATGATGAGCTGGTTGGTGTCGGCAACCCTCGCGAAGCCCGACTCCTTGATGAAATCGTCGCCCACCGCCTCGCGCGACTGCTCGCAGCCATGGAGCGCGATATGGACGCGGCAGCCTTTGCTGCGCTGCACAGGCGGGAGGAACGTAGATCACGCCCTCGTCGGCGAAGCCGTCGCCAGGACGCGCGAAGGTTTGCTGGTCGAACACGATAAAGCGCCCTTTGGGTTCGGAGGCGGCGTCCTGGAGCGGGCCATAGATCCAGGCGAGGGTGGCTTTCGCCTGATCGTAGTCGCAGTCGCTGACATAGGGCTTGGCGCTGATGCCGCAGGCGGCTCCGCCCTCCTCGGTGATGAAGGCGTGTCCGCCTTCGTTCTCCACCAATGTGATGTTGCTCTCAGGCACGCCGACGTCCTTGAAGAAGTCACGCGCCGCCTCAACCACCGCCCGCCACGGTCTGATCCTCATTGCCGGAGAAGAGAGAGATATTGTCTTTGGCGAGGTCCGACAGCGGGTCGACCTTGCCGTCATCCGCGAGCACTTTTGCGCGCTCTGCCAAGGCCTTAGGGTCGGGCACGCCTAGGGTCGTCTTCATGCATTTGTAGAGCGCCTGCTGCGCGTTCTGGGCTACCGCCACAGGCCAAAACGGCACGAGCTTGCTCGCCTCAGTCTCGGCGCAAGCGAACGGACCGCCGGCGACAATGCCGGCGCCGACGATTTGACTCGAATGAGCGACTTCGATCTGGCCGGCCATGTAAGCGCCCGAGGACGCCCGAGACGGAGGTCGCCGAGAGGTCGGCGCCGAGCGCTGGGAGGTGCTCGGCATCCTC
>JBKOUI010000082.1:0-4436 GCA_046723315.1 Pseudomonadota bacterium | reverse complement strand
GATCACATCGGCTCGGGCAAATTCCGGAAGGCGAACTGAAGTCGGTTGTTCAACAATGCGGGACCGCCGTTTGTCTCGCCGACGCCGGAGACGTCTGGCTCTATTCAACGCCGATCCTTCACTGCTCCGAGGCAGCGCGCGATCCTGCTCACCGAAGAGTTTTGCAAATCGACTTCGCGGCCGGCGATCTTCCCGGCGGACTGATGTGGCTCGGCGTTTGAGGCGTTGTTGCCGAGACCGCATATGTGTAGCCCGGATGCGCCGACGGGTCGCGTGAATGCGCGTGCGATCGCAGGCTCCGCGACATCCGCGGCTTCAACTTCCTTTCGATCCCCGCACGTTGCTGTGTGCGGGCTACGCGCTCAGGCTTCGTTCTTCGGAACGTACTTCCCGAGCACGCATTTGTAGCGCTGCAGTCGCCATTCGCGATACGGTCCCTTGGCGAGCCAGTCGGCAATTCCGATCTGCGCGTTGACCGCGCAGGCGCTCATGGTGATGCCGGACTGCTCACTGGTGGTGACGACTTTCTCGAGACAAAGCTGGCTGTTGCAGAGAACGGCGACGAGAGTGACGAGCATGGCGACCTTCGTTGATAAGGAATATCCAATTCGTTCAGCCAATGCAGGCTTCATGCCAACATCGGTGCCCGCCGTTTTTTTGGACGCCCCTCACGCGAATTGACCTGTAAATACGCAACCCTACCGTAGCCGTGCTTTTTGCGCGGGACGGATATCAGCAACGCCGGGGAATGCGAACTGCGCTGAGAGTAGGGGCGGGCAAGTACGATTCGCAAAGCGTAGAACTACGGGACCGTGCCGGAATGGCCGTGACTGTCTTAACGCTGCAACAGTTTGATTGCCGCGTTTGGGCGCGCCGTGACGCCGGCAGCGGCAGAAATCGCATCCTTCGTCGCTATCGCAGGACAGGTAGAGTGAAGCAAAACCGTCACCGTCCCGAGCAGCAATTGATGGCTATCGCTTCCGCTTTCGCTGGTTGATCTGCGCCGGACAAGATTGTCCGATTGATTTCATCCTCGAAGCGCATTTCAGACTCAATCCGGACGTCGCGCCATGTTGGTTTCGCGTTCCACGTGTGCCGCGGTTCCCGCTAGAGAGCAGGATGAGACATTAGTGCAACAACCATCGTGCTAATTTCCGGAAGATACATCGTTAAGAAGCTACCGCCTGCGTGTGGAGATATAATCGCGTCGACGAATCCGAAAAGGAGTTTTCGATGTCGAAGTTTGCGATTGGCGAGCAAGTCGAAAACGTTGCCAACGATCACGAGTCGGGCACGGTTGTTGCAGTGTTTCCGACCGTTGACGGAAGCTTTAGGTATGCCGTCGACACGGAAGGTTACGGCACACTCCAGTTCTTCGCCGAGGAGAAACTGGCTTACGCCGTTACGAGGCAGGGTGCCACATGACAGGGCGTGCAACCACGCAAGCGATCTCCGCCACCGAACCGACGGAGGGCGACAGCGATGCTGTGCGCATCAGGCATCAGCTTGACGCCTGGGCCAATGCCTCAAATCGCACGCCTCGATTGGTGGCAACACCTGCGCAAGACCTCGGCGTAGAACCATCGGGCAAGGCGCCCCCGGCAGCAAAGAAAGGCAGCCGCGCCGCTTCGGCGGCCAGTCGTACCAAAGCCACCAGGGCGACCAAGGCCGCTAAGGCCAAGGCAACGGAGGCAACCGAGGCCAACGTTGAGCCGGAGCCGCCCAATCCGCCGCTCGAGCCGCTGTCGGTTTCCGCTGCACCCACCGTGCCCGCGGTCGCTCCCGCCGCGCCGGAACGCGCACGCGGCAGCCGCGCCTTCGCCCTTGTTGCAGCACTCGCGCTGGCAACGGTTGCTGCCTATTTTTCAGTCGCGGGCATGGCCGAGATATTTCCCGGTGATCCGGTTGCGGTCATGGTGCTCGCCGCCACGATGGAAGCCGGCAAGCTCGTGATCGCCGGGTGGCTGGCCGCGCATTGGCGCCGGACCAACTGGAAAATGCGTTCGGTCATGGTTGCTCTCGTCGCCGGCCTTGCGCTCATCAACGCCGCCGGTGTGTTCGGCAAGCTGGTCGAGGCGCATGTCAGCACGGCGGCCTCGGCGCGTTCCGGCGTCACCGAGCGCATTGAAGCGCTCGACGCCCGCGTCGCGGCGCAATCGGCTGCCGTTGCCGACCTCGGCAGCCGCATTGCGCAAATCGACCGGGCCGTCGATGAATCGACACGCCTCGGCCGGGTGACGCGGGCCATCAACATCGCAACGCAACAGCGTGTGACGCGGGATGGACTGGACACGCAGCGGCAGGCGGCAACCGCGACGCTGGTTGGATTACAGGCGCAACGCGCGGCGCTGGCCGGTGAGCGTTCCCGCATCGAAGCATCCGCAGGCCCGATCCAGTATCTCGCGATGATGGTCGGTGTCGCGCCCGAAGCCGCGGTGCGATGGCTGATATTGTTGATGGTGCTGTGCTGCGATCCTGCAGCGATCGCCTTGACGGTCGCGGCGGCCGGTTCGCGAGCAAGCGATCCGAAGTAAGCGCCGAACGCAGTCGTCAATTCCTCCAGCTCTCGACGGCTGCGTTAACGAAGAGATCAACCATCGGCTTGAGCGCCATCGGCAACGACTCGCCTATTGCCGACATTAGGCGTATAAGTATCTCCCATGAGTTGGGATGCGAAAGACGTAGCACTGCTCAAAGAACTCTGGGCCGCGGGCCACAGTGCCGGTCAGATCGCAAGCCGGCTCGGCTACAGCCGCAACGCAGTGAGTGCGAAGCTGAAACGCTTGGGCCACAAGCGGGGTCACAAGCCACCGACGGCCAACCCCAGGATCGTGGCCGTGCCGACGCGTAGGCAGGCGTTGGCGGCAGCCTGCGCCCGGCCGGTGGATCGGGTGGTGTCGACGCGGAAGCCGGTCGCGAAGCAGACCAAGGAACTCCCCAAGGAACTAACCAAGCGTGAGCTTTACGCCATGCTGGCTAATGCGGTCAGGAATACGGGCTGACGCTTGCTGCCGCCTGGTCGAGAGCATTGGCAGGCGAGAGGATTGGTATGATCGATCCGCTCCTGACGGGAGCAGAGGCAAGGGGGAGTTTGCAGCCTTCCCGCCATGGGCGGGAAGTGCGTGCTTGGACCGCTTACATCGTCCTGCCTTTGGACAGTTTCGCGGTTCTCGCGCCCTTGGACAATTTTTCGGTTCGCCCGCGCTTCGCCGCGCTGTGGTCGCCTCGAACAGCCAGCCGCTTGCCCTTCTTGATATTCGCTTCCGCAACGCGAGTTTTCGTTTTCGCTTCCGCCTCTTGCGTTTTCGCTCCGCCGCGGCGGGAGATGTATTCCTGACCGTCGACCGGCGCCACATGCGGCGGGTCTCTGTCGAGGTATGGCCGGCCGATTCCAAAATCCTTGCCGTTCGCGTCGATCCACTTCCAGAGCTTTTCGGTCGAGACCCATCGCTGCGCGCGGCTTGCGCCCTTCACGCTAACAATGTCCGCTGCAAGCCCGCGGCCATAGCCGCCGCGGAAGCTTCCGCCATGGTAGGACCGGTTGGTGGCCGCTTTCAGGCCGCTTGCGATTCCCTGACGGTAATCGTCGCGGAATGCGCTGGTGATGCCGGGCGACAGGCCAGCCTGCTCCGCCGCGTGAAGGGTGTGAAAGAGTTTGAGCTTGAACTTCCGGTCCATGCCGCCGATCACATAGTCCATCATCGACATGCCGGCTCTTTCAGCGGCCTTCGGATCCTTCCACCCAAACTCCTCGTCGACACGCCTGGTAAAGGTCCTGGTGACGGTTTTCGTCTTGCCCTTGCGCTTGATCGTCACCTTTCGCTGTTCATACACCTTGATGGCGTCGATCTTGGGCGCCCGTTCGTAGAGGGCCCAAAGGTATCGATCGATGCAGATATCAACGACCAGGCACTCCTCATTGATTTCGATGGTGCTCACGGCCGGCAGGATCGGCTCGGGCGCCGTTGCGACTTCGGAGGATGGCCCATCGGGCGGAAACACCTGCGATGAGTCGGTCAGCGAGGCCACGACAAAAGATTTTGGCTCATCCGGGGCTGCCGTCGCATCGGCGGCTTTCTCCGGCGCGGGATCAGGCCTGCTCGCCTGCGTGCGCTCGGCGGACGGTGTTTCGGGCGGAACCACCTGCGACGAATCCGGCAGCGAGGCCACGACAAAAGGTTTCGGCTCATCCAGGCTTGCCGGCTCATCGCGGCTTGCCGTCGTGTCGGTGGCCTTCGGTGGCGCGGCTTCAGCGGCCGTTGCCATCTCAACAACACCGATGGCGGCGTTCGCTACTACGGTCGCCTGCGGTATGACCGTGGGCTCGGTGCTTGCGACGAGAGATGGTTCGTGGCGTGCCACGATTGGCTTCGCGCCGGCGTTCTCGATGGAAGCGCTGGCGTGCTCGGTGGAAGCCGAACCGAAACCTGCAAGCC
>JBKOUI010000325.1:0-2254 GCA_046723315.1 Pseudomonadota bacterium | reverse complement strand
ACGGTGAATCTCACGAGCTTCGATGAGGATCCTCGTCCTCCGTTCAGGCTCGTGACGGGCGGAGTGACGCCGACTCACCTCGCGATGGTTAGAAAGCCACTTTACCACGGCGCGATCGATATTCACGGCGCTGCACCATCTCCAGACAGCTCACTTATCGCCACGACAGGACGAGGGACAAGCAATGTGTACCTCATCGACGCGGCAAGTCTGCGCGTGATCGGCAACATCCCCAACCCACAGGTGAACGATACGACGACCAGGGAACGTATTACCACCGGTTTGCTCGTTGGCCGGGAGCCGCACGAGCCGACCTTTACCCGTAACGGGACAGAGCTTTGGGTGACCGTGAGAGGCGAAGGGAGAATCGCAATATTTGACGTTGCCTCCGCCAAAGCTGGACAGCCAACAGAGCGTGCACTCCGTGGCTATCTGGAGACTATTAATGGGCCCGCGCAAGCTTGGTTCTCAAAAGATGGCAAGCTCGCCTTCGTCGCATCGCAGAAACTGTCTCAGATCGACGTGTTCGAAACGAATTTTGGCGGCGACGGTCACAGTCAGCCGAAGCGAGCCAAGACGGTTGATATCAAGGCTCAAGACCCACGCGCCTTCACGCCATTCTTAAAGACCTCGCCGGACGGCGGGGAGGTTTGGTTCTCGCATAAGCTTGCGGACGCTGTTTCGGCCTGGACTGCAAATTCGGAGCTACGACCCCTGGACACAGTTGCGCTCGGCGATAATGCGCGGCCGAACCACGTCGAATTTGTCGAAAATAATCGCGGGAAGGCGGTCTATGTCAGCTTGGCGAGGGTAGATGACGGGGGCCCGGGAAACGTTGCCTCGAGCCGTATTGCTGTGATCGATAGGTCCGGCGCAGCTAGTAACCGGAAGATGGTCAGTCAGTTTTTTTCGATGGGCCGCGAGGCGCACGGCTTATGGGCAAATCCCGAGGGCACGCGTCTTTATATCGCGCATGAACAGGACGAACTGCCAAATACACCAAACGCGGGTCAGACGGTGTGTACCGCATTCGACGTTTCGGATCCCTTCAAGCCACAGTTCATAACGCAAATTCCGCTTGGCGAGCTTGCGCTGCCGTCAGGTAAGCTGCGCAACAAGAAGAGCATCAATCTCGTGTACGTGCGACCCGGCACGACCAGTCAAGCCGGGTAAGAGGTTCCCAGATGTGGAAGTCGCTGATATCTGCGGTCGCTCTGTTACTAATCACGCCGGCAGTAGGCGAGAACAGTGCTCATGAGACGCATACTGCTCAGGCCAGTTCTCAGTTTGAGCAAATGATGTCCGCCGCTATGGACAAGATGCATGAGCAGATGGCTACGCCTCGGCAGACCGGTGATCCCGACCGTGATTTTCTTGCGATGATGATACCGCATCACGCCGGCGCCGTCGAAATGGCTCGCCTCGTGCTGATCTACGGCAGGGACCCGCTCGTTCGACAGCTTGCCGAAGAAATCATCGCAGGGCAGCAAGCCGAAATAACTGCGATGCAAGCTCGGCTGCAGGTGCTAAATCATGGCCCCGATCGCAATCCAGGCGGCTTCCCGGCGATGAGTGGGACCAGAGGGGAGTAGAGCACGCCGAACAGCAGTCGACCGGCGTGATCATCCGCCGAGCGGCGCGTAGATGAGCATTTTGCGATCGGTTCTTTGCTGCAGTGCATGAGTCCGGTATTGGCACAAAGCGGACGTAGCGAGGCGATCTGCTGTTTGTCCGCTTTTGGGGCAAAGCGGACATGCACGATCGTGGTTTCGATATACTCGGCGGCGATTGACCCAAAGCCGTCATAGGCTGGATCGAAATCCCGCAACGCACAGTCTCCTGCCGTAGCTGAGGTGTGCTACCTTTCGGTCGGAAGCACGGGAGGCATCGGGCACGGTGATACGGCAAGCGTATGGAGAAGATGATGAGGTGCTTCACACTGTTGCTTTTGGTGACGCTGCTTGGCGGAACAAACCACTTAGCGGCTCAGGAAACCGTGGAGACACTAGGCGTCACGTCGGAGGTCAAAATCGAGGAGGTTACCTTCGGCCATCTGACTGAGCTTAACGGCAAGTTCAAATTACGCGCCACCGAATTGACTTTTGCCCCAGGAGGCAACGTCGGAGCACATCACCACGTCGGGCCTGGAATTCGATATATTATTTCGGGCGAACTCACGTTCACTGAGGGAGGACAAGACACGATCTATAAAGCGGGCGAGTACTTTTTTGAAACAGGGAACGTTGTACATACC
>JBKOUI010000250.1:0-13746 GCA_046723315.1 Pseudomonadota bacterium | reverse complement strand
TGCAGGAAAGGATCGCCTCTGGCCGCGCGCCGGCCCGTAAGGGGGTGTAGCTCAGTCGGTTAGAGCGCCGGCCTGTCACGCCGGAGGCCGCGGGTTCGAGTCCCGTCACTCCCGCCATTTTTGGCCTCCTTGCACTCGAACAAGAGGCCGGAACGCCATGGGCCAGCTACTTCAAACCTACCTGCCGCTCGTCATCTTCATCGGCATCGCTTTTTTCATCAGCGGCGCCCTCTTGCTCTCGCCATTTCTGATTGCCGTGCGAAAGCCGGATCCCGAAAAGGTCTCGGCCTATGAATGCGGCTTCGACGCTTTTGACGATGCGCGCATGAAATTCGACGTGCGTTTCTACCTTGTGTCACTCTTGTTCATTATCTTCGATCTTGAGATCGCGTTTCTGTTTCCCTGGGCCGCGGCCTTCAAGGAGGTCGGGGCCCTCGGCTTCTGGGCAGTGATGGTATTCCTCGCGGTTTTGACCATCGGATTCATCTATGAGTGGCGGAAAGGCGCGCTCGAATGGGATTGATGCCTGAGCGCAATCTTGAGCAGGAAGGTCGTAGCGGAGGCTTGATCAGCCCTGGCGCGACGAGCTTCGGCCTGTTTTCTGACGAGCTTGCCAACAAAGGCTTGGGCCCGCACTGGCTCGCTCATGTGGATGACCTTCGGGCTCGCCTGCTGCGCTGTCGAGATGATGCAGGCCTCGATGCCGCGCTACGACCTCGAGCGCTTCGGTTTTGCCCCGCGTGGCAGCCCGCGCCAATCAGACGTGATGATCGTCGCCGGCACGCTCTGCAACAAAATGGCTCCGGCGCTGCGCAAGGTCTACGACCAGATGCCCGAGCCGCGTTATGTCATTTCCATGGGATCATGCGCCAATGGCGGCGGCTACTATCACTATTCCTACTCGGTTGTGCGGGGATGCGACCGCATCGTTCCGGTCGATATCTATGTTCCAGGCTGCCCGCCGACGGCCGAAGCTCTCGTCTATGGCGTGCTCCTCTTGCAAAAGAAGATCAGGCGAACCGGAACCATCGAGCGCTGATTGGTTCGTTCCCCTAGTGGAGCCCTGATGGACGAAACCTCTCTTAACAAGCTCGCTGTTTACCTTGGCGATCGCCTTGGCCCAAAGCTCCGAGGCTCCGAGATCGCCCTCGGCGAGCTCACCATCCAGGTTGAGCGCGACGTCATCCCGGAAGTTATGACTGTTTTGCGCGACGATCCGCTCTGCCGCTTCGGCTGCCTGATCGATATTTGCGGGGTCGATTACCCCGAGCGCGAGGAACGGTTCGACGTCGTCTACCACCTACTTAGCCCCTGGCTGAACCATCGCATCCGCGTGCGCACCAAAACCGATGCCTCGCGTCCAGTGCCGAGCATTGTCGGCGTCTTTCCTGCGGCCGATTGGTTCGAGCGCGAGGCCTACGATCTGTACGGTATCCTGTTCGCCGGCCATCCAGATCTTCGCCGGATTCTCACCGACTACGGCTTCCAGGGCTTTCCTCTGCGCAAGGACTTCCCGCTGACGGGATTTGTCGAGCTCCGATACGACGATGAGCTGAAACGTGTGGTTTATGAACCCGTGAATCTGCAGCAAGAGTACCGGAGCTTTGATTTTCTAAGTCCCTGGGAAGGCATGGACACTGCTATCCCCGGCGACGAGAAGGCGGGCGAAGCCCGCGACCGGAGCGACAAGTCATGAAACCGTCGCTCAAGCCGGGGCTCAGGCACCGCTTCTCCTATCGCGTGCCCGAGACCAAGACCGTGCCGCATCTCTATCGTGAGGCGCCCCAGCTTCAGGCCATGCCCGAGGTGTTCGCCACCGGCTTCATGGTCGGGCTTATGGAATGGACCTGCGTGCAGCTCCTCGAGCCGCATCTCGACGCCGGCGAGGGCAGCCTCGGCACCCATATCGATGTTTCGCATAAATCCGCGACTCCGCCGGGAATGACCGTGACGGTGGAGGCCGAGTGCATCGAGGTGAGGGGACCGCGCACCCGCTTCCAGCTCACCGCCCATGACGGGGTGGACGAGATCGGCACCGGCACGCACGAGCGCTTCATCGTGTCCTGGGACCGGTTCAACCGGGGCATCGCGGCCAAGCTGGCGAAAGCCGCCTCCAGGGTCGACGCATGAGATCTAACACCACGCTTCCATTGGCTCGTCATGGCCGGGCTTGTCCCGGCCATCCACGACTCCGCCCGCGGCACGTCCCGAAATTCGTGGATGCCCGGCACGTCGGCCGGGCATGACGAGATAGTTTGATGGTCGACATCAGAACAACGCCGGCTGAAGCCGATACCGACAAGCGGGAAGGCGATGACCGCAAGTTCACCATCAATTTCGGTCCGCAGCATCCGGCCGCCCACGGCGTGCTGCGCCTTGTGCTCGAGCTCGACGGCGAGGTGGTCGAGCGCGTCGATCCGCATATCGGGCTTCTCCACCGCGGCACTGAGAAGCTGATCGAATACAAGACCTATCTCCAGGCGCTCCCTTATTTCGATCGGCTCGATTACGTGGCGCCGATGAACCAGGAGCACGCTTACGCGCTTGCTGTCGAAAAACTCGTGGGCGTCACCGTGCCGAAGCGCGGCCAGCTCATCCGCGTGCTCTACTCCGAGATCGGCCGGCTGCTCTCGCATCTCCTCAACGTCACGACGCAAGCCATGGATGTCGGCGCACTCACGCCTCCGCTGTGGGGCTTCGAGGAGCGCGAGAAGCTGATGGTGTTCTACGAGCGGGCATCAGGGGCCCGCATGCATGCCTCCTATTTCCGTCCAGGCGGTGTCCATCAAGATCTGCCACCCGAGCTGGTCGCCGACATCTACGCGTTTTGCGATCCGTTCCTCAAAGTCTGCGACGACATCGAAGGCCTGCTTACCGAGAACCGCATCTTCAAGCAGCGCAATGTCGATATCGCCGTGGTGACCCAGGAGGAGGCGTGGGCACACGGTTTCTCCGGCGTGATGGTGCGCGGCTCAGGCGCCGCCTGGGACTTGCGCAAGTCGCAGCCTTACGAGTGCTACGATGAGCTCGACTTCGACATCCCGATCGGCAAACACGGTGACTGCTACGATCGCTATCTCGTCCGCATGGAGGAGATGCGCCAGTCGGTGCGCATCATGAAGCAATGCTGCGAGCGGCTGACCACCGAGCTTGGCCCGGTCACGGTGGAGAACCACAAGATGGTGCCGCCGAAGCGGGCCGTGATGAAAGGCTCGATGGAAGCGCTGATCCACCACTTCAAGCTCTATACCGAGGGCTATCATGTGCCGAAGGGCGAGGTTTACGCCGCCGTGGAGGCGCCCAAAGGCGAGTTCGGGGTCTATCTCGTCTCCGATGGATCGAACCGGCCTTACCGCTGCAAGATCAGAGCGCCGAGCTTTGTGCACCTCCAGGCCATGGATTTCCTGTGCCGCGGCCATATGCTCGCCGACGTCTCGGCCGTACTGGGATCGATCGACATCGTTTTTGGCGAAGTTGATCGGTGAGGTTGCGGGAGTACCGCCGCCCTTTGCAATTCCTCGATCCAAGGCCAATGTGGGAACAGTGCGGTCGGTGATTCCGCACCGCAACATAGAGTGCTAAGAGTTCTTCCGTTAGCTGGGAAATCCTGACCGCGGAAAGAGAAAAAGAAACAAGCCCATGAGCGTCCGCCGACTCGCCGCCGAGCAGCCTGAGCGCTTCGCCTTCACGTCGGAGAACCTTGAATGGGCCAAGGCCCAGATCAAGAAATATCCGGAGGGCCGCGAAGCATCGGCCGTGCTTCCGATCCTGTGGCGCGCACAAGAGCAGATGGGCGGGTGGCTGCCCGAGCCTGCGCTCCGTTACGTGGCTGACATGCTCGGCATGGCCTACATCCGCGTGTATGAGATCGCGACCTTCTACACCATGTTCAATTTGGCGCCGGTCGGCCGCTACTACGTGCAAGTTTGCGGCACGACGCCGTGTTGGCTGCGAGGGGCCGACGCGATCAAGGATACCTGCCACAGGCTGATCGGGGAGCCGGGCCACCTCACTCCCGATGGGCTGTTCTCCTGGACTGAGGTTGAGTGTCTCGGCGCCTGTGTCAACGCGCCAATGGCTCAGATCAACAAGGACTACTACGAAGACCTGACTCCTGAGAGTCTCGAATGGATTCTGATGAACCTCAAGGCTGGACGTAAGGTCGAGCCGGGTCCGCAGAACGGTCGGCAAGCCTCTGCCCCACTCGGCGGCCCGATCACACTAACCGACCCAGAGCTCTACCGGAACGAGGAGCCGGAGAAGGAAGAGGCCCTGGTCGGTGCGGCCCTTACCGATCGCGAAGCGAAGCGCCCGGGCGAGGCCGCAAGTCGGCGCGAGGCGGCGGTGCCTAAGCGGCCCCTCGGCCCAGGCCGCAAGCCGAGGTCGAAATAATGCTGCAAGACAAGGACCGCATCTTCAAGAATCTCTACGGCCTGCACTCGTGGCGGCTCAAGGCGGCGCGTGCGCGCGGCGCCTGGTATGGCACCGAGGCGATGATCGAGAAGGGCCACGAAGCGATCATTGAGGAGGTGAAGGCCTCGGGTCTGCGTGGTCGTGGCGGCGCCGGCTTCCCCACAGGACTGAAGTGGTCGTTTATGCCGACCAAGTCGGACGGCCGTCCAAGTTATCTCGTGGTCAATGCCGACGAGTCGGAACCCGGCACCTGCAAGGACCGGGACATCATGCGGCATGATCCACATCTCCTGATCGAGGGCGCGCTGCTGGCAAGCTTCGCCATGCGGGCGCATGTCTGCTACATCTACATTCGCGGTGAATTCATTCACGAGCGCGAGATCCTCCAGGCCGCGATCCACGAAGCCTACGACGCGAAACTGATTGGCCAGAACAACGTCAATGGCTGGGACTTCGAGCTTTATCTACATCACGGGGCGGGGGCCTATATTTGCGGCGAGGAGACTGCGCTGCTTGAAAGCCTCGAAGGCAAGAAGGGCATGCCGAGGCTGAAGCCGCCATTTCCTGCCAATGTCGGTCTCTACGGCGCTCCGACCACCGTCAACAATGTCGAGACCATCGCCGTGGTGCCGGACATCTTGCGCCGCGGCGCGACGTGGTTCGCTTCGCTCGGACGGCCGAATAATACCGGCACCAAGCTGTTCTGCTTGTCAGGCCATGTGAACACGCCGTGCAATGTCGAAGAGGAGATGGGCATCGAGTTGCGCGAGCTAATCGATCACTATGGCGGAGGCGTGCGCGGCGGCTGGGACAATCTGCTCGCAGTGATTCCCGGCGGCTCGTCGGTGCCATGCATCCCGGCAAGTCAGGCCGACAACCTGCCGATGGATTTCGACAGTCTGAAAGCTCTGAAGACTGGCCTAGGTACCGCAGCGGTGATCGTCATGGACAAGTCCACCGACATCATCCGCGCGATCTCGCGCATCTCCTATTTCTACAAGCATGAATCATGCGGCCAATGCACGCCTTGCCGCGAGGGCACGGGCTGGATGTGGCGCGTGCTCGAACGGATGGCACGCGGCGAAGCTGAGATCGGCGAGATCGATATGTTGCTCAACGTCAGTTATCAGGTCGAGGGCCACACCATCTGCGCCCTTGGTGACGCCGCTGCTTGGCCTGTGCAGGGCCTGATCCGCCATTTCCGCCATGTCATTGAGGCGCGGATTGACGCAGGCGCCACGCGTCCCATCGGTCCCTCGGTTCCCGTGGCCGCGGAGTAGGATATGCATGCAGTGGTTATGGGACAATGCCGTAACCCTCGCCAACGTGGTGATGGCGTTGTCGGCCGTCGCCGCGCTGATCTACGCGCATTTGTCGATTACCGAAGCCCGTAGGGCCGAGCTTCGCGGCAACGCCAATGAGTTGTGGAGAGAAACGCTGAGACTGGCCTTCGATAACCCCAAACTCTCGGATCCGACCTTGCGCCTCGCCGACTTCAACTATGACACGCTCACCATCGACGGCAGCAAGGAGCTGTTCCAGAAATACGAGTTGTTCGTGGACAACATCCTTTATGCGAGCGAGGAGATTTTGACTGCGAGCCCGACCAAGGAGTGGGAGAGGGCGGTGCGGGCGCAACTTTGGACGCATCGTTCCTACCTGCAATCGGCACATTTCCGACAGTCGGGCTACCTTGATCTGTACACGCTGAAGTTCCGCGCATTCGTCGCCGAGGCCTTGCACGATGCCTAAGCTCATCATCAACAATCGCGAGATGGAAGTGCCTGCCGGCATCACGCTGATCCAGGCTTGCGAGATCGCGGGCGTCGAGATTCCGCGCTTCTGCTACCACGAGCGCCTGTCGATCGCCGGCAATTGCCGCATGTGCTTGATCGAAGTGGCCGGCATGCCGAAACCCGTCGCGTCCTGCGCCATGAGCTTGAACGACTTGAGGCCGGCGCGCGACGGCACCCCGCCCACCATCATCACCGACTCCGAGACCGTGAAGAAGGCGCGCGAGGGTGTGCTCGAGTTCCTGCTCATCAATCATCCGCTCGATTGCCCGATCTGCGACCAGGGGGGCGAATGCGATCTCCAGGACCAAACCATGGCCTATGGCTTCGACGCGAGCCGCTTTCAGGACAACAAGCGGGCGGTCGAGGAGAAATACCTCGGTCCTCTGATCGACACCTACATGAACCGCTGCATTCACTGCACGCGTTGCATCCGCTTCATGACCGAGGTGGCGGGCGTCGAGGAGCTTGGCGCCATCGGCCGTGGCGAGGACATGGAAATCACCACCTATCTCGAGCGCGGCATGTTCTCGAACCTGTCCGGCAACGTGGTCGACCTCTGTCCGGTTGGCGCACTTACGTCGAAGCCTTACGCCTTCGTTGCGCGGCCTTGGGAGCTCACCAAAACACCATCGATCGATGTCATGGATGCACAGGGCAGCGCCATCAGGGTCGATGCGCGCGGGCGCGAAGTCTTACGCATCCTGCCGCGCGAAAATGAGGCTATCAACGAGGAGTGGATCTCTGACAAGTCGCGCCACGTGTGGGATGGCCTGCGCACGCAGAGGCTTGATCGCCCTTATGTCAGGCGGAACGGGAAGCTCGAGCCTACAAGCTGGGATGAGGCGCTCCGCGTGGTTGCCGACAAGCTGAAGGACCTTGATGGCAAACATTTCGGAGCAATCACCGGTGATCTTGCCGCTTGCGAAGAGATGTTCGCGCTGAAACTGCTTGCCGAGCGGCTTGGCTCGCCAAACATCGACTGCCGTCAGGATGGAGCTAAGCTCGATCCATCGCTTGGCCGCGCGACTTATATCTTCAATTCGACCATCGAAGGGATCGACCGCGCCGACGCTTTCCTCCTGGTTGGCACCAATCCGCGTCACGAGGCGCCAGTGCTCAATGCACGCATCCTGAAGCGCATCCGCCAGAGCCAAGCTCTCCCACCCGTCGGGCTGCTCGGTGAAGAGGCCGATCTCACTTATGCCTATGACTATCTCGGCGCGGGGCCGGAAACGCTGGCCAAGGTCGCCGATGGGTCCCATTCCTTCCTGAAGAAGCTCGAAGTCGCCGAGCGGCCAATGGTAATTGTTGGACAGGCACCGCTCGCTCGTCCGGACGGCGCCGCGGTCCTCGCTCTCGCTGCAAAAGCTGCGGCGACAATCGGCGCGAGCAAGCCCGACTGGAATGGCTTCAATGTGCTGCACCACGCAGCCGCGCGCGTCGGCGGGCTCGACATCGGCTTTGTTCCCAGCGATGGCGGCCTCGACATGGAAGGAATGATTGATGCCGCTTCTGGGGGCGAACTCGAGGTTGTTTATCTGCTCGGCGCCGACGAGATCGATATGGAGCGGCTCGGGGACGCCTTCGTTATTTATCAAGGCAGCCACGGCGATAAAGGCGCACATCGCGCCGACGTCATTCTTCCAGGCGCGGCTTACACCGAGAAGAATGCGATCTTCGTGAATACCGAAGGCCGGCCGCAAATGACGGCTCGCGCCGTCTTTCCGCCCGGGGAGGCGCGCGAGGACTGGAAGATCATCCGCGCTTTATCTGGCGTACTCGGCAGGCCCTTGCCATTCGATAGCGTCACGGAGCTTCGCGCCAAGATGTTCGAAGCCAATCCGCACCTTGCGCTGCTCGATCTAATCGATCCCGCGAACAGCGCGGCCATCGAGCGGCTGGCTCAAAAGCCTGCGAAAGCGGACAAAGAGCGGTTCGGCCATGTCATCGACGACTACTACCTCACCAACCCGATTGCGCGCGCTTCGGCCATTATGGCCAATTTGAGCGCGCTTCATGCGGGCGCAGACGACAAGGCGACCGGCACCGATGGCTGAGTTCTGGTCAAGCTACGGATTGCCGTTCGCACTCATTGTGGCACAGAGCCTCGCAATCCTCGTCACACTTCTCATCATCGTCGCGTTTCTGCTCTATGCCGACCGCAAGGTCTGGGCGGCAGTGCAGATGCGGCGCGGACCTAATGTAGTCGGACCGTGGGGCTTGCTTCAGTCTTTTGCGGACCTTCTGAAGTTCGTGTTCAAGGAACCTGTGATTCCGGCCGGCGCCAACAAGGGCATCTTCCTGCTCGCGCCCCTCGTCACTGCGGGACTCGCACTGTCGGCTTGGGCGGTCATTCCCGTGGCCAAAGGCTGGGAGGTCGCCAATATCAATGTCGGCGTCCTCTACATTTTTGCCATATCGAGCTTGCAGGT
This sequence comes from Pseudomonadota bacterium, assembly GCA_046723315.1. Taxonomy (GTDB): domain Bacteria; phylum Pseudomonadota; class Alphaproteobacteria; order Rhizobiales; family Methyloligellaceae; genus Methyloceanibacter. The sequence goes on along the minus strand of JBKOUI010000250.1, from coordinate 5,105 downwards.
CTACGGCGTGATCATGGCGGGTTGGGCGTCGAACTCGAAATACGCCTTTCTCGCGGCGCTCCGCTCTGCCGCACAGATGGTCTCCTACGAAGTCTCGATTGGCTTCGTCATCATCACCGTGCTGCTCTGCGCGGGCTCGCTCAACCTCACCGACATCGTGAAGGCGCAGGATGGCCCGTTTGGCGTATTCGGCTGGTATTGGCTGCCACTTTTGCCGATGTTCGTGGTCTTTTTTGTCTCCATGCTGGCAGAAACGAACCGCCCGCCTTTCGACCTGCTCGAGGCGGAGTCGGAACTCGTGGCGGGCTTCATGGTCGAATACTCGTCCACGCCTTATATGCTTTTCATGCTCGGCGAATATGTCGCCGTGGTGCTGTTGTGCGGCCTTGGAACGGTCCTATTCCTGGGGGGTTGGCTGCCGCCGTTTCCGGTGCCGCCCTTCACCTGGATTCCAGGTGTGATATGGTTCGTTTTGAAGGTCTGCTTCTTGTTTTTTCTGGTCGCCATGGTCAAAGCCATGGTGCCGCGTTACCGCTACGATCAGTTGATGCGGCTTGGCTGGAAGGTGTTCCTGCCTTTGTCGCTTGCGATGGTGGTCATCGTAGCTCTGGTCTTGCAACTCTGGCAGCGCGCAACCTGAGAGGAGAGCCGGCGTGAAACGCCTGGCCGAATCGGCGAAATCTCTGTTGCTGATGGAGTTTCTGTCAGCCTTTTGGCTCGCGCTGAAATATTTCGTCGGGCCGAAGGCGACGCTGAATTATCCGTACGAAGGTGGGCCGCTTTCGCCACGCTTTCGCGGCGAGCATGCGCTCAGACGCTATCCCAATGGCGAGGAGCGCTGCATCGCCTGCAAATTGTGCGAAGCGATTTGCCCAGCGCAGGCGATCACCATCGAGGCCGGACCGCGGCGCAACGACGGCACCCGCCGTGCCACCCGTTACGATATCGACATGGTGAAGTGCATTTATTGCGGTTTCTGCCAGGAGGCTTGTCCGGTCGACGCGATCGTGGAGGGACCAAACTTCGAGTTTTCCACGGAGACGCGCGAGGAGCTCTATTACGACAAGGAGAAGCTGCTTGCGAACGGCGATCGCTGGGAGCGGGAAATCGCCAAGAACCTAGCGCTCGATGCACCTTACAGGTGAAGGTCCTGTGAGCTATTCTGCCGAACTATCCATTGTCATGCCCGGCCTAGTGCCGGGCATCCACGTTTTGCAGGCTTGAGGCCGGCAGAGATCGTGGCTGGCCGGAGCCCCCGGCCATGACATCAATCACGAAGTGACGAAAATAGTCGAATGCTGAGCGCGCTGTTCTTCTATCTGTTTGCCATCGTGTGCGTGGGCTCTGCCTTCATGGTGATTGCCGTGAAGAATCCGGTCCACGCCGTGCTGTTCCTGATTCTCGCCTTTTTCAATGCCGCCGGTCTATTCGTGCAGCTAGGTGCCGAATTCCTGGCGATGATTCTCGTCGTGGTCTATGTCGGCGCCGTGCTCGTGCTGTTTCTGTTCGTCGTGATGATGCTCGACGTGGATTTCGCCGAGCTTCGCGCTGGCTTCCTCAAATATCTGCCGATCGGCGCAACCATCGGCCTGCTTCTCCTCGTCGAGCTTGTCCTGATCGTCGGCGCCTGGGTTACGGCGCCGGACATCACCGTGCAATCACCCACGCCGCCGCTTGCACAAGTGAGCAACACCGAGGCGCTCGGCCAGATCCTCTACACGCGCTACGTCTACCTGTTCGAGGCGGCGGGGCTAATCCTGCTCGTCGCCATGGTGGGCGCCATTGTGCTCACGCTCCACCACAAGCGTGATGTTCGACGCCAGTCGGTCGCAGAGCAAGTCGGGCGCACCCGCGAGAAGTCGGTTGAGTTGGTACATGTCGAGTCGGGGAGGGGACTGTCGTGACCATCGACCTGTCGCACTACCTCACCGTCGCCGCGATCCTGTTCACGCTCGGCATTTTCGGCATCTTTCTCAATAGCAAGAACGTCATCGTGATTCTGATGAGCATCGAGCTGATGCTGCTAGCGGTGAACATCAACCTCGTCGCTTTCTCGGCCTTCCACAACGATCTCGTAGGCCAGGTCTTCGCGCTGATCGTGCTGACGGTCGCCGCGGCAGAGGCGGCCATTGGGCTTGCTATCGTCGTGGTCTATTTCCGCAACCGCGGCACGATCGACGTCGCCGAAATCGATCTCCTGAAGGGTTGAGCGCGAAACACCGATGCCCGGCCCGACAGACACGTTAGCTCCGGAGGACTGCAAGATCTCCACTTGGGAGATCGCCGAGAATGCCGACAACGTTCTTCACAGCCGTATACAGTCGTATCTCATTGCCCAGACATTTCTGGTCACCGCTTATGCCACCCTGCTCACTGTGGCTTACAGCACGGAGATCGTGTTCCTGGCGCGCGTCATCGCTCTCTTGGTGACGATCTTGGGGTTCGTGATTTCCCACGAGATGCAAAAGAAGAGGCGGTCGATATTGGCGAGGCTATGCTTCTTGATGGAATTCGAGCTCATCAAGGATCCCGTCTACAGGCAATACATCACCGCCGGAGGAAAGTCCGACCTGAAGGCCGCAACCAGGAATGAATTCGTCGAGCAAATCCCCATCCTGGTTCAGTGGTTCTGGACCGTCACGTTCGCACTCACCTTGTTCTTTTTCGCAATGGAATTGGTGAAGTAGCGCATGTATCAGGCGATCCTTTTCCTCCCGCTGCTTGGCGCCATGTTTGCCGGCTTTTTCGGCCGTCTGGTCGGGGCGCGTGCCTGTGAGGTCGTCAGCACCACGCTCGTCTTGGTCACGGCGCTCCTCTCCTGGCTCGCCTTCTATCAGGTCGCGCTGCAAGGGCAGGAGGTGCGCATCGAGCTACTGCGCTTCGTCGAGTCGGGCGCGCTCAAATCAATGTGGTCGCTCCGCATCGATACGCTCACCGCCGTGATGCTGGTGGTGGTGACCAATGTCTCCGGCCTCGTGCATCTCTATTCCATCGGCTACATGGAGGACGATCCGAGCCGACCGCGCTTCTTCGCCTATCTCTCGTTGTTCACTTTCGCGATGCTGGCACTGGTCACGGCCGACGATTTCCTCCAGCTCTTCTTCGGCTGGGAAGGTGTCGGTCTCGCGTCCTACCTCCTGATCGGCTTCTGGTATCACAAGCCGTCGGCCTACGCGGCCGCGATCAAGGCTTTCATTGTCAACCGGGTCGGCGATTTCGGCTTCGCGCTCGGCATCTTCGCCGTGTTCACCCTGTTCAACTCGATCCAATACGACACGGTGTTCGCCTCGGCGCCTGACCAGGTCGGCAAGACCATGGAGTTCCTCGGGTTCCACGTCGACGCACTGACGCTGATCTGCCTCCTCCTCTTCATGGGTGCCATGGGCAAGTCGGCGCAGTTCCTGCTCCACACCTGGCTGCCCGACGCCATGGAGGGTCCGACACCAGTATCGGCGCTGATCCATGCCGCGACCATGGTCACCGCCGGCGTATTCATGGTGGCGCGGCTCTCGCCGTTGTTTGAGCTCGCGCCAATTGCGCTTGGCTTCGTCGCGATCATCGGCGCTACCACTGCCTTCTTCGCCGCGACGGTCGGCCTGGTGCAAACCGACATCAAGCGCGTGGTGGCTTACTCGACCTGCTCGCAGCTCGGTTACATGTTCGCCGCTGAAGGCGTCGGCGCCTATAACGTCGGTATCTTCCATCTTTTCACCCACGCCTCATTCAAAGCTCTTCTGTTTCTTGGCGCCGGTGCGGTGATCCACGCGCTGCATCACGAGCAGGACCTTCGCCGCATGGGAGCGCTTCGCAAGGTGCTCCCCTTCACCTGGGCGATGATGCTGGTCGGCACGCTCTCGCTCACTGGCTTTCCCTTCACCGCCGGCTTCGTGTCAAAGGATGCCATCATTGAGGCAACCTACGCGGCGCATTCGCGAGTGGGGACTTACGCTTTCGTCCTCACGCTCGTCTCGGCGATCCTCACGTCGTTCTATTCGTGGCGCCTGATGTTCCTCGCTTTCGAGGGGAAGCCACGCGAGCCTAGGGACGTTCTCGCCCATGCGCATGAGCCGCCTTGGACCATGAGTCTCCCGCTTATTCTCCTTGCGCTCGGCTCGCTGCTAGCTGGGGGTTTGTTCGCGCATCTGTTTATTGGCAGCGGCGAAGCCGAGTTCTGGCGTGGATCGCTCGCGACGCATGCGGGAGCGGCCCACGAAGCACCTCTCTGGGTGGCACTCGCCCCGACTGTGGCGATGGCGGCGGGGTTTGGCGTTGCCTGGTACTTCTACATCACCAACCCGCTCGTGCCCTTTGGCCTCGCCAAGCGGTTCCGCCGCGCTTACCTCTTCCTGCTCAACGCCTGGTATTTCGATGCGCTCTATGACACGCTGTTCGTGCGTCCTGCCAAGCGGCTTGGCCGCTTCCTGTGGAAGACGGGTGACGGCGCGATCATCGACGGCATAGGCCCAGACGGCATCGCCGCACGGGTCATCGACATCACCAACCGCGTGGTGAAGCTCCAGTCGGGCTACATCTATCATTATGCCTTCGTGATGCTGGTAGGCGTCGCGCTGATCATCACCTATTTCATCTTCGCCAGCGGAGGGCTCAAGCCGTGAGCTATGGCTGGCCGATCCTGTCCACCGTCACGTTCCTGCCGCTGCTCGGGGCGCTACTCATCGGACTTCTGCGCGGGCAGGACGAGAGTGCCTTCCGTAATGCGCGCTATATCGCGCTGTGGACCACGCTCCTCACCTTCGCGCTATCGCTCCTGTTGTGGCGCGACTTCGACCCGAGTACCGCGCAATTCCAGTTCGTCGAGCTCAGGCCGTGGCTAGGCCCGATCAGCTTCCACATGGGCATCGACGGCATCTCCATGCCGTTCGTCCTGCTGACCACGTTCCTGATGCCGCTATGCATCCTGGCGAGCTGGGTCGCGATCAACGCGCGCGTGAAAGAATACATGATCGCCTTCCTCGTGCTCGAGACACTGATGCTCGGCGTGTTCACGTCGCTCGATCTCGTGCTGTTCTATCTCTTCTTTGAAGGCGGCCTGATCCCGATGTTTCTCATCATCGGCGTATGGGGTGGCCCGCGCCGTGTCTATG
>JBKOUI010000213.1:0-11162 GCA_046723315.1 Pseudomonadota bacterium | reverse complement strand
GTTCAAGCTTGGTGATTGCGCCGGGTGACCCGTCCTTGGTTTCGATGCGGAAGAAGCGTGAAATGAGACTGCTCAAGTGGATAAAGCGACTGTTCCAGGTCGAGTCGGATTGGACCGGAACTAAACCATGATCGACGACCTCTCTGACGTGACGCTGAGCAAGAAAGAAGTTACCGTTGGCGAAGGTGTCGACGTAAAGATTGCCGTCGCCGCCAAAGGCGATGCCGTCAAGGCCAGGGGCGGCTTGCGGTGGCTGCTCGAACTTCGCGCTCTCCAGCCTGACTTCGAGTTGATTGCCGCCGGGCTTCAATCGCAAGATTTGCGGGGCTAGCGAATTCGTCACATAGAGCGAGCCGTCGCCGCCTACGACCATGTCATTGCAGATGGCCTTCGGGCCAGGAAGCTGCGCGCTCACTTTGCCTTTGCCAGAAGTCAGATCGAAGCCCTTGATAAAACTGCCCTGCACCGAGCTCGGACCAGGAAGCCCTGACGAAGAGAAGTCGTTGGAGCAGACCCAAAGAAGGTTGGCCTTCTCGTCTACCAAGACACCGAGAAGCGAGCGAGTGCCGAAGGCACCGGGCGCGATCCATTGTTCCACGCTGCCGGCCTCAGGCCTGATCCGCCACACCCCGCCGGTCGCGAGACCGCTGACATACAAGGTACCCTCTGGCGTAGCAGAAATGCTCTCGGGGTAGGCATGATCACCCGGCAAGGCAATCTCGCTCGTGCCGGCAAAAGAGGGCGAGACAAACGTCAGCGCGCCGGTCAACACCATCAGGAGCATTCTCGAGGGAAGCTGGTGATTTGACATGTTTGTTTCGCCTTTAGCGGAAAACGACAGGCTCAAGGTCGCATGCGAGAGGTGGCAGAAGCGCAATAACAACGCAGGATCTCAAATTTTCGCTCCACCTCTCGCCGGGGATTTAAGGCTGCGAACTCGCAACGGCTTGAAGCGTATTGCTACGTCTGGGGAAATCTTGCCGCGATTCCGTGCAGGTTTTTTTGTTGCGCTACTCTTTGCCGAAATCGAAGCAAAGCCATGGGGCGCCGCGCGGATTGCCGCCAGCTGCGTCGGGCAGCTCGGTCAGCGCCAGCAGCCGGAATCCAACCTCGCGGGACTGCTTGAGCATGGTCGATAGGTTCCAATGGTAGTCGACGAAGTGGACAGCCTTGTCCCGGTCGAACACCTCGACACCGAAGGAGACACCATCCTGCAAATAGTGCTCGTTATTGAATTGCGTCTTGAACGATGAGTAGCTTTCCTCCCTGAAGCAGGGATGCGTGACGACGATGAAGGCGCGGCCTTCACGACGCAGCACCCGGTGCTGCTCGGCCAGATATTGCAAGCAGGTTTGGTGGCTGCGGAGAGTTATCCACACCGCTATGGATGACACGACGTCGATCGATTGACTTCCGAGCGACTTTGCATCTTGGCAAAAGCGGACATCGGCGTTTTCCAACAGTTGCTTTGCCTTTGCCTCTAATGCCGGCGAAGGGTCGTGGTGCCAGAGCTCGCCATCAAACTGCTGGCGAAGCTTGGCGAGGAACTTTCCATCTCCCGCGCCATAGTCCAGGACCGAAGTGGGCCTCAATTTCAGGATGGCTTCGATCAACCATGGGAACACGACCAAATGCCTGCTCTCCAGGATATTGCTGAAGATGTCATCGTCTTCAGCGGTTGGAAGCCAGGCTTGCTTTGATTCATTTTGATTCATAGGCAGCGTCCGATGATTGCGGTCCTTGATATGAATACGACCCGGGGTCATGCTAGCGTATCGCTATGTCGAGCTGGATGACGGAACGAATTTTTTGACTCTCGCCAGCGACCACACTGTACCGCTAGGCCCGCCGCGGCCCTCGGTCATCATCCGCCCCGGAATGCGCGCCTTGGCTCCCGGCGAGGAGCGCTACACCGTGCCGGGCGGCGGCATCATCGCCGTGCCGATCCATGCCGGCGACCGCCTGCGGCTCATCGACGTCGAAGGCCTGCAGCGCTGCGAGGTCGTGGCCGTGGATGCGACCGGCCATGCCGATCCCGGGATTCTCGGTGTCTACGGCGATGGCGACGCTAGCGGCCTCAAGCAGATTCTGAGTGGCGATACCGACAGCGCACGTGCTGCCCGCGCCGGGCTCGAGCGGCGCGGTATAGCACTCGCTGCCGCGCGTGCCGTAGTGCTGTTCGGAGGCGAGTCTCGCGCGGGAGACGCCGCCGAATTCGCCGTTTCGCGCGACGGAGTCTTGATTGTAGCCGCGCCCGGCGAGGCGATGGCCGCAGGATCGCAAAACACGGCGACGCCAATCCGCCTCCACGTCTCGCGTAGCCGTCTGCGCCCATCGAATGAGGCGCTGCTGCCCGAGCCGCTCGCCGATCCGGCGCAGGACATCCGCGTCCACAGCGCAACCGCCAAGGCCTATTTCGTGCGTGCCGGCGAGTATATTCAGATCATCGATGTTGCCGGTCGCCAATGCACCGATTTCCAGTGCTTCTCTGCGCGCAAGCTCGACAAGGGACTTGAGCACCCGCTCGATATGACCGCGACGCGCTCGCTGGTAAGCCAAAGCTATCCGCTTCCGGGTCTCTTCTCTAAGGCGTTCGACCAGGATACCGAGCCGTTGGTGGAGGTGGTCCGTGACACGGTCGGACGTCACGACGCCTTCGCGTTTGCGTGCCACGCGCGCTTTTACGCCGACCAAGGTTATCCTGGACATGTCAATTGCACGGACAATTTCAACGCCGAGCTCGCGCCTTACGGCATCGCCCCGCGCAAGGGCTGGATGGCCCTCAACTTCTTCTACAATACCGGGATCGACGCTCATAACGTGCTCTACTTCGACGAGCCCTGGTCGCGACCGGGCGATTACGTGCTGCTCCGCGCGCTCACTGATATTGTATGCGTCTCCTCCGCCTGTCCGGACGATATCGATCCCTCAAACGGGTGGAATCCCACCGACATCCATGTGCGCACTTATTCCGACAAGCAAAGCTTCTCCAGAGCAGTGGCCTACAGAATGACTCCCGATGCCGAGCCTGAGCTCACACGCGAGACCGCGTTCCACCCGCGGTTTTCGGCGCTGACGCGCAATTACACCGAATATCGCGGCTATTGGCTGCCGACCCACTTTTCCAGCGAGGGACCGGTCGCTGAATATTGGGCCTGCCGTGAGCGTGCGGTTGTCATGGACCTGTCGCCCTTGCGCAAATTCGAGGTAACCGGACCCGATGCCGCATCGCTGCTGCAATACACGCTCACCCGCGACGTCCGGAAACTGGCGGTCGGCCAGGTCGTCTACACCGCCATGTGCTACGAGCATGGCGGCATGATCGACGACGGCACGCTGTTCCGTCTCGGCGACAACAATTTCCGCTGGATCGGCGGTGATCCCTATAGCGGCGTGTGGTTGCGTGAGCAGGCCGAAAAGCTCGGTCTCAAGGCATGGGTGCGGTCTTCGACGGACCAGCTGCACAACATTGCCGTGCAGGGGCCTAAGAGCCGCGACATCCTGCGCGAGGTGATCTGGACGCCGCCCGCGCAGCCCGCGTTAGCCGAACTTGGATGGTTCCGTTTCACCATTGGGCGCATCGGCGGTTTTGAGGGCGCTCCGGTCGTTGTGTCGCGCACCGGCTACACCGGCGAACTCGGCTACGAGATCTTCTGTCATCCCAAGGATGCGCCGACCGTATTCGACGCCGTTTGGCAGACGGGCCAACCACTTGGACTCGTGCCGTTCGGGCTCCAAGCACTCGACATGGTGCGCATCGAGGCCGGCCTTGTCTTCGCCGGCTACGAATTCTGCGATCAGACCGATCCGTTCGAAGCAGGCATCGGTTTCACTGTGCCACTCAGGTCCAAAAATGAAGACTTCATTGGTCGCGATGCTTTGGTGCGGCGAAGTGAACATCCGCAAAAGAAGCTTGTTGGTCTTGTGATGGAGGGGGATGACGCAGTCGGCCACGGCGATTGCGTTCATGTTGGCCGCGCCCAGGTGGGCGTAGTTACGAGCGCCACGCGCTCGCCGATCCTGAAGAAGACGATCGCGCTCGCCCGGCTCGATGTCGCTCATTCTGACCTAGGCACGGAGGTGGAAGTGGGCAAGCTCGACGGCCACCAGAAGCGACTGCCGGCGCGCGTCGTGCGCTTCCCACACTACGATCCGGACAAGACCAGGGTTCGGTCCTGAGGCAGGGGAGGCGCCTATTCCGCGGCGACCTTCCCCTTGACCGCGAGAAATGTCTTCATCGAGTCGTCGAGCGCTTCAAACCATGGCGTGTGATGGACCGGCGCCATCGTTCCCGTGCAAGGCGATTTGAACGCCTTGTCGCGATAGCCAAGGATCGAGTGCTCCTTGTCGTGCTCCCACTCCCTGAATTCGTCCACCGTCATGTCGATGTCGAATTTCGGATAGTCGATTGCAGCGCATAGGTCGCGGACATAGTCGGCCTGGAAGTCGATCTTTTCGAAGGCATCCTTCAATGCCTCTTCGCGCTTGACCCAAGCATCGTCGTCTTTTTGCATCTCTGCTTTCGACGGCAGCTTGATTCTTCCCATGATCACATCCCGCGCATACCAGGCCTGCGCGTCGAACATTGAGAAGGTGTAGAACTGGTCTTGCATGCCGAGATAGGCGACCTTGGGATTGTCGATCCAGACGATGCCCTTGTAGAGATGCGGCGGATGCATCCGGTTGTGGGTGCGGAGCTTCAGATCGTCCGCCAGGAACGGGAAGTGGTGCTGATAGCCGGTGCAGAGAACAATAGCGTCGAACTCCTTGCTCGACCCGTCCTTGAAGTGCACGGTTCTTCCTTCGATCTTGGTCAGCAGCGGACGCTCATCCATGCCCTTCGGCCATTTGAAGCCCATCGGCTGCGTCCGCCAACACATGGTGACCGATTTCGCGCCGTATTTGTGAGACTGCAAAGCGATGTCTTCCGCTGAATAGCTTGCGCCTACGCAGAGCAGATCCTTGCCTTTGAACTCGTTGGCACTGCGAAAGTCGTGCGCGTGCATCACGCGTCCGGGGAATGACTCGATCCCGGGGAACTGCGGAACGTTCGGCACGGAGAAATGCCCGGTCGCCACCACGACCCAATCGAACGTCTCGGTTTTCCGCGTGTGGTCGGGCAAATGCTCGACGGTCACAGAAAACTTGTCGTTGCTCTTGTCATAAGTGACGTAGCGCACGGCAGTGTCGAACTTGATCCACGGCCGAACGCCCGCCTCCTTGGCGCGCCCGACGATATAGTCGTACAGCACCTCGCGCGGCGGGAACGAGGGTATCGGCTGCTTAAAGTGCTCATCGAAGGTGTAGTCGGCGAACTCGAGCACCTCCTTGGGGCCATTCGACCACAAATAGCGGTACATGCTGCTATGCACCGGCTCGCCGTACTGGTCGGTTCCCGCGCGCCAGGTGTAATTCCATAAACCGCCCCAATTGCTCTGCTTCTCGAAGCACACGATTTCAGGAATTTGCGCGCCCTTGCTTTGCGCCTGCTGGAACGCCCGCAGTTGGCTTAGGCCGCAGGGCCCGGCCCCGATCACTGCAACACGAGTTGTCATGATTTGCTCCCCTCGCTTCACTGGGCTCTCACGCCTGAGACCACGTCGTTACGCAGCGGGGCGACCGCTGCATCTGCCGACCACTTTAGGATGACATTCTAGACAGCGCCATTCCAAACCAAAGTGGCTCCTACCAAACAGCGTTTGACGAAACCAAAGTGGCTCCTATTGTCCTTTTTGCGACAACAGGTCTAAGCTTTCGGAAGCACGTCCGGGCAAGCGACGCGCGGGCGCTAGGTCGGTCGCCGTTCCGACGATCGCACCGTCGATCGACGTGAACAGGGGTATCCAATGACAACCAAATTTTCTGAGGGCGCGATGAACCGTCGCGAGTTTCTCTCAACCACGGCTGCCGCCGCTCTCTTGGCCGGCTTGTCGACGCCGAAGATCGCCTTCGCCGCCGACAAGGTTGTGAAAATCGGTTTTCTTGCGCCGCTGACCGGCGCCGTCGCCGCCTGGGGTAAGCCGGGATTAGATGGCCTTCACATCTGGGCAGATCGCGTGAATAGCGCCGGCGGCATTCCGGTCGGCAGCGACACGTACAAGATCGAGTTCGTCGCCTATGACGACGAGTACGATCCCGGCAAGGCGCGCACCGGCGCGGTGAAGCTGATCAAGGAAGACGACGTCAAGTTCATCATGATGCTGGGCGGCGATCCATGGCCCGGCGTTTTTCCAGTCGCGGACAAGGAGAAGATGCTGGTCTCCACACTCCTGCCGAGCGATCTGACGCCCGACACGAAGATGCTTGTCGCTCCTTGCGAGGTGCACCCCATCTATAATGTCACCGGCGTCGAGTGGCTAGCGGAGCACAAGCCTGACCTTAAGACCGCCGTCATCGTCGCCCAGGATGATTCCCTCGGCAAACCTTCAGTCGCGACCTATCTCGCAGCTTTCGAGGCGGCAGGGATCAAGGTGCTGGGCGATCCAATCTTCTTCGATCCGGCGACCACCGACTTCGCGCCGATCATGTCGAAGATGCTGGCGCAGAAACCAGACATCATTTGCCTCGACACCTGCTATGCCGACTACGTGCATCCGCTCACGGAGCAGGCGTTTCAGCAGGGGTTCAAAGGGCAGATCATCTCCTGCACGGCTGACTTCTACCACAAGATGATCGAGAAGACGTCGAAAGAGTTCATGGAGGGCTTCATCTTCCAGTTCCCCGACTTCGACGATCCGGCGCTCAACGAACCGCAAATCAATTTCAAGAAGCCCAACGAGTTTTACGAGGAATACAAGAAGCGCTACGGCGAAGGCGAATGGAGCGCCGTGTCGTGGGAATATTCCTCCATCATGGATCTCTGGTCCGATGCCGCGCAGAAAGCAGGCACTACCGACCCGGAAGCTGTGCTGACGGCCATGAAGGACGACGGGAAGGGCAAACACATCTTTGGCGAAGCCGAATGGTGGGGCAAGGATCTTTTCGGCATCGACAACGCATTGGTCGGCAATTGGCCCGTGGTCGTCATCGAGGATGGCAAGGCCAAGATCAAGGAGTTCAAATCGATCCCCACCTGGTGGGCCAAGAACAAGGATCTCATGATCAAGCACATGACCGCGCTGGACCAGATGTACTTTCAGCGCAAATAGGTCTGCCTCCGTTGCGGCGCGACATCTGACGAAGAAGCTGCATCTTGCCGCACCTGGTGCCGAGGGCGCATGGATGACTTGAAGAAGCTCGCGCTCCACGTCAGCCTGTGCCAGACATGTGCGGATAGCTTCCGAGGCCGGGCGGATCGCGGAGCTTGGCGATGACTGTTGAGCTGTTTCTTCAAACCGTCGTAAACGCGACCTATGCGGCGAGCTACATGGCGCTCATCGCCGTCGGCCTCGTGCTCATTTTCGGTGTGATGGGCGTCATCAACTTCGCCCATGGCGAGCTCTATATGGCTGGCAGCTATGCCGTCGTCGCCCTCTACGCCGATCTTGGCATTCCGTTTTTCGTCGCCGTGGCCATCGGTCTCATATTTGTCGGGCTGCTTGGGCTGCTCATGGAATATGGCTTATTCAGGCCCTTACGCGACAACCCGCTCGGAGGATTGATCGCTTCGATCGGATTTCTTCTAATCCTGCAGACCATCGCCGTGCTTGGTTTCGGCGTGCAAATGGAGCACGTGCCGCCGTCCACGCAGGAGAAGATCGTATTCTCCGACGGCGCGGTGCTGACCTATCAGCGGCTTTACGTCATTGTCGCCACGGTCGTTCTGCTCACCGCGCTGTGGATTTTCTTGCGCAAGAGCAAATTCGGCTGGGCGCTTCGCGCTTGCGCGCAGGACCGCGAGGCGGCAGCCCTTCAGGGCATGTCGATCAACGATACCGCCCGGATCGCCATGTTCATTGGCGCAGCGCTTGCGGGCGTCGCCGGAGCGCTCACCGCACCGCTCGTCGCGCCCATGCCCTATATGGGGCATCCTGTGATCATCACCGCGTTCATCATTATCATCGTCGGCGGCGTCGGGTCTCTCGAGGGTGCGGTGCTTGCCGCTATCCTCTATGGCTTCGTCAACACCTTCGTCACCACGATCTATGACGGGACACTCGCCAATATCGTCGGCCTGCTGCTGATGCTCGTCGTCCTGATCGTCAAGCCAACCGGCCTGTTCGGAGCCAAGGAACGTGCCTGAGCGCGGCTTAAGCAGCGTACTCCCCTGGACGCTCGGAGGTCTCGTGATTGCGGCGGCGCTTATCGTGCTGCCGCATTTGCTTACCCTCTCGCAGCAGGAGATCCTCGTCCTGCTCGTGATCAATGTGCTCCTGGTCGCGAGCTACCGGCTGCTCACGCTAACCGGGGAATGGTCGCTCGCCCACGTCGTCATCATGGGCGTGGGCGCCTACACCTCCGCGCTCGTCTCCAAGGAACTCAGTGTTCCCGTGCCGCTCTCCATGCTGATCGGGTCGGCCACCGCGGCGCTGATCGCCTTTTTACTCAGCTTCCCGCTGTTTCGCATGAAGGGTTTCTACTTCCTGATCGGCTCGTTCGCCGCCGGCGAGATCATCCGGCTGCTCTGGAAATGGAGCGACCTGACCTGGCTGTTCGGCGGCCCGAAGGGCATCAAGCTTATCCCGCCCTTTCCCAACATCGACCTGCTGTCGATCGATTTCTACGACCCGGTGAATTACTATTATCTCTGCCTCATCGTGGTGGCGATCTCGCTCGTCATTCTCTACCGGGTCGAGCGCTCGCGCATCGGTCTCACTTTTCACGCCATCCATTGGCAGGACAAGCTGGCCGAGTCCGTCGGTGTCAACACTTTCCGCTACCGCACGCTCGCCTTCGTCGTCTCGTCGTTCTTCGCAGGGCTCGCCGGTGCGCTCTATGCGCACTATGTCGGCACGGTGGCGCCGAACCGGTTTGGTGTGGAAGAAATGACCTATGTTTTGATCTGGGCCATCGTCGGTGGGACCGCCACGTTTTTCGGCCCGATCCTCGGCGTGATTACGCTCACGATTCTCAACGAGATCGTGTTGCGCGCGCTCGGCGTCGATCAGATGCGGCCGATGTTCTATGGCGCCATCCTCATCCTTTTCATTCTCTATCTGCCCAATGGGCTCGAGAGCCTCGTGCCTAAGCTTCGGGAATGGATAGCGAAGCGGAAGGAGAAACGCGTCCTATCGAAACAGAAGGCCGAGGCGGAGCAGCCAGCGGAGTAGTTGCCGCAGGCTTTGGTCAGGCGTTGTCGGGGCTGACAGGTGCAAGAAGCAGGAAGGCTGCGGCGAACAGCTTGCGCGTGTCGTTGAGCATGGCAGGCCGCTCCCGCCGCCAGCGCGCTAACGACTCTTGCGCGACGGCTGCGAGCGTGTTGGTGGATGCATCGTAAGCGCTCAGCCGCTCCTTTGACTCAGTGACCGTCTCGCGCCAGCGCTTCTGCCATCTTGCACGATACGTGTCGCGGTGAAGCGCCTCCATGCGCATATGGAAAAGCGAGCTGCGAGCCACTCGCGGCGCTTCCATTCGATCGACCCATGGACCCGTGCCACGCCAGACTTCCAGCGCATCGCCGAGCAAAGCCGGGACGCTCCTATCGTCACCCGCCAGCTTTAGGCAGAGCCCGTAATTGGCGAGGCTGGTGCCCAATCGTGGATCGATGGAAGCGAAATTGGCGCGTGCGATCTGCACGGCGAGGGCCGCCGAATCCTTCGCCAGCGCAATGTCGTTCTCTGTAATCGCTTCCAGCGTACGCTCTGTCGCTTTCTCCCAGGCGAGATCGGCGTCGCTCCACCCCGCCGCCAGCAACTCCTGCGCGGTCCAGCTTTCAGCCGCCAAGATAGGCCCGTCTTACGTGCTGATTGTCGTGCAGCTCATGTGCCGGACCTTCGAGCGCGACGCGCCCAGTCTCGAGCACATAGGCAAAGCGCGCGAGTCTCAAGGCAAGCTCGGCATTTTGCTCGACCAGTACGACCGGGACGCCGCGCTCGGCGATCGAGCGAACGATCAGGGCGATCTCCTGCACCGCAACCGGCGACAGGCCCATTGTCGGCTCGTCGAGAACGAGGAGCTTCGGGCGTGACATGAGCGCCCTGCCGATAGCGAGCATCTGCTGCTCGCCTCCTGACAAGGTCCGCGCCCATTGTTTGCGCCGCTCCTTCAGGCGCGGAAAATGATGAAACACCTCATCGAGATCGCTGTTTATGGCTGCCTTGTCGCTCCGGAGGAAGGCGCCGCTACGCAGGTTTTCTTCCACGGTTAGACCGGGAAAGACTCGACGTCCCTCGGGAACATGGGCAATGCCAAGAGCCACGATCTTTTCCGGCGCAAGCCGATCGATGCGCTCGCCATTAAATCTGATCTCGCCATTGCTGATCGGTGCAAGGCCGGAAATTGCCCTCAAGGTCGTGCTTTTGCCCGCACCGTTGGCGCCAATAATGGTGACGATGCCACTCTCGGGCACCGCCATACTGATGCCCTTCAGTGCGGCGACCTTATGGTAGTGGACGTGGACATTATTGACCTCAAGCAGCATCGATGGCGCTTCCCAAATAGGCCTCGATGACAGCCGGATCGGCTCTTACCTCGGCGGGAGTTCCCTCTGCGAGCAGCGTGCCGAAATTCATCACGGTGATAATCTCGCATAACCCCATCACTGCCTGCATGTCGTGCTCGATCAGCATCACCGTGACGCCTTGCTCATCGCGCAGGCGACGCACCAACTTCGCCATGCGCTTCGTCTCCTCCGGATTCATGCCGGTGAAGGGTTCATCGAGCAGCATGAGCTTCGGATCGGCGGCCAAGGCGACTGCCATGCCGAGCGCGCGCTGATGGCCATGGGGTAAGTTGGAAGCGAGCTCCCCGGCAAGCGCTTGTAGGCCGAAGAACTCGAGGATGCCGCGCGCCTTGTCGTCGGCTGCCGCTTCGGTGGCTCGGTCGCGGCCGAGAATCCGGCTGAGGAGGTCAGCCTTGGCGCCGCGATGACAGCCGAGGCGGACATTGTCGAGCACGCTCAGTTCGTGGAACAGAGTTGTGCCCTGAAAGGTCCGGATCAGCCCGAGTTCGGCGAGCGCGCTGGTTGCGTGGCCTGAGACGTCCTGGCCGAGATAAATCACGCAGCCGCTCGATGGCGCATAAAAACCGCTGATGACGTTGAAGGTGGTGGTCTTGCCGGCTCC
>JBKOUI010000043.1:0-2247 GCA_046723315.1 Pseudomonadota bacterium | reverse complement strand
CCATTGCTGCATTCAACCGCCCAGGCTCGGTCGGGCTCGAGCGCTACACCAATCACGAGCGCCGCAAGCAAGGCGGCAAGCAAAGTCGTAATTCGAGTCCCCATGGAAGCCCCCCAGCTCCACGTCACGCGGCATTCCGCCGGCTGGACACGCGTTAGAAGCGCCACAACGGACTGACGAGATGAAACGGGAACAGCCAGAGCTTTGGCTTGGGCGCCCCCCTACGCGACTAACCGCGACGCCGAGGGGGCCGTTCATTCGAGATGAATTTCGTTAAAACTGGTTAAGAATCGATTAATTCGAATACTGACGATCAGCCTACAGGGTAATTGAACTTGCGCATTCTCAACAGACGCGACGCCATCTAGTGTGTCGGCAATAACAAAGCGGCTGCGCGTCTCTTGTTCACCCTCGCCCACCTCTCCGACATTCATTTGAGTCCGATGCCGCGCGCCAAGCGCCGCGACCTGCTCTCCAAGCGCATGGTCGGCTATGTCAACTGGCATCGCGGCCGCAAATACGTGCATCGGCGCGAGGTGCTAAACCTGCTCACCCACGATCTCGTCGAGCGAAAGCCAGACCACATCGTGGTGACCGGCGACCTCGTCAACCTCGGGCTGCCTGAGGAATTCATCCGCGCCGCCGAGTGGCTGCACCATCTCGGTCCACCGGCCCGCGTGACTGCCATCCCCGGCAATCACGATGCCTATGTCAGGCTGCATCCGGAACGCGGCACGCGGCATTGGCAGCCTTACATGGAGTCCAACGAGGCGGGAGAGTTGCTGGTGCCAACGCCGCCTACGCTGTTCCCCTTCGTGCGCCGCTTCGGCGATATCGCGCTCATCGCCTTGTCTTCGGCGATTCCCACCATGCCTTTCATCGCGGCTGGGAAAGTGGGCTCGCTCCAACGGCGCTTACTGGGCGAGGCCCTCTCCCGGCTTGGACGTGACGGCCTGTTCCGCGTGGTTCTAATTCACCACCCTCCCCTGCCAGGGCAGGCCGGCTGGCATCGCGGGCTTCGCGATGCCGGGCGCACTACAAGGGTCATGAAGCAGAACGGCGTGGAGCTCGTTCTGCATGGGCACAATCACGAGCAGACCATTCTCGAGCTTGAGACCGTCAGCGGCACTGCGATTGTTATCGGCGTGCCATCGGCGTCAGAGGCGGTCGAGGGCCGCGCTCCCGCCGCGCGCTACAATGAATACGCTATCGCGCGGACCAACGACGGGTGGCGGTGCGAGATGACCGGCCGCTGCGTAGCTGCCGCCAGCGATCACGTGTGGGAATGTGAGCGGCGCCTGCTTAGGGAGCGGTAAGCCACACCGCGGTAAACAGGCCCGCCGCTCCCGCGAGCAGGCCGACCGCGAAGGCGGCGATGACGACACCCAAATTGATGCCTTGGGGCCGGGGCGTGGGCAATGGCTCAAGACGGGGCGCCTCGGCGAGCGCCGCTTCAAGGCGCTCGCGCCGCACGATTTCGCGCGCGACGTAGCGCGTGATGCGGTCAGCCATCTCGGCGACATTGGTCGAGCTGAACAAGGTTCGGCGGCCGTTCTCGCTATTACGCACGAAGAGATAGGCACCACTCGCCTCGTCAATGGCAGCATAGGTGAAGAGGTCGATCCACAGCCGCGCCGGGCGGCTTGGCACCAGCGCGAGATTGAAGCGGTCGTCGTGAGGCGGAAGCTCGGCGAATATGGTTTCGAGGTCGGCCTTGAGCAGCTCTAGCCGCGCGATCTCGCTATCGCGGAGATCGGCGGCACGATCGAGATGCTCGGCCTCCTCGAGGCGCGCCTTGCGGATCGCCTCCCGCAACGAGTGGCTCGCGGCCGGCTGGGCTATCGATTTGGCGTTCTCTTCCATGCACTTAGCCTCAGAGAGCTAAGCATATCGCCCCGAGCATCGGAAAAGCGACAGAAAGTTGCCGGTCTACTTCCCGGCGAGCACGACCGAAGCCCGCGTGTCGTCGAACCATTTGTCGATGGCCGTATCGATATTGGCCTCGAGGCTCGACTTCCACGTGGCGATGGTCGAGTCGAGCGCCTGCTCGTTGGCCGCGACAAAGCTCTCCCGGTTGATCGCCTCGTTCGCTTCGTTCGAGAGATAGTCGACGGCGGCGCCGATTGCGACGCCGAGTGCGGCGCCGATCACCTGCCCGCCCATGGGCTGAACCACGGTGCCCGCGATCGCACCCTGCTCGGCAAGCGCGACGCGCGTGCCGAGAGAGGTCGCGACCCGGCGCGAGAT
>JBKOUI010000052.1:0-2339 GCA_046723315.1 Pseudomonadota bacterium | reverse complement strand
GTGCAATGACGCTCTGCCCTGCCCGAAGCCGGCCGTGCTCGAACAGTCCCTGCCAGGCGGTCAGGCCCGAGATCGGCAGGCTCGCGCCCACCGTGAATTCGACGTCGCCCGGCAGCGGCGCGAGGTTGCGCGCCTCGACGGCCGCGTACTCGGCCAGGGTGCCGTCGCGATACCAGTCCGTGAGGCCGAACACCCGCTGTCCGACCGACAGCCCCGTCGTGCCATACCCGAGGGCGGTGACCACTCCGGCCAGCTCATGCCCGGGGATCGACGGTGTGCGATCACGGTCGCGGCGATCGGTCCAGGTCGACGGCCACGCCAACTCGGTCCCGACGAATCCCGACGCATGAACCTGAACGACGACGTCGTTTATCGCTGCCTGCGGCTCGGGCCGCTCCACCAGCTTCATCCCGGCCGTTCCCGCAGCCTGGTCCGTCACCGCTATCGCCTTCATCGTCCACCTCCTATTGCACCTCCACATCCACCCAGGCGATCCCGTTGCAAACGTCCGATGTGCAGCCGCCCTTGTGCACGCGTCGCGCCTACCACAGCCGCATTCGGAGTTCTTTCTGGCTCGTGTTCCGCTTGACGGCGATTTCGCCGGTCATTGTGCTGGCACTACGACCGGAGCGCCTTTGTCCTTTACCAAGAACACGACAAATTTGGCTGGTTTGGTGCCGCTCGCATTCCGGCCGACGACGTGAACATCATCGGGACCTTCGTAGAAGGTCTGCCCCGGTGTCAGTGTCACTTGCTTTCCGCCTCTCACCTGCATCACAACGGAGCCCTCCAGTACGTAGACAAACGCATGCGCCTTGTGGCGATGTATAGGGTCCGAACTGCCTGGCGGATATTCCACGGTGATCATCAAGCCTTCTTTGCCCGGAAGGTTTGTCAGCTCTTTCGACAGGAGCTCCGTTACCTTAGCCTCCTGTGCCGCCAGTGGGCCGGACATAAGACATGCCAACGCCAAAATTACTTTTGTGAACGTCACGATTTAGCCTTTCGCTTGACCGACGCCATTTCAATGCGTCGGGTTTATTGGTCGGTACTTCGCAGTTACGCGTAGTGCCCCACGAGTTCCTGTTCGGCACGCAGACAATCTTCGATGTGGTGTCCGTCCGACTGAAGGCGAGTTGGCAATCTCGTCGTGTGTAGGCGACTTTCGACGGCCGATGTGCTTTCTCATATCCCGCTCACCAATGGTGTCCGCGGCGTACCTCTTCCCTGACGCTGTTGCCCTTCTGTTGCTGTTTTACGCGGCGAGGCCGGTTGCTGCGGACTGAGTGAGCCAGGTTTCGAAACGCGTCTCGCCGAGTCGTGCGTTATTGCCCGGAACCAGTGTTCTCTCGCTGATTTTCGCCCCAGAGTAACGCGCGTTTGGATCAGCGATGACTTCGCGGGGATCCTTGAGCGAGGCCAAACGCCGCCGCACTAGTTCATCCATGCGAAACTGATCCGGGCCTCCAACTTCCACCATACCGTTTACCGGCGGGCCCACCGCGATTTTTCCTACTGCACTCGCGACATCGTCGCCAGCCATCGGCTGGAAAAGCACATGTGGCAGTCGCACCTTTTCGCCGTCGAAAGAAATGTCGGCAAGCCCCTTGAGAAACTCGAAGAACTGCGTCGCGTGCACGATGGAGTAGGGGATTGAAGATTCTTTGATCAGTTTCTCCTGAGCGATCTTGGCGCGGAAGTAACCGCTTTCGGACAGCCGATCGGTTCCCACAACCGATAACGCAACGTGATGTACTACTCCTGCGGCCGCTTCATAGTTGAGGAGGTTACGGGTTGATGTCTCAAAGAACTTCAGCACTGCTGCGTCCTCCCAGGAGGGAGAATTTGATACGTCAACGACTACCGAGGCACCTTTCAGCACTTCGGCCAGTCCTTCGCCCGTGAGGGTGTTGACCCCGGTGTTGGGTGCTGCCGCTATCGCCTCGTGGCCATGCTCACGCAGCTTTTTGACAAGCTTTGATCCAATGAGTCCAGTGCCGCCGATCACTACGATTTTCATAATCGTCTCCTTCATTCTTGACCAAGGCATTTCAAAGTCATCGGTCTCTTGCACTCGCTAAAATAGAACTGAGTGAGACTTTGTGACAGCATGCCTCGTTGGCGCTGGATGAAAGCGCGCCGGATCACTGAGCAATTTTCACGAACCGCGATTGATGTCGAGCAGCAGGGATGTTCCAGTGCCGGCTCTACTACGCGTGTGAACAAATGCTTGGTCCTTTCTTCGGTTAGGGGTTAAAAGGAAGCCCGCCACAGGCTTGGCGGACTGACTTGATCTATCCAACGAGCCTGACAAAATGCCGATCAATTGCCTCAACGTG
>JBKOUI010000240.1:0-2944 GCA_046723315.1 Pseudomonadota bacterium | reverse complement strand
CTCGGCGTCTGCTGCGGCGCGTCGCCGATGCTCATCCGAGAGGTCGCCGAAGCGGTCGGGCGGACCACCGAGGCCAGCCGTTACTCGGAGAAGATGGCCAACCACTTCCTGTACGGCACCAACGAACGGATCGCCGACCACGTCCGGGCGCTCGGCGACCGGGCGTGAGACATGCGCCGGTTCCCGCCCGAGCGGATCGTCTGCCTGACTGAGGAAACGGTCGAGACCCTTTATCTCCTTGGCGAGGAAGACCGGATCGGGGGCGTTTCTCGCTATGCCGTCAGGCCACCGCGGGTCCGGCGCGAGAAGCCGCGGGTCTCTGCGTTCACCTCCGCCGACACAGCGAAGATCGTGGCGCTTGCGCCTGACCTGGTCCTCGCTTTCTCCGATCTCCAGGCCGGAATCGTCCGGGACCTCGCCCGCGCCGCCCCGCCGTCCATCTGTTCAACCAAAGCGACGTGGCAGGCATCCTCGCGATGGTCCGCACCCTCGGCGCCCTGATCGATTGCCGCGATGCCGCCGACACGCTGGCAGACTCGCTGGCTCGGCGCCTCGAGGCGATCGCGCGCGAGCAGCAGCATCGAAGCCCGAGACCGCGCGTCTTCTTTGAGGAGTGGGACGAGCCGCTGATCGCCGGGATAGGCTGGGTTTCCGAGCTGATCGAGATCGCCGGCGGCGACGACGTCTGCTGCCATCTTCGCGCGGGTGCCGCGGCCAAGGACCGGATCGTCACGCCGGACGTCATCGCGGCGACCCGCCCGGACGTGATCCTCGCCTCCTGGTGCGGCAAGAAGGTCGTGCCGGATCGCATTCGGTCCCCGCCCCGGCTGGGATCAGATCCCCGCCGTTGCCGCGAACCGCATCTTCGAGATCAAGTCGCCGCTGATCCTACAGCCCGGACCCGCAGCGCTCACCGACGGCTTCGACGCCATTCTTGCTGCTCTGAGCCATCCACGACTGCCTGGATAAAGCTTACGGAGCTTCGGCGCCGCCTGGGACGACAGCATGTTCGCCCGCTGGAGCGCCAAACCCGCTCGGCATGCTCTCAAGGGCAGCATCCACTGGACTTTCGGCGGCTCAGGCTACCGGCACATATGGGTGCACAAGAACAGCGCCCTGTTCTTCGGCACCGCTAAGGAGAGCGATCAGGGCGATGCCGGGGTGCAGAGCATCGGGAGCGCAGTCGTCGACGTCACCCCCGGCGACTATTTCGAGCTGATCGCTCGCCAGACCTCCGGCTCGACCAAGAAAGTCGCGGCCGATGAGCTCACCTGGTTCGCGATCGAGGTCGTTGAATAGGTTGCTCTATGGCTGACGGCGCAGCTCGGTACTTCATCGTGGCCCAGGGTTGGGCTACGTAGATATCATGGAGCAAAGCCTTCCGCGGGCAGGCGACGAGCCATCTCCCCGTACCGATCGACGGCGCGCACCAGACAGCCAGCGCCGCAGTCTTTCACATGCGTTCTTGTTACTCGTGGCGCTGTTCATCAGTTGCCTGATCACCGCCAACATCATCGCAGTCAAGGTCGTTGAGATTTTCGGCCTGGTACTGCCGGCCGCCATCATCATCTTTCCACTCAGCTATATCTTGGGCGACGTGCTGACGGAAGTGTACGGCTATCACCAAGCGCGCCAGGTGATCTGGCTTGGCTTTCTCTGCAATCTGATTGTGGTCGCCGCGATCGAGGCGGCACGGGTACTGCCGGCGGCGCCCTTCTGGGACGGCCAAGAGGCCTTCCAGCGGATCCTCGGTTATACACCCCGCCTCCTCGTTGCCTCTTTCTTGGCGTATTTGATTGGCGAGTTCGCGAATGCGTTTGTGCTCGCCAAGATGAAGATCGCCACCGGGGGACGCTGGCTGTGGACGCGCACGATCGGCTCCACGATCATTGGACAGGCTCTTGACTCGGCAGTATTCATCACCCTGGCCTTCGCTGGCACTATCCCGAGTGCGGTCTTGGCCTCGGCCATCGTCACGCAGTGGCTAGTCAAGTCTGCATACGAGGCCTTGGCAACGCCGCTCACTTATGCCGTGGTCAATTACCTGAAGCGCGCGGAAGGGATCGACCACTACGATCTCGCGACCAGGTTCAATCCATTCCGCATCGCTGGCTGATCACGAGAGTGTGCCGCTACGCCGCCAGCCGTGCGGGGCCCTTTCGGCTCGCCTTTTCCCCCGCCTGGATATTATTGTACTCAAGTTCCGCGTCTCTTGCGGCAAGGCATTCACTCCGACGCTCCCGCCTACGACGGGGACGGCTTCGAGTCAGCCATCGGACCTGCACGAAAACACTGGCGAGATGAAGTAGCGCGGGATCAACGGTGCAAGCTCAACGAGAAAATGTTCCTGAGGCGGCGGTTGGACCGGAAGCGGCTACAACTAGAGAAGGCTGAGCACGATAACCAGGCGCGCGAAATTGGCGGCAGCGTCACTGACCTCAGACGCCCACAACGCGGGTCATGCTTCCTCGATTTCCACACCCGGGAAGGCCTCCTCGAAACTCAGCTTCTTCTCGAGTAGCTCACCATACAGCCGCATGGCATCGTCCTGGCTTAACGGGAGTAGCCGGTCGCGCTCGCCGGGCCAGGTATTCTGGAACTGCACGAAGTAGTTGCCCTTCAGGGTCCGAAACAGAAAGGCCTGCCAGCCAAGCCCCTCCCAGCCGCAGCCGCCCACGATGGCCGAAGGATCGAGGCCGCCGAACCGGACGTCGAGCAGGCGGCGGGGCTTATCGCCCAGCCGCTCGTCCCACGCGGGGCCGCTCGCCAGCAAGCTGGCGGCCGCCGTCCGATACCTCTTCCCTGTCCGCCGTCAGCGCCTGTGAGACAGATCGAGGGGTTTCGGGAACGGAGGAATTCTGGATCATCGTAGCCAACAGGAGCGAAGATGAGACAGAAACCCGGGCCGGAGAAAGCGCCGGCAGAGCAGATCGTCAAAGACATC
>JBKOUI010000054.1:0-5640 GCA_046723315.1 Pseudomonadota bacterium | reverse complement strand
CTCCAAGGAGATGGACTTCCTGCTTGGCAGATTCGCCGAGGCGGCGCTCGACGGAATGAATGCCGCCGAGATCGGCGTGTTCGAGCGCCTGATCGAAACGCCTGACCCTGACATCGAGATGTCGGTGTTCGGTGGCCGGTCACTTGGCGAGGCCGACCTTGACGAACTGATCGGGCAACTCAAGCGTTTCCACGGCCTTGAGCAGGCGGACTAAACTCTAACTCTCTCATGGCAGTTAAGCCCTCCTTTCTGTCCCTCCCGGTCGAACGCCTGCTCAAAGCGTCGCATATGATCGCAAGCGGCGTTCCCGAGGGCCTGGACGCGCTCCTCCTCGGCGAGCTTGCCCGCCACACGCCGAACGGCGCTCCGATTCTTCATATCGCGCGCGACGCGAACCGCCTCGTCACGCTTGAGGATGCGCTGGCTTTCTTCGCTCCCGACGTGACGGTGCTGACCTTCCCGGCTTGGGACGGCGTCCCTTATGACCGCGTCGCGCCAAACGCCGAGACTATCGCGCGGCGCATCGCGACACTCTCCGAGCTTACCCATCGCGGGAGCGCTAGCAGCGGCAAACCACTCATCGTTCTCACCACTGTAAATGCCGTAGTGCAGCGCGTGCCGCCGCGGTCATTCATTGCGGCGTCGAGCATGAGACTTGTGCCAGGCAATGCCGTGAGCATGCAGGATTTGATCGAGCGGCTCGAAGTTTCGGGCTATGGGCGGGCGGGGACGGTTACCGATCCAGGCCAATATGCGGTGCGCGGCGGCATCCTCGATCTTTATCCGCCGGGCGGCCAGCCGGTCCGCCTCGATTTCTTTGGCGACACGTTGGAATCGATCAGAGCCTTCGATCCTGACACGCAGCGAACGGCGGCGCGGCTCGATACCGTCGAACTTCTGCCTATGAGCGAGCTCGCACTCACGCCGGACGTCCGCCGTTCCTTCCGCCAGCGTTACGTGGAGCTGTTCGGACCGGTCACCGGAGACGATCCGCTCTACGAGTCGATCTCTGCCGGGCGCCAGCACCAGGGCATGGAACATTGGCTGCCACTATTCCATGATCGCCTCGACACGCTGCTCGATTATCTACCGAGTGCCGTGGTTAGCCTCGACCCGTTGGTCGATGATGCGCGTACCAAGCGGCTCGAGCAGGTGGCCGACCATTATCAGGCGCGCGCGGAGGCTCTCGAGCGCAAGGCCTTCGGCGCGCCGCCTTACCATCCCGTGTCGCCTGAAAGCATGTTTCTGAGCGAGGCCGAATGGCAGGAGGCGCTCGGCGCGCGACAGACAATCGCGCTCGATCCTTTCGAACATCCCGAGACGCCGGGCGGAAAGATCGTCTCGTTCGGGGGACGGCAAGGTCGCACCTTCGCTGCGGAGCGCCAGACGGAAGGCGCCAACGTGTTCGACGCCGTCGTGGCTCATGCCAAGCGCCTCAAGGGCGAGGACAAGCGGGTGATCGTCGCGTGCTGGAGCAACGGCGCTCGCGAGCGGCTTGCCACGCTTCTTTGGGAGCACGGTGTCGGCGAGACCAAGGGTGTGGACACCTTTGGCGACGCCCTTGCGCTTCCCCATGCCACGACAACCTTTGCCGTCTTACCGCTGGAGACGGGCTTCGAGGCGCCTGGTCTTGCCGTAATCGACGAGCAGGACATCCTAGGCGACCGGCTGGTGCGCAAGACGCGGGGCAAGCGCGGCGCCGATGTGCTCACCGAGGTATCGAGCCTGTCGGTCGGCGATCTCGTGGTTCACGCCGACCACGGCATCGGCCGCTTCGTGGGGCTGACCGCAATCGAGGCGGCAGGTAAGCCGCATGACTGCCTTGAGCTGCACTACTCCGGCGGCGACAAGCTCTATTTGCCCGTCGAGAATATCGAACTGCTCAGCCGCTACGGCTCTGACGAAGCGGGCGTTCAGCTCGACCGGCTCGGCGGTGTCGCCTGGCAGACCCGCAAGGCCCGGCTCAAGAAGCGCATCCGCGACATGGCCGAGAAGCTGATCAAGGTCGCCGCGCTGCGCGAGCTGCGCCAAGCGCCGGTGCTCACCCCACCTGACGGTCTCTATGACGAGTTTTCGGCGCGGTTCCCCTACGAGGAGACCGAGGACCAGGAAACCAGCATTACTGCGGTGCTCGACGATCTTGCCAGCGGACGCCCGATGGATCGGCTGATCTGCGGCGATGTCGGCTTCGGCAAGACCGAGGTTGCGCTGCGCGCAAGCCTGATCGCCGTGCTCGCAGGCAAGCAGGTT
The DNA here is from genome assembly GCA_046723315.1 of Pseudomonadota bacterium. GTDB lineage: Bacteria > Pseudomonadota > Alphaproteobacteria > Rhizobiales > Methyloligellaceae > Methyloceanibacter. The sequence continues at coordinate 3,390 of JBKOUI010000054.1, read as the reverse complement.
GCCATGGTCGTGCCGACCACGCTGCTTGCCCGCCAGCATTTTTATACCTTCACTGAACGCTTCCGCGGCTTCCCGGTGAAGATCGCGCAAGCCTCGCGGCTGGTGACACCCAAAGAACGCGCGGAGGTGAAGAACGGCTTGAAGTCGGGCGATATCGACATCGTCATCGGCACGCATGCGCTGCTTGCCAAGTCGGTCGAGTTCGCCAATCTCGGCCTGCTCATCGTCGACGAGGAGCAGCATTTCGGCGTGCAGCACAAGGAGCGGCTGAAGCAGCTCCGCGAGGACGTGCATGTGTTGACACTGACCGCGACGCCAATTCCGCGCACCTTGCAATTGGCGCTGTCCGGCGTGCGCGAGATGTCGCTGATCTCGACGCCGCCGGTCGACCGTCTTGCCGTGCGCACTTACGTGACGCCGTTCGATCCGGTGATCTTGCGCGAGGCTCTGCTGCGCGAGCGCTTCCGTGGCGGCCAGACTTTTTATGTGGTGCCACGCATCTCCGATCTGGACGATGCGGCGGCATTTCTCGAAGAGCACGCGCCTGAGCTAAAGGTCGCGCGCGCCCACGGCCAGATGGGAAGCCGTGAGCTCGACCAAGTGATGAATGCATTCTACGACCGCCAATACGACGTCCTGCTCTCGACCTCCATCGTGGAGTCGGGCCTCGACATCCCGTCTGCCAATACGCTGATCGTGCATCGTGCCGACATGTTCGGCCTGGCCCAGCTTTATCAATTGCGGGGCAGGGTGGGCCGGTCGAAGATCAGGGCCTACGCCTATTTCACCATTCCAGCCGATGCGCGCCTCACGCCCGGCGCCGAGAGGCGGTTGAGGGTGCTTCAATCGCTCGACACGCTCGGCGCTGGCTTCGTGCTGGCGAGCCACGACCTCGACATCAGAGGCGCCGGCAATCTACTCGGCGAGGAGCAGTCGGGCCACATCCGGGAGGTGGGCTTCGAACTCTATCAATCGATGCTCGAGGAGGCCGTGGCCGCGCTCAGGGGCGGACAGGCCGGCGAGGTCGAGGACCAATGGTCCCCGCGTATCAACCTTGGAACCTCGGTATTGATTCCCGAGGACTACGTGCCCGACCTGCAAGTGCGGCTCGGGCTTTACCGGCGTTTGTCAGGCGTCGAGACTCACGATGCTATCGAGGCGTTCGCAGCGGAGCTCATCGATCGCTTCGGCCCATTGCCGGAAGAAGTGCGGCACCTGCTCGACGTCGTCGAAATCAAAGGGCTGTGCCGTCAGGCAGGGATCGAGCAGATCGACGCGGGGCCCAAAGGCGCGGTGATCGCCTTCCGCAACAAGACCTTCGCCAATCCTGAAGGGCTGATCGCTTTCATCCGCGAGGAGGGCGCCCGCGTGAAGCTCCAGCCAGACCACCGGCTCATCTATTACGCTAACTGGAATAGCCCTGAGGCGCGCCTTGCCGGCACCCGCGACTTGCTCAAGCGCCTCGTCAAGATCGCCGCCGCGGTCAAACAGGCGGCCTGAGCCTCGCTCAGGGCGTGCTCGCGCCGGTTGACGCAGTGCCCGACGATGGATCGATCCACCAAGTGTCGATCTGATAGCCGTAAAGCGGTGTGATCTCAGGCCGCTTGAGATCGCGCCAATGCGCGACCCACTGCCGCGGCAGATGGAACAGCGGGATGACGTAGTCGCCTGACAGCAGCACACGGTCAAGTGCGCGGACCGCCGACACGAAGCTCTGCTGATCCTCGGCCTTCAGCATGGCTTCGATCATGGCGTCGACCGCTGCACTCTTCACGCCCGGATAGTTGAACGAGCCTTCGGTCTCGGCTGCCTCGCTTCCCCAGCGGAACGACTGCTCGTTTCCCGGCGACAGCGACACCGGCCAAAAATACTGGATCATGTCGAAGTCGTAGGTCTGCTTGCGCCGCTGATATTGCGCCGAGTCGATTTGGCGGATGCGCGCATCGATGCCGACCTGCTTGAGCGCGCTGGCATAGGTCAGGAGCAGGCGTTCCTGGATGCGGGTCGCCGCCAGAATTTCGAACTGGAAGGGCTCCCCGGTGGCCACATTGACGAGCTTGCCATCCTTGAGCTGATAGCCGGCGTCCTGCAGGAGCTGTAAGGCCTCGCGGCGTCCGTCCCGGTTCTCGCCTGTGCCGTCGCTGACCGGGAAGGAGAAGGTGCCGTCCATGATGGACGGCTTGACCTCGCTCGCGTAAGGCGCAAGCAGCGCGCGCTCCGCCGCGTCAGCAGACCGTCCATGCGAGGACAGGTCGGAGCGTGCAAAATAGCTCTCCGTGCGCGCATACTGACTGTGATAAAGCGTGCGGTTCAGCCATTCGAAATCGAACAGCTTAATGAGCGCCCGGCGGACGCGTGGGTCGGCGAACAGTGGACGCCGCGTGTTGAATACGAGCGCCGACATGCCGGCCGGCGTCTCGACCGGCAGTTCCTCCTTGACGACGCGGCCGTCGCGCACGGCGGGGAAATCGTAGGCCTCGGTCCAGCGGATCGGGTCTTCCTCGTTGCGAAGCTGGACGAGCCCAGACTTGAACGCCTCGAACATCGAGCCCGCGTCGCGGTAATAGTCGAAGCGGATCTCATCGAAATTGTAGAGTCCGCGATTGACCGGAAGATCGCGACCCCAATAGTTGGGATCGCGCCTGAAGCTGATTGACTTGCCGGGATCGACCCGGTCGATCAGGTAGGGACCGCTGCCGATGAGGAGCGTCAGCGTCGTCTTTTCGAACTGATCCGGATCGATGAGGTGCTTCGGCAGCACCGGCATCAAGCCCATGATGAGCGGCATCTCCCGGTCGCCGCTTTGGTCGAAGGTGAAGCGCACCTTGCGCTCGCCGGTCTGCTCGACCTTGGTCACTTTGCGGTAATAGGAGCGATGGTTTGGGCGCCCGTGATCGCGGAGCAGTGCGTGCGAGAAGATCACGTCGTCAACGGTGATCGGTGTCCCATCAGAGAACTTTGCGTTCGGGTTCAGGGTGAACTCGACATAGCTCCGGTCGGGCGGCGTCTCGACGGCCTCGGCGATCAGCCCGTACAGCGTGAACGGCTCATCATTGGCGCGCGCAAGCAGGCTCTCATAGACATATTCACGGACGCCGTCGGCCGGCGCGCCTTTGACGATCAATGGATTGAGGCTGTCGTAAGAGCCCTGCATCGCTAGGACGATGCGTCCACCCTTAGGCGCACCTTCGTTGGCGTAAGAAAAATGCGCGAAGCCCGCCGGTTCGCGCGGCTTGCCGTGCATCGCGATACCTGCCGCCGGCTCTCCCCACACGCTGCCAGGAACGAGCAGGAGGAGGGCTAGGACCGGCCATGAAATAGGGGCTTTCAACGGGCAGCGCGCGTGGCTATAGATGCATTCCGCATTGCAGCAGGAGTTCAGGGTAACAT
>JBKOUI010000218.1:0-3223 GCA_046723315.1 Pseudomonadota bacterium | reverse complement strand
GCCACGGGGCAGCAACGGCACGGTCGTCCGCCATTTGGCTTGCGGTGCTTGCGAGTGTCCATCCGGCCCCGTAAAAACCGATAGCCATCGTCGCGACGGCGCCGAGGACGGCTCCTTGCAGAAGACGGGTCAACGACCCGGCCGGCAGGATCGAACGAACTTGCATGGCTTTGCCTTTCGATGGCGTGGCCGCCTGCTGCGCGTGCCGACCGCCGGCGGAAAAACGATGCGGGAGTTTTCCGCCTGGTGGCCGCTATCTTATTTGAGCGCGGCCGACTTCGGTGCGACCAACAGCGTGTAACAGGCGTCCACAAGGGCTGAATTCGGGTACGATTCACCCGGGAGGGTCACGAGCTCCTTGGGGAATTCGTCCCGGCGCTTCCACGATTCGATTTTCGAAAGCGCGGCTTGCTTGGCCTCGGCATCCGGCAGTGCGCGGAACTTGTCGACGCATACCGGTGCCAGCGCGGCTACGACCGCCAGCTCCGAGCGCTCTTTTGCCATCTTGTCGGCGGTGCTGCCGAGCGACCAGCCGCCCCAGTAAAAGCCGACAAACATCGTGGCGACGGCACCGGCGACTGCGCCTTGCATGAGACGCGTCAGCGATTCTCCCTGCAGCATGGAAGGCATTTGCATGATGTTTCCTTTCGCCCGACATGTTTCGGAGCGAGGACACGGACACCCGGATGGGTTCCGGTTCAGAAAGTCGAATTGAAGACCGACTCGCGTTGCGATCGCGCATCGATCATCAGTTGTTTGCGCCTTTGTCGGTCCGGAGTCTGAGCAAAATAGCTCACATCAATAGAATTGATCGTGGGCCGCTTGTCGGATCAAGTCCTCTTCCAGGCCTCGGTGCCTTTGGAACCCCGGTCCGTGCGTCGCGAGGACGTGCCGGAGAGCGAACCATCCGGGTTGATGTTCATCATCAAGATCACGGTTCGGCCCCTGGTCGAACTGGCCACAGCCAGAACGTTGCCGATAACTTGGCCAACGCCGACGTTCTTGCCATTGTCCCATACCAGCTCGAGCGCGCCGGACGTGCCCAGGACGATATCAAGTACGCCGGCGCCGGCGTAAGGCTCGCCGCTGGGGTGGGTGCCGGTCACCACATAGGAGCCGATGAGACCGAGCCTAAACTCGTCAAGCGGCAGCTTCTTCATGTCGCCGCTGCTCGTTGCTTCGAAAGCGGACAAGTCGTCGACCGCTGCGGTGATTGTCGCGAACGTGGCCGACATGGCCCATCCGGTGACAGCACCCACCGCCAGCAGAGCCGCCACGACGACACCGACATTCTTGCGCTGCCCGGCCAGAGCAGTGATGAGCGTTTTCATGCTGCAAATCCTCTATAACAAATATTGTCTGTAAGTCTGCATCAGCGGGAAGGCCAAACGGCCAGCGCTTGCACCTGTGAGATGGCCACTGACGTATCAGATCAGGTGTGAAGCAGGTCACAGTCTGTGAAATAACTTCATTGAGCAGCACTGATATCCATGGTGGCCCAAAGGCACGCGTGCCAATCGGAGGCCGGAACCATTGATGCAAGACCGCAAACCACCAGTTCGACGAAAAGCCGGCAAATCTGGTTGAGCAGGCATCAACACCTTTTTGCCGCGCCTACTTGTTGATTCTCCGCGGCACCCCATGTTCTTGTAGTCACCGGCAATCAAATCCAACGACAGGCGCTGGTGCCTGAGAGACCGATGATGCTCCCGCCTGTACATAGGAGCACCGGCCATGAAGAAAATTGCGGCTTGTGCGATGGCGAGCTTTCTCGGCTCGGCCGCCATCTTCGGTTCGGCCACCCACGCGAGAGCGGCGGAGCTAGTCGCGGAGCGATGGTCCGTGGCTTTCCCGGATCACACGGCGATCCCGGAAAAATTCGGCGCGCCCATTCGCGAGCGCCTCAGCGAGCCGGACACCATGCAACTCCCGGGAGGGCAAATGCCCGCCCCCGCTTCCGGCCGCAAGGTGAGCCCGAACATTGCAGAACCAGAAGAGTGAATATTCATGAGCAATCTAGCGCCACGCCGCATTCAGGGAACGGTATCCGATCGATGGGCGATTAGAGATGGCTGGTACGCCACAAACGAAACCGGCGAAGTTTGCAGCGGCCGATTTTCGAATCAAGAGGAGTGCCAAGCCCACATCAAGCAGGAACAAACCGATATCGACGCATACCACCAATGGGCGGCTCACAACAACTGAGCAAATCCCAGAGAGGTTCGCAGCTATTGCGCAAGATCAAGAGTTGGCGACGAGACCGGCGCGAATGCTGTCCTAATTACGCTCGACTGTGACACCCTCCGCCGCAGGTGTAGGGGAGCCTCAAGTGCCCGCGCGAGCTAGAGGACCCCTGCTCACGTCGGATCGCCTTCGCATCTCGTCTCGAATCCTCGATACGGCCGACTCTATGATTTGGAGCTGCTCCTCGAGCCCGCTCGAGCCCTCACTGGAGAGCTTTGCCCCGGCGCCGATGCCGGCGTTCCGAATCCGCTCCAGTTGCATATCAATGTAATGACAGTTCATTATCATCTTCTCCTCCCGGACAGTCCTCCCTCGCTGACAGGGGAGAGCGTGCGCCTGAAGCTGTCGATCTTGTGTGCCGTAGGTCACATAGATTGGGCAATGCCGCAATGAAAAACCAGGAGCATCACTCTTGAGCCGCCTCGGTTGGCGGCCTCGCTGTCGTCACAGCCGTTCGGGAATGGGCGACCGCTCGCTTGCCGGCGATCGAACCTTCTTCTTTGGACTCTTCGTAGCCGCTTTTTTCTCAAGGCTGGTATCACGCGGGTGCTTTCGCGCCGAGCGGTGGTGACCACCGCTTGGTGCCCCGCCCTCATTGTCCCATCGGTCGATGGATTTCGCGTTATTCTGTGGTTTGCGTATGCGGTCAGGCATGTATCAGTTCACGCTCGCTTCCATGGGCGCATGCACCAATGCGATGCCCGGATCGGCATCGGTGATCGGTAAAGGCCTTCTCATGAGGGAACGATAGATCTGAAGGTAATCCTTCGCCATGCGCGTGGCGGAGAAACGTTGCTCGAAGCGCCGGCGCACCGCGCGGCGATCGAGCGAGAGGACCTGAGGCAGCTTCCTTATCGCCTCCTCCTCCGTGTCGACGATCTGGCCGGTCACCCCGTTCTCGACGATTTCGGGAACCGAGCCACGGCGGAAAGCCAGCACCGGGGTGCCGCAGGCCATGGCCTCGATCATCACGATGCCG
>JBKOUI010000378.1:0-12279 GCA_046723315.1 Pseudomonadota bacterium | reverse complement strand
CAGCGCTCTTTTAGCCCCACATTCCTGCGATCCGGCAACGCTCGCCCCGCTCTTTCCACTTTGATGCCAAAAAACCGATCCAGCTCTCTGATAGGGCTGGCAATCTAGCCGAGGCTGCTTGCAAACGGGGACCGGCCTCATTAATTCGACCTCGTGTAGGGAACCGCACCACGCCGTCTACAGCTGGGAAAGAGGGATCTGCAGCGCTAGTGAAAAGAAGAAATGGTTGCCTCACGGTACGCCACGTTCCGCGTGGCTTGTTGAGTTTGCTGCTGTCTCGCGTTCCGGTGGATAGCGTCAGTTCGTTCAGGGCGGAGGGAGTCTTCCTCCCGCTTACGTGTGGGTCGGAGAAATTCGCCGAGGGGAGTGGTCAGTAAAAGACCAGCAAGTCTCATGGGGCAGCTCAAGCTTATCCTCCCAGCCGATAAGTCTGGCGACAGTCGCCGCATTGAGGAAAGGCGTAGGAGCAATCCGCTGAGTGCCGCGGAGCTTGCGGTGGTGCAGCGGTTTGCGCCTCCGAGTCCCGCCCGTGGGGAGCCGCAGGCTGAAACCCAAAAGCCGGCCGCCACAGAGCCACCTCCACTTGCCGAACGCTCACCCGCGCCCCAGCCGCCCGCATCCACTCCGACCCCCGTACCGCCGGCCCAGCCTGCATTCGCGCTTACCTCCGGGATGCGCATGCTCATTGCCGGACTGCTTGCTGCGGCGCTGATCCCCAATTTGATCCTCGGCGTAATATTCCTCTTCGGTAGCAGAAGCGCACCTTCGGGAAAGCCGCAGTCCCCCGTGTCGGCAGTCGAAACAGCGGGCCATCTCGCGGTGCTCACTACGCCTCCCGTTCTCGAAGCAAGCGCAGGCGACGAGCTCCCGTTTCCAATCGCGCTCGACGGCACCGACGGCGTGCCGGCCCGCAGCATCATCGCCATCAACGGTTTGCCGCACGGAGCGAGCTTCTCCGATGGGCGTCCTTATGGCGAGACGGAATGGAACCTGAGGTCCGATCAGATCGGCGACCTGCGTCTCATCCTGCCAGACACGGCGAACGGCGAGTCGAAGCTCGCGGTCAAGCTCATCGCGCCTGACGAGACGGTTGTCGCTGACGCAGCAACCACGCTCAAGATCGCCCCCGCCGCGAGCACGCAGGCCGAGGCACCGAATGGCGCTGACGCTGCGCTCGCCGCCATACAGGACGATGTGGGCGTCGAGGAGAGGATTACGCCGCAAGAGGCCGCGGTTGGCCCACCAACAGACGCGGCGACCACAGACGCAGCGACCACATCGGGCGAAGATGCGGCCGAACCTCAACCGGACAATGCAGATCAGGCCGCATCTGCTCAAACCGAGAGCGACGAGAGTTCCGCCAACACGGTGCGGCCGGCGGCCTATGTCAATCTGAGGGATGGTCCCTCGTCGTCATCGCGCATCATCGCCGTGGTGGCCAAGGGAACCAAACTTTCCCTGACCGAGCGCAAGCGCGGTTGGCTGCACGTTAGCGACCCGGCAACTTCGAAGGACGGGTGGATTTACAGCGGCTATGTCGAGGGTGCCAAGAAGTCGCGGCCCCGCGTGAAACGAGCCGTTCGCACCGAGTCGGCGCAGAAGCCCGCGTCATCGTCATCATCGTCATCGTCGTCATTCTGGTCGAATGTCGGACGGTGGTTGGGTGGTACCTCCGCCGGCAGCTCAGCGAAAACTTCCAACTAAGCTCGCAAATTTCTACTCGCCGTAATTCGCCTGGCCGCCATCTCCAGCACCGATTCACGGGCTGTAGGCTGTTCTCCCCACAACTGATCGAAGCCCCGAAATGGCCCACACATGGCCATAGGCTTATCGATTTATCGTCCATCTTTTCAGTAGCTTAGCCCGCGCGCCAGCCGCGCAGACCGGCTCGAGCCTTCGTCGGTCTCTCCTTCCCACAAAAAACCAAATCAGGAGACGGGCACGTCATGTCCAGAGTGCGTCAGATTGCTTTTTCATTCGCCATCCTCGGAGTCGCGGCGTCACTGCCGATCGACCTTGCCCAGGCCAGAGGGCACGCCCTAAAGCGGCACACTCATTCCGCGTCGCTGGGAAGAAAGCCAGCGCGCTGGTGCGGATGGTGGATGAGAACCCAGAAGGGCGGGGGACCTGAGATGAATCTCGCGCGGAACTGGAAGAGTTGGGGACGTCCATCAGGCCCGCGTGTCGGCGCCGTGGTGGTCTGGCCGCACCATGTCGGCATGATTACCGGACGTACCGCAAGCGGCGAGTGGATCGTGCGTTCGGGCAATGATGGTGGACGTGTGCGCGAGCGGCCCCGCTCGGTAGCCGGCGCCGTATTTCGCATCTGATCAGGCAAACAAAAACCCTGGTTGCCGAGCGCGACCGGGGCTTTCAGCGTCAAACAAGCTTTAATTCAACCGTGACTTGAGCGCCTCGATGCCCTGCTTGACGAGCTTGTCGGCCGCCTCGGGCGTGAGGCTCTTGGCGATCACGGTTTGCGCGGCTATGACGGCGGCATCGGCGGCGGCGTTACGCACTTCGCGCAAGGCGTCGGCCTCGGCTCGGGCGATCTTGTCCTCGGTGAGCTTCATGCGCCGCTCGAAATGCTCCTTCATCGAGCGCTGCGTCTCGGCGGCAAGGATCTTCGCCTCTTTTGCGGCGAGGCTGATGATCTCCTCGGCCTCTTTCGCGGCGTCGCCCCCCTTCCGCTTGTAATCGGCGAGCACTTTCTCCGCCTCTTCGCGCAAGCGTCGCGCCTCGTCGAGCTCCTTCTTGATCTGGGCAGCCCGATTGTCGAGCGCGACTGCGGTCTTCTTGTGCACGCCGAGATAGAGCACAAGGCCGACGAAGATGAAAAATGAGACGGCGACCCAGAATTCCGGTTCGAAGATGAATTCCATGATCAGTCTTTCCGCGCGGCTTGAACGGCTTTGTCGATCTCGGCTTTGGGCGGAGCCGTGCCGATCAGCCGGCGCACGATGTCGGCGGCGACATCCGCCGCCACGGCGTTCACGTCCTTCATGGCCGATTTCTTGGCAGCCTCGATGCGCGCCTCTGCTTCAGCGCTTTTCTTGGCGAGATCGGCTTCGAGCTTGGCCCGTTCCTTGGCGGTCTCTTCGTTGAGCTTGGCGCGGCCCTCCTCGACGATGGCGTGCGCTTTCTGCTTCGCCTCGGCGAGCGCCTGCTCATAGGCGGCGATGGCCTCCTCGGTCTTGCGGCGGAGCCGATCGGCCTCGGCTAGGTCATCCGCGATATGCGCCGCGCGCTTCTCGATCACCCCGCCAATCCGGGGCAGGGCGACATAGACCATCAACAGATAAAGAATGCCGAAGGTGATGAGCAGCCAGACGAGCTGAGGCGCCCAATCGAGCGGGTTAAGCTGCGGCATGATCTTCCTCGCGCGCGGCCGCGAACGGCGGCAGAGCTAGAACACGAACAGAATGATCAGCGCCACCACCAGGCCAAACAGGCCGGTGGCCTCGGCAAGCGCAAAGCCGAGCAGAAGATTGGCGAACTGCGTCGGCGCCGCCGACGGGTTGCGCAAGGCACCTTGCAGGTAATTGCCGAAGATCGTGCCGATGCCGACGCCGGCGCCGACAAGTGCAATCGAGGCGAGGCCCGCGCCGATCAATTTTGCTGCTGATGGATCCATTTCTCTCTCCCTTTGAAGCGGTGTTGGCGGTTCAGTGTGAAACCTAGTGATGCATGTGAAGCGCGTCGTTGAGGTAGATGCAGGTGAGGATGGCGAACACATAAGCCTGGAGGAACGCGACCAGGATCTCGAGCCCGGTGAAAGCCACCATGAAGGCGAGCGGGGCCCAGCCCCCGAGCAGTCCCAGCGCAACGACGAAGGCGCCGAACACTTTCAGCATGGTGTGGCCGGCCATCATGTTGGCGAACAACCGCACCGAGAGCGACAGCGGGCGCGTGAGATAGGAAATCACCTCGATCACCACGAGCAGCGGCAGCATGACGAGCGGCACGCCCTCAGGCACGAAAAATTTGAGGAACTTGGCGCCGTGCTTCCAGAAGCCGATCAGCGTCACGCCGAGGAAGATGAAGGCGGCGAGTGCGAAAGTGACGATGATGTGGCTGGTGACGGTGAACGAGTAGGGGACCATGCCGAGCATGTTCAGCACGAGCACGAACATGAACAGCGTGAACACGAACGGGAAATATTTCATGCCATCGGTGCCGACATTGTCGCGCACCATGTTGGCCACGAACTCGTAGGATAGCTCGGCCACTGATTGCACGCGCGATGGTACGAGTGCGCGACTTCGCATAGCGTAGACGGTGAACAGCGTGATGATCGCGCCGGCGATCACCATGAACAGCGCCGAGTTTGTGAAGGAGGCGTCGAAACCAAACAGCTCGAGCGGGATGAGCCGCTTGATCTCGAACTGGTGCATGGGGTTGGGCAGGCTCCCTCCGCCGGCCGCGCCATGCTCTGCCCCTTCTGCGGCGTATGCCTCGATCACTTCGAAACGCCTCTAATCGTCGTCATCGTCATCCAAAACTGCCGGCGCGCTGCCCGGCTTTATCTCGCCCTGCATGGCCTTGGCACTCCGCACCACATTCATGATCCCCGCGGCCGAGCCCAAGATCAAAAACACGATCAGCAGGAACGGCGCCGAGCCGAACAGGCGATCCAGCGCCCAGCCGATGAACCCTCCCACGGCCACGCCGGCGACCAACTCGGTCGCGAGTCTCAGAGCCTTGCCTAGCGCGGCTCCTCGGGCCTCCGGTACCGACTGTGGCGCCGTAGCGCGCTTCGCCTTAGCGTCCGCCAGTTGCTGCCCAAGTTTATCGAGCCGCTGACGAATGCTTTCAGGGTCACGGCCGCTAGATTCGCGACCGGACTTTTTGTCGGCTCCGGCCATTGGCACTGCTCAATTTCCGGGAGAGCCTCGGGGACCGGCTGGTCCTTAAGCTTGGCGGGCACTTTAGTTGGCGATTTGCCCCTGTCAAGGAAGTCGCGGAGCCCTCAGCCATCCTCCAAAAATCCAGTCATGGCCGGGCTTGTCCCGGCCATCCACGTCTAGGACCCGAGGCAAAGATAAAATCGTGGATGCCCGGCACAAGGCCGGGCATGACGGCTGCATTGAAAAAGGGAGACTAGCCCGCGTCGCGTAGGCGCTCGGCGGTCTCGAGATCCACCGAGACGAGCTGGCTGATGCCGCGCTCGGCCATGGTAACGCCGAATAGCCGGCTCATGCGCGCCATGGTGAGCGGGTGATGGGTGATGATGAGGAACCGCGTATCGGTTTCCTTGGCCATCTCCTCCATCAGACGGCAGAAACGATCGACATTGGCGTCGTCAAGCGGCGCATCCACCTCGTCGAGCACGCAGATCGGCGAGGGATTGGTCAGGAACACGGCGAAGATGAGCGCGAGCGCGGTGAGTGCCTTCTCGCCGCCCGATAGGAGCGTCAGCGCCTGGAGGCGCTTGCCCGGCGGGCATGCCATCACCTCAAGCCCAGACTCGAGCGGATCATCTGAATCGACAAGCTTGAGCTCGGCCGCGCCGCCGCCGAACAGAGTCTTGAACAGCCGCTCGAAATGGCCGTTGACCGTTTCGAAGGCTTCAAGCAGTCGTTTACGGCCTTCGCGGTTCAAATTGGCGATGCCTTGGCGGAGTCGCGCAATTGCCTGCTCGACGTCGGCCTTTTCGCGCTCCATCTCTTCGAGCTTGGCGGAAAGCTCGGCCTCTTCTTCCTCGGCGGCGAGGTTGACGCCGCCAAGCCGCTCGCGATCGCCTTTGAGCTTCAATAGCCGCGCCTCGACCTCGATGAGCGGCGGAATGTCTGTGCCAGGCTTCAGACCTGCAAGCGAGAGGCAAGCCTCAGGCGTGCAGTCGAGCTGCTCGCGAATGGTGCGGGCGCAGTCGCTCCGGCGCTCGCGCGCACCCTCTAGCAAGGCCTCGCAGCGTGCACGCGCCTCGCGAGCTGCTGATAGGCGTTCCTGCACGTCGCGCAAGGCTTTCTCGCGCTGCTTAAGCGCGGTCTCGGCAACCGCGAGGTCATCGGCGGCCTTGCTGCGCTCGCGCTCGGCGGCGCCAATGGCGTCGAGCAGTTTCGAACGGCGTTGCTCGATCTCGGCGGGAAGGTTGGCAAGCGCTGCCAGGTCCGCGCTCGTCTCTTCTTCACGTGCGCGCAAGGTAGCGATCTGATCGCGGGCATTGGCGATGCGCTTCTGCCACAGCTCCTCTTCGGCGGCGATCGCTTCCATTCGCTCTTGCCTGAGCCTGACCTCACGCTCGAAGCCCTCCAGGGCTGCTTCCGCCTTGGCTGCTTGAGAGCGACTGGTCACAGCCTGCGTCTGTGCCTCGGCAAGCTTAGCCTCGAGGTCCGAGACTGAAGCAAGCGCCGCGAGTGCGGCTTCGATTCGCGCTCCATGCTGCCGGACCTCATCTTGCGCGGAACGGGTGCGCGCGACGGCTTCGGCGAGTGCGCCGAGTTGCTTTGAGTAGGCCTGTGCCGCATGCTCGGCGGCGGCGATAGCGTCGCGCGTACGATCGAGCTCGGCATGCGCATCCTTAGCCGACTGGCGAAGGGTCTTGGTCTTCCGCGCCGCGGCCTCCAACTTGTTTACCGCGTCCGCGAGATCGGCCTCGGCAGATTTTGCACGCTCTTCTGCCGCGGTGCGCTCCACCTTAAGCGCTTCGAGTCGGCCCCTCTCGACGAGACGCGCCGCGGCGGCGCTGGCAGCTCCCGCCTTCACGCTGTAGCCGTCCCAGCGCCAGAGATCGCCATCCTTGGACACCAGCCTTTGGCCCGGCGCGAGCTTGGCTTGGAGGTCGCGGCCCTGAGCGGCCTCGAGCACGCCGATCTGGGCGAGGCGGCGGGCCAGCACCTTCGGCGCTTTGACGAACTTGCCGAGCGGCGTTGCGCCCTCTGGAAGCTCGGGATCGGAGTCAGAGGATGGCGCGAGCCGCCAATGGGCCGGCGCAGCCTCATCGCTCGCGGCATCGAGATCGTCGCCAAGTGCTGCGCCGAGGGCCTGCTCATAACCCTCGATGACCTTGATCTCCTCGACGATCGGGGACCATTCGCCGCTAGTGGGCGCGAGCAGCTTAATCAGCGTGGCAAGCTCAGTCTCGACTTCCTGGCTTACGAGCTTGGCCGAGGCGGCAAGCGCGCGCGTCTTTGCCTCGTGGAAGCGGGCCTCATCCTCCTCCGACTCTGCCGCGGCAAGCGCCGCTTCGATAGAATCGGCGGAGGCCGAGAGGCGTACAAGGTCGGCATTAAGGCTGGTGAGGCCGCTATCGCCGTCGCTTTCAGCTTCGCGATGTCCAAGCTCGATGCCGATCTCGCCGGCTTGAGTGTCTAGCCGTGCCAGTCGCTCTTTGATCTCTGCCTGCTCGGAGTCAAGCCGCTCACGCTCAGCACGAGCTTTGGCGAGCGTGGCAGTCCCCTCGCTCAAGGTCGCCTCGGCGGCGGCAAGCGCCTCAGAGGAACGTAATGCCGCTTCGCGAAGCTGCGGCTCCTCATGGGCGCGCGAGCTTGCCGCGGCAAGCTTGCGGCTCTCCTCGCCGAGCCGGCGCAACATGCCGTCGGCCTCGGCGATATGCTCCTCCTCACGGGCGAGATCGCGCGAGGCTTGCGCGAGCCTCGTCTCGAGCTCGGCCTGGCGCGCCTTGGCGCGCGCCTCCTCACGCTCGAGCGCATCGCGCTCGACGCTCAGGCGATGCACCACCGCCGCGCGCGCCGCCTCCTCGTCGCGTAAAGGCTGAAGCTTCTCCGCCGCCTCCGCTTGTTGGCGGAGAGCTTCGCCCTCAGCCTTGGTCTCTTGCGCCACGGTGCCGAGCGCAGTCTGGAACGCGGTCTCCTCCTGTTCGACATGGGCGCAAGCCGCGACCCAATGGAGATGATGTTGAAGGGCTTCGGCAGCGCGGATCTTTCCCGAAATTTCGCGATAGCGTTGCGCCTGGCGCGCCTGGCGCCGCAATTGCTGCAATTGCGTGGAGAGCTGACCAATGAGATCGGCCAGGCGCGCGAGATTTCCCTCGGTCGCCTTCAACCTGAGCTCAGCCTCATGGCGGCGGCTGTGTAGTCCGGCGATGCCAGCGGCATCCTCAAGCACGCGGCGGCGCTCCTGCGGCGCGGCGTTGACGATCTCGCCGATGCGGCCCTGGCGCACCAGGGCCGGCGAGCGCGCGCCGGTTGCGGCGTCCTCGAACAGGAGGCGCACGTCTCGCGCGCGCGCGTCCTTGCCGTTGACCCGGTAGGCCGATCCTGCCTCACGCTCGATGCGTCGCGTCACTTCCAGCTGGTCAGAGTCGTTGAATTCGGCAGGCGCCGTGCGGGCGCCGTTGTCGATGAACAGAGTGACCTCGGCGGTATTGCGCGGCGGCCGATCCTGCGAGCCCGCGAAGATCACATCCTCCATGGCGGCCCCGCGCATGCTCTTGTATGAGGTCTCACCCATCGCCCAGCGCAACGCCTCGAGCAGGTTAGACTTGCCGCAGCCGTTCGGCCCGACGACGCCGGTGAGCCCAGGCTCGACCAAGAGCTCGGTCGGCTCGACGAAGGATTTGAAGCCGAGAAGGCGGAGTCGGGTGATCTTCACGTGTCAGGGGCCCTTCAGCCGTTGGATATAGCTTCACGCGCCAAATGGTTAACGCGGCGTTTACGCTTGTCACTTCCGAGGGCGGAAATCCAGCGACGACACATCCGCTCGTTCAAGACGATGAGGATTGCGGCGGCGGGGCCTGCTCGATCATGGATTTGATCTCGTCGAAGGTGACCTCCCCTTGCGCCTTGCGGCCATTGATAAAGAAGGTCGGCGTGCCGATCACGCCGAACTGCCGCCCCCGCTGCTTCACCTCCGTCAGGCCAGAGATAATGGTTTGATTCGATAGGCATTTGTCAAACGTCTCGCGGCTCATTCCGCTCGATTTTGCGACAGAATAAATGGCCTCTGGGCGCACCTCCTGGCTCACCCATTCGGGCTGTCTCGTGAGGAACTGATTCAGGAGGAAGAAATATTTGTCCTCCGGCGCGCAGCGATTGATGATCGCCGCCGTCCCTGAGGTGTGGCCGATGGGGAACTCCCTCACGATGAAGCGCACCTTGCCGGTGTCGATGAATTCTTTCTTCACGCGGGCGAACAGGTTCTTCTGAAAATTCGCGCAATGCGGGCAGGTCAGCGACACATATTCGATGACCGTGACCGGGGCGTTTGGCTTGCCCATTACCCGCTCGCCGAGCGGGCCGTCGGCCATCAACTCGGCCTGAGGAGGGACGTTGAGCGTTTTGTCGGCGCTGGTCGAGGGGCCGCTAACCCCGACACCGCCGCCGCAGGCTGAAAGGGCGAGCGCAACAGCAATCAGAACCGGTCCACTCGCTCTCGCCTGCATGTGTTTGCCACACCTATTGGGCGGGAGTCCCCTCGGGTTGGGCGGGAGTTCCCTCGGGCTTGCCCGTTGCCTGCGGCGAAGTCGCATTTCCTTCACCCGGAGCTGCGGAGCCCTCTGCGCCTGCGGGCGGGGTCGCCGATCCCTCTGGCGGCGCGGCCTTTGCTGCCGGCGCCCCGGCTGCCGCCAAGGCCGTATCGAAGTCCTTGAGCTGATGGTCGCCGGTCATTCGCTTGCCGTTGACGAAGAAGCTCGGCGTCGAATCGACCTGGAACTTGTCATTTGCGCGCTCGCGCACCGCGACGATCTTGTTGAACAGGTCCTTATCGGCAAGGCATTGATCGAACTTCTCCTTCGAGAAGCCGGCCTGCCGCGCGATGAGCAGGAGTTTGTCCTTGCCCTCGGTGCCCGGCACGGCCCAGGTAGCTTGTGTCTCGAACAGCGCGCCGACCATGGGGTAGTAGCGGTCAGGACCGGCGCAGCGCGCCAGCATGAAGGCGGCAACCGCGAGCCCATCCAGCGGGAACTCGCGCAGGATCAACTTCGCTTGTCCGGTAACGAGATATTTCGTCTTGAGTTGCGGCAACACCGCAGTGTGAAACTGCGCGCAGTGCGGGCAGGTCATCGAGGCGTATTCGACGATGGTGATGGGCGCGTCGGCCTTGCCGATGGCAATATCCGGAAGCGGCCCGGGCGCCATCAATTCAGCGACGTCGGGATCCTTCTTCGGCCCACTGGGACCGCCTCGATCAAAGCCGCCGCGCCAATAGACGATGCCGGCGGCGACCGCCGCCGCGGCCAGCACACCGATGACGGCGAGCCAAACCGGTCGCAGCGAGTGCTCTTCGGGCGGAGGTGCAGATGACGTCCTGCCAGACGGCATTTTGCTTGTCGCTGCCTTGTCAGCGGTTTTTTTGTCAGTGTTCGCCACTCTCGCTACTCCACCTGATGCTGCGTCACGGCCTGTAAGGCCTTAAGCCGGGGAGCGGGCCTCTGGCAAGAGCGACAAAGAGGCCCGGCGCTCAACCTCTTGTGAGCCTCGCCCGCGAAGCCGTGCCGAGCCGCGAGAGGGCCTTGCGCAAGCCCTCATCCTCAATAGACGGCGGCGCGGGCAATGGTTCCGCCGTGTCTGCTGCGGAAGAAGCGGAAGGGGCGCGCGGCGCTTTGCGGGCGACGGGAGCTTGCAGAATGCGCATCTCGGCCACAGCCCGGTAGCCGAAATAAGTATTGACCCGCTCGAGGATCTGGCCCGAGCGGTGCTGCACTTCGATGGCGCGGGGGCCCTCGACCCTGAGCACAAGAATCGCCCCTTCGTTGCGCCATCCCTTTTTTGGGGTGGGCTCTTCAGCATCCTCGCGCCGCCGAGGCCACACCAGTCGGTCCGGCATGGTGAACTCAGCAAGTTCCGCCCCAGCGATTGCCGGCCATTCGCTTAAGAGTGCCGTTGTGGCAAAGCCGCGCGCGCGGGCGGAAGGATCGAGCGCACGAGCCGCGTAGGCGCCGATCGGCCGCGGCCCGCTCGCCGCTCTCGCCAAAGCTTTACGTTCGGTCTCGTCCATGGCCTCGAACTACCAGTGGAGAGGGAAGCGCCCCCGCTTGCCTCTCTTCATTCGAGCTTACACCATGTGCCGAGCGGCGGTGTGAAGGGACTCAGACTTATGCAGAGGCACGCAGCAAAGCTGGCGAGCCCGGAAGATGACTCGATTTCCGGCGTTCTGCTTGCTTGGTACGATCGCGAGCGGCGGCATCTGCCGTGGCGCGCCCACCCGGGCGAAATTCCTGACCCTTACAAAGTTTGGCTCAGCGAGATCATGCTGCAGCAAACCACGGTCAAAGCCGTGCGGCCGCGCTACGCGCTTTTTCTGCGCCGCTGGCCCGACGTTGCAGCTCTTGCGCGGGCCGAGCTCAGCGAAGTCCTCGGGGCCTGGGCCGGCCTCGGCTATTACGCCCGCGCGCGGAACCTCCATGCCTGCGCCCGCGCCATTGTTGCGGACCACGGCAGCAAGTTCCCGGAAACCGAGGCAGAGCTTCGCAAACTTCCCGGCGTCGGCGGTTACACCGCGGCGGCCATTGCAGCAATTGCCTTTGGCGCTAGGGCAGCGCCGGTCGACGGCAATATCGAGCGCGTGGTGGCGCGTCTCTTCGCCGTCACCACCAAGCTGCCTGAGGCCAAAGCCGGGATCAAGGCACTGGCCGAGAAACTGCCGCCCGCGGAGCGGCCAGGCGATTTCGCGCAAGCGATGATGGATCTCGGCGCCACAATCTGCACGCCGCGCCGTCCAGCCTGTGGTCTTTGCCCGGTGCGACCTGAGTGTCGCGGCTACGCAGGAGGGCTCGCGGAAGTTTTGCCCTATCGCGAGGAGAGGACGGAGCGCCCGGTGAGGCGCGGTGCAACCTATGTCGCGATCCGCCCCGACGGTGCTTTGCTGCTTCGCGAGCGCCCTCTCAAAGGCCTGCTCGGCGGAATGCTAGAGACGCCGTCATCGCCGTGGGTCGAGGAGCCGCCAAACGGCAAGGCCGTCCAACTCCATGCCCCGCTTAAAGCCGATTGGCGGAAGGTGCCAGGTCTCGTCGAGCACACCTTCACGCATTTCCACTTGGAGCTTTCCGTGTATCGCGCCGAAGTCGGTCCTGATCCCGCGTTGAAGCGCGCGGCTTCGCCTGAGCGTTGCCACTGGCTCAAACCTCGCGAGCTATCAGGCGCGGCGCTGCCATCGCTGATGCGCAAGGTGCTCTCTCACGCGTTGAAGAGCGCGTAGCGAGACTCAAGCCGCCTCGCTTGCGTCGGTTGGATCCTCGCGCACGACAATGGTCTTCACCACCGGGAAGATCTGGTCGCCAGGCATGCCGACGCGCCTTGCATGCTCGCGGATCGATTCGGGGTCGCGTGCCTGATAAATGCAGACCGTGCCGAAGCGGCCGTCGGGCTCCTTGACTAC
>JBKOUI010000133.1:0-2545 GCA_046723315.1 Pseudomonadota bacterium | reverse complement strand
CATCGATCCCGTTCGAGTGATGAGGCCTCGGTTCGCGGACCCCATCAGGGCCAGCAGTCCATCCGGACTGCTTCAACAGGCCGGACACATGACTGCAAGCGACCTCTGTGCTGCACGCCCAAAGATCTCTTGCCAGGCGGGGGCCATCCACACATGAAACGGCGCGACTTCATCACGCTGCTCGGCGGCGCAGCGGTCGCCTGGCCGCTCGCGGCGCGAGCGCAGCAGCCGGTGATGCCGGTGGTCGGGTTTCTGCGTAGCACGCCGGCGGCACCGTTCGCAGCTCTCGTCGCGGCCCTGCGCCAAGGGTTGGGCAATGAAGGGTTTGTCGAGGGTCGCAACGTCGCAATCGAGCAGCGGTACGCCGATAACCACCTCGATCGGTTGCCCGGTCTTGCGGCCGACCTTGTGCACCGGCAGGTCTCCGTGATCGTCGGCAACGTCGACGCAGTGAACGCGGCACGGGCCGCCACTGCGACTATTCCGATTGTCTTCGTCACCGGCGAAGACCCGGTCAAGAGCGGCCTCGTCGCGAGCCTCAACCGGCCGGAGGCAACTCTAACCGGCGTGACGTTCTTTGGCGGCTCTCAACTCAACGTCAAGCAGCTTGAACTGCTGCGCGATCTGGTTCCCAAGACTTCCATCTTCGCGGTGCTGGGAGATGTAAACTACCGGGCGTTTGAAGCCGGATTACCAGCCGTGGAAACGGCGAGTCGCGCGCTCCAACGGCAGATGGTGGTGGTGAAAATCTCTAGCGAGCGTGAATTCGAAGGGGCATTTGCCGAGATCGCACAGGCCGGCGCCGGCGCGCTCCTGGTCAGCGGCAGTCCCTTCTTCACCAGTCAACGTCGTGCGCTGGTCGCGCTGGCGGCGCGCCATGCCATTCCGGCGATCTACGATCAACGGGATATTGTAGTGGACGGCGGGCTAATCAGCTACTCGGCGAGCTTCACTGGCGCCTATCGTCAGGCGGGCACCTATGTTGGCAAGATTCTCAAGGGCGCCAAGCCGGCCGAGCTGCCAGTGCTGCAGCCGACCACTTTCGAGTTGGTGCTGAACCTCAAGACCGCGAAGGCGCTCGGTCTCGACCTGCCTCCGACGCTGCTCGCCCGCGCCGACGAGGTGATCGAATGATGCGACGGCGCGAGTTCATCACCCTGCTCGGCGGCGCTGGTCTGTTGTGCGCGGCCAAGGCGAGGCGGGCCCGCGCCCAGCAGCCGGCGATGCCCTTGATCGGGTATCTTTCATCAGGCTCGACGAGCCTTCCCGCCGATCTCGATAGATTCCGTCAAGGTTTGAACGAAGCTGGCTACGTCGAGCCACATAATGTGGAGATCGAATTTCGCTCCGCAGGGGGCCAGTATGACCAGTTGCCTTCGTTGGCGGCGGAGCTGGTTCACAAGCGGGTAGCCGTGATCTTTACTACCGGTGGGGTCGCGCCGGCTCTGGCTGCCAAACAAGCTACCATCACCATCCCCATCGTCTTTGCGCACGGCAGTGATCCGGTCAAGGCAGGTCTGGTCAAAAGCCTCAACCGGCCGGGCGGCAATGTCACCGGCGTCACCTTCATCACCGGCATACTACAGGCAAAGTCATTGGAACTGCTGAGAGAGATTGTGCCGAGAGTCGCGATTGTCGGTGTCCTGGTCAATCCGAACACTGCGACGGGCGAAACTCGCCTCAACGAGGTTGAAGCAGCCGCGCGTGATTTTCGCATTCAGCTTGTCGTTGCACGGGCTGGAAGCCCAGATGACTTCGATGCCGCTTTTGCGGCCATTGCCCAAGCAGGAGCCGGAGGGCTTCTGGTGGTTGCCGATCCGATGTTTCGCTTTCAACATAACATGATCGTTTCACTCGCCAGCCGCCGTTCGATGCCTGTGATGTCGTTCGCACGAGACTTTGTCGAGGCCGGTGCCCTGATGAGCTACGGCACCAATATAAGCGACAGCTTCCGGTCAGCCGGCGCTTACGTTGGACGTATCCTCAAGGGAGCAAAGCCTGACGATCTGCCGGTGCTCCAGCCGACAAGGTTCGAACTGCTTATCAATCTCAAAACGGCCAAGGCGCTTGGCCTCGACGTTCCGCCGACGCTGCTCGCCCGCGCCGACGAGGTGATCGAATGATCGGGCGGCGGGAGTTCATCACGCTACTCGGCGGCGCGGCGGTAGGGTGGCCATTGACTGCACACGCGCAGCAGCCACCGCCGGCGCGCGTCGGACTCCTCGCCTTCGGCCAGGGACTTGCCAGTCCGCTGTTCAGCGCGTTCCGGGACGAAATGCGTAAACTCGGTCACGTCGAAGGACGGAGCTACGTGCTCGAATTCCGTTCGGCGCGCGGCGACCCTGACGGGCTGCAGAGCGCCGCCGGCGAGCTGGCGAAGATCCCGGTCGATGTGATCGTGACGGACAGCGGAGCCGCCTCGATCGCCGCCAAGAAGGCGACAGTGAGCGTCCCCATCGTCATGGGAGTTGTCAGCGATCCGGTCGAGCTCGGCTTGGTCGCGAGCATGGCCCGGCCGGGCGGCAACATCACGGGCTTCTCGATC
>JBKOUI010000353.1:0-5143 GCA_046723315.1 Pseudomonadota bacterium | reverse complement strand
CCCCCACGGATTGCTCGGTCAATGCGACGATCAAGGGCAAGACTTACTGCTTCGGCAATGAGGAAGCTAAGGCCACCTTTATGAAGGACCCGGAAGGCAATCTCGCGAAGGCGCAGACCTATTACCAAAGCAAGCATCCGGGCTAGGCTCGGCGACGCGACCCGCTCCAAACTTGGGGCGGGTCTTTCTCCTGGTTCGGCTCAGCAGTGATCCTGACCCCGTCGTTTCGCGCCCATTAAGCCGCAGAGCACGCGAGCAGCCGAGGGTGATATAATATGAACGAGACCCGAGTTAGCCCAGCCGCACCACAATCCGCGTGATTCCGGTTACATGCGAGGTGCTGCGAGCGGCCCTCCAGGAAACGCCCAAAATGGGCAAGGAAATCAATCCATGAAGTACCACCTGTTTAGCCGAGGCCTCGCCTCGGTCGCACGCGCCACAGCGGTTGCTGCGGCGTTGTGCTTTGCTGTCTCGGCGCCTCTGGCGGCTGCCGATCAACCTCCGACCAATGTGCCAACAGTAACGCCAGTGCCGCCGTCTGCCACCACGCCCACAGGCGAGACTGCAGCTCCCGCTTCAAGCGGTCCTACCAAGGACTTCACCGAAGATGACGTGAACGCAGCGGTGAAGAAGACAGTGGATGAGCGGAGCAAAGACGGAGTCTTCACATTCCATGATCCGAGGCTCGATGAGGACCTCAATCTCGTCTATGAGCAGATCAAGATCGTGCGCGGCATGGAGGGCTATGGTTGGTTCGCCAATACCATCTTCCACGACAAGGATGAGGCCAAGAAACAATACGCCATCGATTTCTGGTTCAAGCCCGAGGGTGACAAGCTCACCCTGATGGATGTGAGGGTGCAGAAAGGTCCGAAGCAGGAAGGTGACAGCTATGTGATGGTCACCCGCATGCCGGTCGCTTGGTGGTGGCTCCCCGTTCAGGAGCATCCGGGCAGCGCTGAGGTGACGCGCGCTTGGCAAGTAATGAGCGCGATCCACACCTATGTCGCCACGCATAAGGACGCCGATGGCCATCTCGACATCAAGGACGACAAGACGGGAGAGACTTTGCCGCTCGACTTCGTCGAGATCCACCAGCCGGTGCGGCACCTCAAAAAAGAGGGCGAGTATTTCGTCTGCACCGACTTCAGGAAACCCGGCAGCAAGGATGAGTATTACGACATCGATTTCTGGGTGAACCAGAAGTCGAACAAGCTCCAGGTCGACAACGTCAAGATCCACAAGGTCCCGGTGCAGGAGGATGGCGTTTGGACGCAACAGCCCCGCTACACCTTTGAGGGCATGGACTTCGACGTAACTAACTGATCGAGCAATGCTAAGACGAGGCTTGAGACGTCGCTCCTAAAAAGAAATGGCCTCTACTCTGTATCGGGCGCTTTATCGGATGAAGAAACTTAGGGTGCACTGAAAAGTTGTTGCAGCAGTGAGCCGACACCATCAATTGCGAGTCGACCTCGAACATTGCCGAGAGCGAGTTCGATACGCTCAGCGACAGCTCGAGGAT
This sequence comes from Pseudomonadota bacterium, assembly GCA_046723315.1. GTDB lineage: Bacteria > Pseudomonadota > Alphaproteobacteria > Rhizobiales > Methyloligellaceae > Methyloceanibacter. The sequence continues at coordinate 3,618 of JBKOUI010000353.1, read as the reverse complement.
CATACGCTCACAGCCGATTTGAGCTCTGAGCTAGCCACGACAACCCTACGGAAGCTGGCTAATGATCTAAAGCAGGCGCACGATGACACCCGCTGGCTGCAAAAAGAACTCGATGACCTAATGGATTAAGTCAGGTGGGGTCACAAGTTCGGAGGTCTGCTTATGGCGCTAACCAGAGAGCCTAGCCCGGATCCCCCTTCCGCAACTGTGCCAAGAGAGCGCAAGGGACTCGAGCGCCTCGTCGATAGCAGAACGCGATTCGCTGCGTGCGAAACTAAGAGCAATTCCGCCCTAGGCCGTCACTTGGTATAGAGCTCCGGGCCGGCAAAGAATCAAACTCTGAAAAAGTGGGGCGGCAACCCCGGAGCAGACCTGATGATTGCCCGGGGTGAGAACCGAGGCGGGAGATTGTGCGAGAACCAGCGTTCAACCCGCGATGGGATCGGGTGCTCCTGGGGGCGGCTCGCCCTCAGCCGCAAAGCTGATAATTAGCTCGGCGAGGGCGTCACTCGTTGCCTTCTGATCGAAATGGCCAAGAGGGTCTGGGTCCTTGAGGCGGACGGGGGTGTCGGCTTCAGTCGGCGCCCTTTGGCGAACTAGCGCCACGAGGCAAAAAACAAGGCCCGATAAGTCTCTGCGCGCTGGGCGTTAGCGCTATTTGGACTCAATTTTCGCCTTCTGCTGGCGAGCGGCCTTGGCCGCTTTGCCGCCTTCCATATGGCTGAGCTGTGCTTCGCTTGCCGTTTCCAGCTCGGCTTGCGTCTTTTCCAGCCGGGCTTCCTTCTGACCAAGGTCGGCTTCTGAGCGGACAGCGCGCCCAACGTTACCGGCCGATTTGCGCTTGCCTGTCATTAGTTACTCCTATTGCTTGGGCAGCTTCCAAGTCATGGTATCAAAGCTGACCGTCACACTTTCGTTTGTCCCCTTGCGGCTCTTTTAGGCCGCTCGCGGCAGGTTCCCATCACGTCGCCGATGGGACGTAGTTTTGACCGGTCCGCAATCCACGCACTGGTATGTATGAAGCTCCGTTTCGGGATGGCTTGGGTGAGGTTCAATCACGGCGAGAGTGGTCTCTTTACCGCAGATCGGACACGGGTTTTGGAGGCTGTTTTTTTGAACGCGCATGTTACCTCCTTCCCCCCGGGGCTGAAGGTGATGACGGCTTCCAAAATAAGCTGGAATTGAACCCGGCTGCCTTGAGGTGGCGACGCGGTCGATTCGAAGGTTGCTCCTTTAATGTGACAGTGTCGAGGCGATAATGGTGCGCGTCAACTTATGCACTTCGCGCGTGCCCGGGGGGCGTCGGCTTCGGTCGGCGCCCTTTTTGTTGTATCTTTTCCCTTGCGGGTGGCAAGCGTCAGGCAAGGATGATGGGGAGCAGCCCAAATGGACGACGACAAGTTCTATGTTCCAAACCGTCTAGAGATTAAGCCCGGTGCGTTCTATTTCGTCGCAAAATGCCCGAACACAAAAAAGATACTGGCCATTCAACGCGATCCGGATCGCGGCTCGACCCCCTATTCGCACGCAGAGACCTTTGTATCGTGTCATCACTGCCAAGGGAGGCACCGATTCGAGACGTCCGATATTATCCCTTGTCAGGCCAGCGAGGGGGACGATTGGTGAATCGCAAGGCCGTTTAGGGGCCTGTTAGCGCATCGCATCGGCGCGCTTGTCGCCTGATAGCGCCCATCGAGCGCACGGGTCCTGCGCCGTTCGATTTGATAGCCCCGACGCGCGTCGCGGTTGTGAGGTCGGCTACTGATCCAACTCGGACCTGCGAAAACAGCATGAAGCCGCAGCCGCACTCTACCCAGGAAGTCCTCGCCGGCCTCGTCGAGCGGGTCACCTTCCACAACACTGAGAATGGCTTCTGCGTTCTCCGGGCGAAGGCACGCGGACACCGCGATCTGGTGACCGTCATTGGCCACGCGGCGACGATTTCGGCCGGCGAGTGGATCACCGCGTCCGGCGAATGGATCAACGACCGCACCCACGGCCAGCAGTCAAAGCGCGATTTCTGAAGACCTCGGCACCGACGTCGATTGACGGCATCGAGAAGTATCTCGGCTCCGGCATGATCCGCGGCATCGGCCCTGTCTACGCCAAGAAGCTGGTCCGGGCCTTCGGGGAGAAGGTGTTCGACACGATCGAAGCGGAGCCCGAACGCTTGCGCGAGGTGACGGGCATTGGCCCGATGCGCGCCAAGCGCATCACCGACGCTTGGGCCGAGCAGAAGGTCGTGCGCGAGATCATGGTGTTCTTACATGAGCACGGTGTCGGCACGGCGCGGGCGGTGCGTATCTACAAGACGTATGGCGCCGACGCCATGCAAGTCATGACAGAGAACCCCTACCGACTGGCGCGTGACATCCGCGGCATCGGCTTTAAGACGGCCGACGCCATCGCCATGAAACTCGGCATCGAGAAGACTGCCATGATTCGGGTGCGCGCCGGCATCTCCTTTGCCCTGATTGAGGCCATGGACGAGGGCCATTGCGGATTGCCCACCGAAGAGTTAGTTCCGCTCGCCGAGAAATTGCTCGAGGTGCCGCCGGAGCTGATTCGCACGGCCCTCGATCTGGAATTGTCCGATGGCGCAGTCATCGCCGATCACGTCGGGGACACCCCGTGCGCGTTTCTGGCGGGTCTGTACCAGGCCGAGCGTGTGATCGCTGACCGGCTCATGCGGCTCTTGAACGGCAAACTCCCTTGGCCTCCGATCGCTCCGGACAAGGCCCTATCGTGGGTCGAGCAACGCATCGGTCTGCAGCTTGCCGAGAGCCAGAAGACCGCGATCCGGCTGGCACTGGCTTCCAAAGTGCTCGTCATCACCGGCGGGCCGGGTGTCGGCAAGACCACGATCGTCAACTCGATACTGCGGGTCCTCTCGGCAAAGAGCGCGAAGCTCCTCCTCCGCGCACCTACCGGCCGCGCCGCCAAGCGCATGAGCGAGGCAACCGGCTTCGAGGCCAAGACCGTCCACCGGCTCCTTGAGGTCGATCCCAAGCGTGGCGGCTTCAAACGCAATGCCGACTATCAACTTGAGTGCGATCTGTTGGTCGTCGACGAGGCGTCCATGGTCGATGTGATGCTGATGCAGGCGCTGATGAAGGCCGTGCCGGACGATGCCGCGCTCCTGATCGTCGGTGATATCGACCAGCTGCCATCGGTCGGACCGGGACAGGTGTTGGCCGACGTCATCGGCTCCGGCGCGGTTCCCGTCGTGCGGCTGACCGAGGTCTTCCGGCAAGCAGCGCAAAGCCGGATCATCACCAGCGCGCACAAGATCAATCAGGGCTCCATCCCCGATCTCTCCAACCCAGAGGGTCCGATTTCTACTTCGTGCAGGCGGACAACCCCGAAACCGCCGTGCCGCGGATTGTCGACCTGGTGAAGACGCGGATTCCGCAGCGCTTCGGCCTCAATCCCATCCGCGACGTCCAGGTGCTGTGTCCGATGAATCGGGGCGGCGGCGGCGCCCGCTCGCTCAATATCGAACTACAGGCCGCGCTAAATCCTGCCGGCAATCGCCAAGTCGAGCGCTTCGGTTGGACCTTCGCGCCGGGCGATAAGGTCATGCAGATCGAGAACGACTACGACAAGGATGTTTATAAC
>JBKOUI010000095.1:0-3514 GCA_046723315.1 Pseudomonadota bacterium | reverse complement strand
AGGATGAAGAAGGCGATGCCGGCAACGAAGGATACGGCAGCCTCGGGCAGGAATGGGCCGATGACGTGGGCGCCTGCCATGAAGAAGTCACCAAAAATGCCGCCAAGCCCGTTCGGCAGCGGCCAGCTCTTGGGCTGGGGTAGGGCGGCAAGCGCGGCGGAGAGCAGCATCACCGCAGCCGGCCAAGCGAGCAGCCGATATCTCCGCTGATTAGGGACCGTGCGGAACACGATGTGCCATCCCCAGGCAGCAAGCGGCAGGAAGAGAATGATCGAGGCAAGGCCGATCGACTGGATGGCGAGGTCGGCAACCACCGCGCCCCAATGGCCGAGCAGGTTCTGCGGCGTGGCGCGGGTTGCGTTGTTGAAGCTCGGGTCGTGCACCGACCACGTGGCGAGGCTTGCCCAGGCGGCACAGGCGATGGTGATGATTCCGAGTCCATAGCCGCCGAGCAGGAGGCGCCATAGCCCCGACTCGACCGCTCCCGGCAGGAGCCGCCGTCGCCGCTCCTTAGCTCTTCCCCTGCTGGCCATCCCCTTAACCCAGTGTGGCGACGAGGCGCGTCAAAGCCTCGCGCATGGTGTCCCTGTCATGCACGAGGGCGAGCCTGACGTAGTCCCGTCCGGGATTGCTTCCGTCAGGCTCGACTCGCGCGAGATACGTTCCCGGCAGGAGTCTGACACCACACCCTTTCCAAAGGGTTGTCGCAGCCGCCTCGCCGCCGCCGAAAACCGCCATATTCAGCCAAAGAAAGAAGGCCCCTTGCGGCCTCCGGTAGCCGTAGCGGCCTAGGAGAATGTCGTCGGCCAGAGCGAAATTCTCGCGGTACAGCGCCCGCCCCTTCTCGACGTGGACTTCGTCGCGCCATGCCTCGACGGAGACGTGCTGCACGGGAAGGGGCACTTGCGGGCAGGCGACGTTGCGGAAGCGGCCAAAGGCGGCGATGAAGTCTGGATCGCCGGCAACGAAGCCCGACCTCAGGCCCGGCAGGCCCGAGCGCTTCGACAGCGACTGGAACACCACGACATTGGCAAGGCTCCCTGTCACGGCATAAGCCGTCTCGAGCGCACCCGGCGGCGGCGTGTCGCTGTAGATCTCCGAGTAGCATTCATCGGCGAACAGCAGGAAATCGAAGCGGCGAGCAAGTTCGATGGCGCGTGCGAGGTATTCGCGGCTCGCCACTGCGCCTTGAGGATTTGACGGCGAGTTCAGGTAAAGCGCAACGGCGCGCTCGAACAGCGTCGTGTCGAGCCTGTGGAGCTCCGGCAGGAAATGCTTATCGGCGGTGCTCGGCAAGAAGATCGGCTCCGCTCCGGATGCAGCCGCGGCGGCGCCATAGGCCTGATAGAACGGATTGGGGATCAGCACCGCCGGCCGCGCCGCCGCGGGCTTCCGCGCAATCGCCGGGAAGATCGCCGACAACAAGCCTTCGCGCGAGCCATTGAGCGGCAGCACGTGCCGCTCGGGTTCGATCACCCCGTCAAGCGCCGGATAGCGCCGCTCGATCCAAGCTGCGATCGCCTCGCGCAGCGCCGGAATGCCCCTGATCGGCGGGTAGCGTCCGAACTCAGACAGATGCTCTTGCAGCGTGGGACCAAGAAACGGCGGCATCAGCCCCTTGGGCTCGCCGAGCGAGAGATCTATGGGCGGCGCCCCCGAGGAAAGGCCGTCAAGCAGAGATGCGAGCCGCTGAAACGGCGAGCGGACGATCTCATCGAGATAGGTCGGCGCAAGGTCAGGCGGCATAAGCGAAGCGTGTTACGGGATGCAGGCGGTCGCGGCAATGCTCCATCGCGCCGAGGCAAATAATAAGCCCCGGCGAAAGGCCGGGGCTTAAGAGAGAGCTTGAAGTCAAGGGAGGAGGAGACTTTAGCTCTGCAAGGTTCTTGTCCCTCTTTGACTGACGCGACTGACTCTTACTGAACCACCTCGCCATGCAGATTGATGTCGAGACCTTCGATCTCGACGGGCTGGCTGACGCGGAGCCCCATGATGATGTCGATCACCTTGAGGATGATGAACGTCGCGATGGCGCAGTAGATGAACGTGCCGGCGACGCCGTAGAACTGGATCACCATCTGATGAGCATTGCCATCGGTCAGCCAACCCTTGCCGAGGGAATTGATGGCGCTTGAGGCGAACATGCCCGTCATCATGGCGCCAAGCGCGCCACCCACGGCGTGCACGCCGAAGGCATCTAGCGCGTCGTCATAGCCGAGCGCCTTTTTGACGTGCACCGCTGCGAAGTAGCAGACGATGCCAGCCGCGATGCCGATGATCAGCGCGCCAGTCGGATTGACAAAGCCGGACGCCGGCGTGATCGCCACCAGGCCGGCGACAGCACCAGAGATGAGGCCGAGGATGCTCGGCTTCTTGGCGATCAGCCACTCGCACACCATCCACGCAAGCGCAGCCGCGGCCGTGGCAATTTGCGTTGCTGCCATGGCCATGCCCGCGTTGACGTTGGCGGTCACTGCCGATCCTGCGTTGAACCCGAACCAGCCGACCCACAGAAGCGAGGCGCCGATCACGCTATAGACCAGGTTGTACGGCGCCATATTCTCCTTGCCGAGACCGACGCGTGGCCCGAGCACGAGAGCCGAGACCAGGCCCGCGGTTCCGGCGTTCAGATGCACGACGGTCCCGCCGGCGTAGTCGAGTGCGCCGAGCTGACCGATCCAGCCGCCGCCCCACACCCAGTGTGCAATCGGGGCGTATACAAGAACGAGCCATGCCCCCATGAACACCATGAAGGACGAAAACTTCATGCGGTCGGCGAGCGAACCCGCGACCAGCGCCGGGGTGATAATGGCGAAGGTCATCTGGAAGGTCATGTAGACCGACTCGGGGATCGATGCGGCGAGTGGGTTCACCGCGTCGATCGTCATCGGCTTCAACATGAAATACTTGAAGCTACCGATCCACTTGTTGAGCGACTCGCTATCGTTGGTGGTGAACGCGATCGAGTAGCCGATGATCATCCACAATATGGTGATGATGCAGGTGGCCCCGAATGCTTGGCCCACGGTGGCGAGCACGTTCTTCTTGCGCACCATGCCGCCGTAGAAGAGGGCAAGGCCTGGGATTGTCATCATCAGCACTAGCGCCGTGGATGTCAGCATCCAGGCAGTGTCGCCCGTGTTGATCGGCGACGGCGGCGGAGTAGCCGCTGCTGGCGCTGCTTCCGCCGCGGCCTCCTGGGCCAGCGCCGGGTCGAGCTTGAAGATCAGGAACACAGCGAGCGCCGCGACCGCGGCAAATAGATATTTGGCAAGCTTAACCATCTTTCTTCCTCTCCCCATTAGAGCGCTGCTTCGTTCGTTTCGCCGGTGCGGATGCGCACCGTCTGCTCGACGGGAACGACGAAGATCTTGCCGTCGCCGATCTGCCCGGTCTTGGCCGCGGCGACGATGGCATCCACCGCCTTGTCGACCAGCGTGGCAGGAACCACCACCTCGATCTTGATCTTCGGCAGGAAGTTCACGGCGTATTCGGCGCCCCGGTAAATTTCCGT
>JBKOUI010000097.1:0-21667 GCA_046723315.1 Pseudomonadota bacterium | reverse complement strand
TCGACCGATCGACAAGAACGTTGCCGCGAAGCATGCCAAGGACTTCGCCAATGTGCGCCTGCTCACTGTCGAAGACGTCTTCGGCGGCTGGCAGAAGGTGCAGACCGAGCATCTCGCCAATGGCGGCATTCTCGACCAGCTCTATGTGAACCGCTGAATCCTGAATCAGGACTGACGTGGAGCCGCGTTTCCGTCGGTCAAAATGCCGAGGCCCTTCAGGTAGACGAGCATGGCGCTTTCGAGGATCTCTTCCGGGTTCATCGGCACTTTGCGCGTCTGAAGCTCATTCTGCGCGAACAGCGTCGCCACGCCATGCGAGATCGCCCAAATATGCAAGCTCATCAATTTGAGCGGCGGGCGCTCGGCCTCCGGTAGCTGGCGACAAAGCGCTGCTGCTGCATGCTGCAACACGTCGAAGGCGCGCTCGGCGGCCGGCAGCGTCTCCCCCTCTTCGCCCGGCATCACGCCCGTTTCGAACATCACGGTATAGCTCGCGGGCTCATCGCGCGCGAAGGCGAGGTAGGCCTTGCCGAGATTGTCGAAAGCCGACAGCGGTGTCGGCACGCCGTTGTTCCAAGCCATGTCGAGGCGCGCCGCGAAGCGCTCGAACCCGTTCTTGGCGACCTCGGCGAGGAGCGCGTCACGGTCGCGAAAATGGCGGTAGGGCGCAGCAGGGCTGACGCCGGCACGGCGCGCAGCCTCGGTCAGGCTGAAGCCGAAGGCGCCATGTTCCTCAATCAGCTTGCGAGCGGCCTCGAGCAAGACCTCCTTGAGGTTGCCGTGATGATAGGAGCGAGGCCGGCGCCAGCCACGATCTGAAGGATTCATGTAAAGGGCTTTTACATGAAGCCGAGCGAACCTGCCAAGCCGGTGAAACCACGAGGTTAACCTCGCGGCATAGCGTCGCCGTGCAAGTTTTGCCTCATCAGCGGCCAGCTAGCGTGATGAAACAGCCTCGGGCCGGGAAGGCGGGAGCCGTGATGAATCAACGCGAGACTTTCGAGCCGGCAGCCGCGAGAGGGCAGAGTTGGCGTGCGCTCCTAACCACAGTGGGACCAGCGATCGCGGGCATTGGCAGCGTCATCGTTGCCAATGTATTCCAACAGACGCTCTTCTCTGATCTCGACAACTATCCGCTCACCATCCTTCTCTTTCTTTGGCTGTTCGGCACGATGATGTGGTGCGCCTTCGGGGTGGTACGCCATGCCGAAGCTGTTGCCGAGCGCCTTGGCGAGCCTTACGGCACGCTCGTGCTCACGCTCTCGGTGATCATCATCGAGGTAGCGCTACTCGCGGCGATCATGCTGCACGGCCAGAACAACCCGACGCTCGCGCGTGATGCGATGTTCGCGACGCTGATGATCGTGCTGAACGGCATGGTTGGCGCCGCGCTCCTCATGGGCGCGCTGCGCTATTGGGAGCAGGAATACAATCTCGCCGGCGCGCGCGCTTTCCTCGTGGTGATCGCGTCGCTTGCGGTCTTCGCCTTGATCATCCCGAACTACACCAAGACCGAGCCAGACCCGAGCCAGGCGCCGATGAAGGCGCTGCTGTTCGCCTCCATCACTGTGCTTTTCTATATCGTGTTCGTTATCATCCAAACCCTACGGCACAGGGCATTCTTTGCTGAGCCCTCGCATGCGCAGCGCCGGGATGGAGACATGGTGCATGGCGGAAATGATAACGGGTCGCTTTCCTTCCATGTCGCGATGCTTTTGCTGACGCTGCTTCCGATCGTTCTCCTCTCGGAATTTCTCGCCATCATCGTTGATTTCGGCATCGAGGATCTCGGTATGCCGGTGCCGCTAGGCGGCGTCATGATCGCGATCCTCGTGCTTTCCCCGTAGGGACTGACTGCATTCCATGCAGCTTTGGTCAACCATTTGCAGCGGGCGGTGAATGTCTGTCTCGGCTCTGCGCTTGCCACGATCGGGCTCACCATCCCGGCCGTCCTGATCATCGGCCTCATCACCGGATTCGAGGTGCATCTCGGGCTCGATGAAGTGCAGACCGTTCTCCTCATCCTGACCCTCTTCGTCAGCGGACTCACCTTCGGCGGCGTGCGCACAAACGTGCTGCAGGGCACGGTGCACATCCTCTTGTTCATCGTCTATGTGGCGCTGATCTTTAGCCCGTGAGCTTCAGCTTTTATGGCGGGTCGGGTCGTGGCCGTAGGTGTTGCGCTCGCGGATCTGCCCGTCACGGCGATGGAGCAATGCCTCCGCGCGCTCTTTTCGGGCAATCGACTTCGCTTTTTCCCAGGCTTCGCTCTGGGTCTTGAACACGGCGTAAGGCTCAGCCGCCCCCTCCTCCTTCACCGCCCATCGATCGCCGAGACTGACCACGTGCTGGTTCTTGCCCATGGCCTTCCATCCCCGCCAGAGCCTGCCTCTTCACTATAGTTGAGGCCGGTCAGCTACAGAAGCTGAGCCAAGCGTTTGGCGCTATGCTACATGAGCTTACAAACATCTTTTCGCTTTCGTCCGCCGCCCCACATGGAAGCCCGCCTCATCTCGAAAGAGCCGCTCAAAATCGGCTGGCGCGAATGGGTGAGCCTTCCCGACCTTCGCGTCGACGCTATCAAGGCCAAAATCGACACCGGCGCCCGCACGAGCGCACTCCACGCCTATCGCATCGAGCCGTTCCGCCGCGGCGGCATCTTGTGGCTTCGCTTCGAGCTCCACCCGCTCCAGCGAAGCGAGGCAGCAAAAGTCGCATGCGAGGCTCGCGCCATCGACGAGCGCACGGTGCGGAATTCGGGCGGGGGCGTGGAGCGACGCTACATCATCAAGACGCTGCTCAAACTCGGCGAGCAGTCCTGGCCGATCGAGCTTGCACTTGCCAATCGCGACCAGATGGGCTTCCGCATGCTGCTCGGACGCACCGCACTCCAGAGCCGCGCCCTGATCGAGCCTGGCCGCTCCTATCTCCTCGGCGCACGCCCGCCGAGGCGGCGCCGGCGCATTCTTCCCCTCAAGCCCAGCAAATTGCTGCGCTAACAAATAGAGCCTCAGACATCTCATGAAGATCGCGTTGCTCGCCCGCAACCCGCACCTCTACAGCCACCGCCGCATTTGCGAGGCGGCGCGCGCCCGCGGGCACGACATCGAAATCATCAATACGCTGCGCGTGTCGATCAACATCGCCTCTCGCAAGCCTGCTCTCTATTACCGCAAGCGGGCACTCGACAATTTCGACGTGGTGATTCCGCGCATCGGCGCATCGGTGACGTTCTACGGTCTTGCCGTACTCCGGCAATTCGAGGTGATGGGGGTTTATCCCTTGAACGAGTCGGTGGCTATTGGCCGCTCGCGCGACAAGCTGCGCTGCCTTCAGCTGCTCGCCCGGCGCGGCATCGGCCTTCCCGTCACGGCTTTCACCCACGATCCGCGCCAGGCCGAGGACATCATCGACCTTGTCGGTGGCCCGCCGGTGGTGATCAAGCTGCTCGAAGGGACGCAAGGCATCGGCGTGGTGCTTGGCGAAACGGTGAAGTCAGCGAAGTCGGTCATCGAGGCGTTTCAGGGCGTGAACGTCAACATCCTGGTGCAGCAATTCATCGAGGAGGCCGACTCGACTGACATCCGCGTGCTCGTGATCGGCGACCGCGTGGTAGCCTCCATGAAGCGGCAAGGACCGCCTGGCGAGTTCCGCTCAAACCTGCACCGCGGCGGCTCCGGCGAGAAGGTGCGGATCACCCCGCAAGAGCGAAGCGCGGCGGTAAGAGCGGCCCGCACGCTTGGTCTCAATGTGTGCGGCGTCGATATGCTGCGGTCCAAACACGGGCCGCTCGTGCTCGAGGTCAATTCATCCCCTGGCATCGAAGGCCTCGAGAAGGCGACCGGCATCGACGTGGCAACCCCGATTGTCGAGTTCCTCGAGCGGCATGCAGCCCCGCATAACACACGCACCAAGGGCAAAGGCTAGGACTGTAAAACTTCTCCCAAAAAGCTTCTCGCCTGCGACACGAAAGCTATCTGCGCGGCATATTCCTGCGGTAAATTCGCCGCGCTGATTGGGAGATTTGAGCAATGGCCTTTGAGCGTGTCTGCAATCATTATGCCATCCATCGGATTTTTTTGTTGTTAATCATTGGCTTAGTCACGCTGATGGTTGGCAGCAGCGTTAGCAATAGCGAAGAGACGAAGAAGCCATCGCCCTGCACCGAAGACGCCATGATCGTGTTCGATGCCTCGGGGTCGATGTCGGGCAACCAGACGCTCGGCATCCCCAACTCCCAAGCCCGCATCGATGAGGTGCGCGCGGCACTTGCTCAGGTCCTGCCGAGCGTCACCAGGTTCCGTCGGGTCGGCCTCGTCACCTACGGACCTGGTCCCTACAACCAATGCAACGTCAAGGTAGAGTTTCCACCAACCCCCGATGCCGCCCAAGCCATCATGAGCACGGTGAACGCGCTGGTGCCGGCCGGCAAGACGCCGCTCACCCAAGCCGTCGAGCAAGCGGCACAAGTGCTCGACTTCAAGAAGAAGCCGGGCGTCGTCGTGGTCGTGACCGACGGCGAGGAGACCTGCGGACGCTCACCCTGCACCCTCGCCAAGCAGCTCCAGATGACGGCTCAGCAGCTTACCGTTCACGTTATCGGCTTCCGCTACGACAGCTTCTCATGGACCGGCGAGAACAGCGTCATGGACCTGATGTGTCTCGCCAACGAGAACCACGGCCTCTACATCAAGACCAATAGCGAAGAAGAACTCGTCGAGGCGCTCGAGAAAACCCTCGACTGTCCCATGGTCTCGCAGGCCGCGCCTACCTCGCTCACCAAGTAAGCCGCCGGCTCACATGCCCATAGCCTTGTGGGCATCGGCCATGTGCTTCATGCAACCTGCATTGTCGCCCTTCTGCATGGCTGCCTTGGATTGATCAAGAGCCGCCGTCGCTTCCTTCTGCTTCGTCGCATCAGTCATCTCGGCGATCATCTTGTCCATCTGCTTCATGTGCGCGTCGGTGCAGAGATCCGCGGCATAGGCAGGGCAAGTTGCTGCGAGGGCAAAGATTGCCACAGCAAGTGATATTTTCCGCATGGGCTTCCTCCTTCCGGGTTCGACCGAGACGGTCGAACTCAAAACGCGCAAAGCGCCGGTTCGGAATCCCCCTTAGCGTAGAAATTTTTGCTTTGCGCCTGGAAGCCCACCGAAACCCTCCGCTTTTCAACCGCGACCTTTGAGCCGTTGACGTTCAATGGACGAAGCGGGCTTCTAAGGGCGAGGGCAAGAGGCGAGGAAACCTCTAAGAGATGCGCCATGCAGTTGTGATTGCGGCCCTTACGCTTGTCGCGTGCTGGTCGAATGGAGCTTCCGCCGAGGATCGGAGCCTTCTCAACCAATGCTGGACGCCGAATGCTTTAGCCAGCACCGAGCAGGAGCTGAAGTCGAGCAGGCCTCCCTTCCACCTTGACCTTCCAGCACTGAAGCAGGTGCCGCTTCCGGCAGTCGCACCCGTACCGCCAGAGCTGCGCGGCTCGATCAGGGCGTCGAACTGCCGCCCGGGGAGAAGCTCGTCGCGCTAACCTTCGACCTATGCGAGACCGACAGCGACGTCGCTGGCTATGACGGCCGCATCGTTGACCTTCTTCGCGCTCAAGGCGTGAAGGCCACTTTCTTCGCCGGCGGCAAATGGATGGAAACGCACAAAGAGCGCGCCGAGCAGTTAATCGCTGACCCCAATTTCGAGATCGGCAGCCATGGATTGCGCCATCTCGACCTCTCGCATGTGAGCGACCAAACCCTCCAGGACGAGATCCGCTTGACCGAGGCGGCCTACGCCGAGACCCGGAAGAGCCTACTCACCAAGCAGTGTGCTGCGACTACGCTTCCGCAAAGTCCCATTCTCGAGCGCATGAGTCTGATGCGCTTCCCTTATGGCCGCTGCAATGCGAAGTCGCTCGCCACGGCCGCCGATGCGGGACTGCTCGCCATCCAGTGGGACCTGATCACCGGCGATCCCGATCCGTATCGCTCGGCAAGGACCATCGCCGACACGATTCTCTCGAAGGTCCATCCCGGGGCCATCATTGTCGCCCATGCCAACGGCCGCGGCTGGCACACCGCCGACGCACTCGCGCTTGCCATCCCCAAGCTCAAAGAAGAAGGGTATAGCTTCGTGACGGTGAGCGAGCTGCTCAAGGCGGGAAAGCCCGTGATTACGGCGAGCTGCTACTTGAACAGGCCCGGCGACAATACGCGCGTCGCTCACGCTGCAAAACGCGACGGCGTTCCCGATGCCCTCTCAATTTTCGACCACCCTATTGAGCTTGGCCGCGCGCGCCTTGTAGCGCTCGATCCAAGTTGCTCTGAGCGACTTGCAGCCGCGATCGTGACCATGCCGCCCTGGTCGGTGATGAGTTACCCTGCCGATGCGATGGCGCGATTTCTCGCCTCAGCCGACAGCGGAGTTTCGCGCTATGCGGTCGAGGTGGAAGACGCGCAGGTGGGCGCGGTGTCGGTGCGCACGCCTTGGCTTAAAGGACCTTATCTCGAATTGCTTGCGCTGGTGCCGAGCGTCCAGGGCCAAGGCATCGGTTCTGCCATTCTCGTCTGGTTCGAGCGCCAGGCGCTGCAACATGGGGCACGCAATCTCTGGGTGTGCGCCTCATCGTTCAATACGCGTGCATTGCGGTTTTATGAGCGACACGGTTTCGAGCAAGCCGCAACCTTCGCCGGCCTTGTCGCCGATGGTTATGACGAGATCTTGCTGTGCAAGTTTCTGCTTGGCAGCGTGTGATGATCGAGGGTGAGTCTGTGGGGCTATTGCGCCTTCGAGCTTGCGCCTTGAGCTTTGTCGCCAGCTCCAGCCTCAGTGCTGTCGTCTCCCTCTTCGTCCGGCGCTGAATCGACGAATAGCGTGCCGTCTTCGATCGAGGCGGACTCGCCCCCCTTCATCTCGTATTGCTCGCCACTATCGAGGCTTATGGTGCAGCCTTTGTCGCATGGGGCATCGACTTGGGCTTGCGGCTCGACGGTGAGCTCCTTGCTGCCGCCGTTCACGGTCACGGTGATGGTGTGGGAGTCGGCATCCATATTGGAAATAGTGAGCGCCTCCGCCGGGAGGGCGAACAGCGCGCCGAGTGCCCCAAGGCTCAAAATGCTGATGGTCCTCATCCTTGAGTTCCCTCTAGAAGGCAGCGAATCTTTCAGCGGACCCCCCGCCCGCGTCTCGTGCTTCGGCGCCGGGCCTAGCCCACAACAGCGCCCGGATTGTGTTGCCCCGGGGGCCAAACTGTGAGCCCGACGCGCCGGCTCGTGGCTTTTACCATCTCCGTCTTCACCGTTTGAAACTGTTTTGCGGCCCCGGAAAAAATCCCGATCGGAGCGGCGAACCGGAACTATGCGGCGGCGTTATCTAGCTCGCATTGCACTTGAGAGAGTTTGTGCAGTGCAAAAGGGGAACAGTCTCGGTGATATGGGAGGGATTCCGTACCGAGAGTATGGGGTGCCTCCGATCCGGAAGGAGCTTCCGATGGAATTCACAGCCTCTGTGACCGCCGTCATGGCGATCGTGTCATTCGGCTTTCTCGCCGCCATTCTTCTGGGGATGATCTAGGGCTCAGCCGCCTTTTTCGAACATTCGAGTTTCTCGGTCGAGGCGTCCTCCGGATCACTGGGGGACGCCTCCCGCGCATTTGTGGCGCCTATTCGGCGGCGTCGGCCATCAGCTTGGGATCGTAATTGAGAATTGGACCAAGCCAGCGCTCTGCCTCTTCGATCTTCCAACCCTTGCGGCCGGCATAGTCCGCGACCTGATCGCGCCCGATCTTGCCTACGCCGAAATAGCGGCTTTCGGGATGCGAGAAATAGAGTCCCGAAACGGCGGCAGCCGGCCACATGGCGTAGCTTTCGGTAAGCTTCACGCCAGCGGTCTTCTCGGCATCGAGCACCTTGAACAGAGTGCCTTTCTCGGTGTGATCAGGCTGGGCGGGATAGCCCGGGGCTGGCCGGATGCCGGCATAATCTTCGGCGATCAGTTGCTCATTTGAGAGCTTCTCGTCCGGGGCATAGGCCCACAGCTCACGCCGCACCTTCTCGTGCAAAGCCTCGGCGAAGGCCTCGGCGAGCCGGTCGGCCAAAGCCTTGATCAGGATCTTGGAATAATCGTCATTAGCGCGCTCGAACCTGCGCGCCACGTCCTCCTCGCCGACACCCGCGGTTACGGTAAAGCCGCCGATATAGTCGGGAATGCCCGAATCCTTTGGTGCGACGAAATCGGCGAGAGCGAGGTTGGGTCGGTCCGCGTCTCGCGCCATCTGCTGGCGCAGCGTATGGAGCACGGCGAGGCGCTTGCTGCGCGTCTCGTCGGTATAGAGCTCGATATCGTCGCCGACGCTGTTAGCAGGCCAGAAGCCGACCACGCCGTTTGCGGTGAGCCACTTTTCCTCGATGAGCTGCTTCAGCATGGCTTGCGCATCCTCATAAAGGCCGCGGGCGGCCTCGCCGTATTTGTCGTCCTCGAGGATGCGGGGGAATGTGCCCTTAAGTTCCCAGGCGTGGAAGAACGGCGTCCAGTCGATATAGCGCGCTAGCTCAGCAAGATCGTAGGCCTTGAATGCACGCGTGCCGAGGAATGTCGGCTCAGGCGGCGTGTAGCCTGTCCAATCGAGCTTAAGACGGTTTGCGCGCGCATCGGCAATCGAGGTGCGGGCTTTCTCCGCCTGTCCGCGCGCATAGGAGTCGGCCATGTTGCGATATTCCTCGCGTACCTTGGCGATCGCCTTTGGCCGCTCCTCGGAGGACATCAGGCTGGACACCACGCCGACCGCGCGACTCGCGTCGGTGACGTAGATCGCCTGGCTCTTATGGTAGTTCGGGCTGATCTTGACGGCGGTGTGCACCCGGCTCGTGGTTGCGCCGCCGATCAGAAGCGGCAGGTCGAAACCCTCGCGCTCCATCTCGGCTGCGACATGGCACATCTCGTCGAGCGATGGCGTGATGAGGCCTGATAGGCCGATGATGTCCACCTTCCGCTCGCGCGCGGTGTCGAGGATCTTCTGCGCCGGCACCATCACGCCAAGATCGATGACCTCGTAATTGTTACACTGAAGCACGACGCCCACGATGTTCTTGCCAATGTCGTGCACATCGCCCTTGACGGTGGCGAGCAGGATCTTGCCGGCCGAAGGCTGATCGGCGAGACCGAGGTCCTTCTTCTCCCGCACCATGAAGGGCATGAGATAGGCGACCGCCTGCTTCATTACTCGCGCCGACTTCACCACTTGCGGTAGGAACATCTTGCCTGAGCCGAACAGGTCTCCGACTACGTTCATGCCGGCCATCAGCGGGCCTTCAATCACGTGGAGTGGACGCTCGGCCTTGGCCCGCGCCTCCTCTGTGTCTTGCTCGATGTAATTGCCGATGCCGTGCACAAGCGCGTGCACCAGCCGCTCCTCGACGGGTTTTTCGCGCCAGGAAAGATCGACTTCTTTCTTTTGCGCCCCCTCGCCCCTGAAGCGCTCGGCTGCTTCGAGCAGGCGATCAGTGGCGTCCGACCTGCGATTCAAGATCACGTCCTCGACCAGCTCGCGGAGCTCTGGATCGATGTCGTCGTAAAGTGCGAGCTGGCCGGCATTGACGATGCCCATATCCATGCCAGCCTGGATCGCGTGATAGAGGAACACTGAATGCATCGCCTCGCGCACGCGCTCGTTGCCGCGGAAGGCGAAGGAGAGGTTCGACACGCCGCCGGAGATATGCACGTAAGGCAGGTCGGACTTGATGCGGCGGGTCGCCTCGATATAGGCGCTGGCGTAGTCGTTATGCTCCTCGATGCCGGTGGCGACCGCGAAGATGTTGGGATCGAAGATGATGTCCTCTGGCGGGAAGCCGACCTTTTCGGTGAGCAGCTTGTACGCGCGCCGGCAGATAGCGAATTTGCGTTCGGCCGTTTCGGCCTGGCCCTTCTCGTCGAAGGCCATTACCACGACCGCGGCGCCGTAACGGCGCACTTTGCGGGCGTGATCGAGGAACGGCGCCTCGCCTTCCTTCAGACTGATCGAGTTCACGACCGACTTGCCTTGCACGCATTTCAAGCCCGCTTCGATGACCGACCATTTCGACGAATCGATCATGATCGGCACGCGCGAGATGTCGGGCTCTGCCGCCAGCAGATTGAGAAAGGTGGTCATGGCCTTCTCTGAGTCGAGCATGCCCTCATCCATATTGACGTCGAGCATGTTGGCGCCGTTCTCGACCTGCTGGCGCGCGACTTCGAGCGCGACGGCGTAGTCGTTCGCCTCGATCAGCTTGCGGAAGCGCGCGGAGCCGGTGACGTTGGTCCGCTCGCCAACCATGACGAAATTCTGCGCGCCGTTTGTCATTCCGAGGTGGGCCTACCCGTGGACAAAGGGCTCGAGGCCCGAAAGGCGCATCTTGTGCGCAAGTTGCGGCACCCGGCGCGGCTTGTATTGGGAGACGGCGGCGGCGATCGCGCGGATGTGGTCGGGCGTCGTGCCGCAGCAACCGCCGACGATATTGATCAACCCGTCTTTGGCCCACTCCTCCAACAAGCCGGACATGTGTTCAGGGCTTTCGTCATACGCGCCCATTTCATTGGGAAGGCCGGCATTGGGATAGACGCTGACCAATGTATCGGCGACGTGCGCGATCTCATCGACCGAAGGCCTGAGCTGTTCCGCGCCAAAGGCGCAGTTGAGTCCGAAGGAAAACGGCTTCAGGTGCTGCATCGAGTACCAGAAGGCCTCGGGCGTCTGGCCAGAAAGGTTGCGACCCGACAAGTCGGTGATCGTGCCGGACACCATGATCGGCAACTCGACACTGAGCTCGTCGAATACTTGCTCGACGGCGAACCCGGCAGCTTTGGCATTCAGCGTGTCGAACACCGTCTCGATCAGGATCGTATCGACGCCGCCCTCGATCAAACCGCGCGCCTGGGTGGCATAAGCGTCGACGAGGGCATCGAAGCTCACATTCCTGAAGCCAGGATTATTCACGTCGGGGGAGATCGAGGCGGTGCGGTTGGTGGGGCCAATGGCGCCGGCGACGAAGCGCGGTTTGTCAGGCGTCTTCTTGGTCCAGGCGTCTGCCGCCTCACGGGCGAGCTTCGCCGCAGCAACATTCATCTCATAAGCAATGTCGGCTAGCCCGTAGTCAGACTGCGAGATCGCTTGGGCGTTGAAGGTGTTGGTCTCGATGATGTCGGCGCCGGCTTCGAGATAAGCGTTATGAATCTCGCTGATGATCTTGGGCTGGCTGAGCACGAGGAGATCGTTGTTGCCTTTGAGGTCGCGCGCGAAGTCTTTGAAGCGTTCGCCGCGATAGCCAGCCTCGTCCAGCTTGTAGCGCTGGATCATGGTGCCCATGGCACCATCGAGGATAAGGATGCGCTCCTTGGCCTCGCGCTTCAGCGCCGTGATACTCTCCGCTCTAGTCATGACGCTGCCTTTACTTCAGTGAAGGCCTTGGCCGGGCGCAGGCCCAACAGATGGCAGATGGCATAGACCAGGTCGGCCCGGTTCAGCGTGTAAAAATGAAACTCGGTAATGCCCTGGTCGACCAGTCCCAGCACTTGCTCGGCCGCCACCGCGGCAGCGACCAAGTAGCGTGTCTCCTGATCCTCATCCAGGCCTTCAAATCTGTGCCCGATCCAGTCGGGGACGCTCGCACCCGATTTCGCGGCAAAACCGGCTACCTGCTTGAAATTATGAATGGGAATGAGTCCCGGCACGATGGGAACGGTGATCCCCCGCGCCTGTACGCGGTCGAGAAAGCGAAAATAGACGTCGTTGTCGAAGAAGAACTGGGTGATGGCGGTGCTGGCGCCGGCATCGATCTTCGCCTTCAGCATGTCGATGTCGGCGTCGATGCTCGGCGACTCGGGATGTTTCTCCGGGTAGCAGGCTACCGAGATTTCGAACGGCGCGATCTTCTTGATGCCGGCGGTGAGATCGGCAGCGTTGATGTAACCGCCGGGCGTCGGCTGGTAGCGATCGCCAATGCCGCCGGGCGGATCGCCGCGCAGTGATACGATGTGGCGCACGCCCAAATCCCAATAGTCGCGGATGACTTCATCGAGCTCGGACTTGGTTGCCGCAACACAAGTGAGATGTGCCGCAGGCTTCAACGTGGTCTCGCGCAACATCCGCGCGACCGTCGCGTGGGTGCGCTCGCGCGTGGAACCTCCCGCGCCATAGGTGACCGAGACATAGTTTGGACGGAGCGGCTCGAGCCGGCGGATCGAGCGCCACAACGTTTCTTCCATAGCCGCAGTCTTCGGCGGGAAAAATTCGAACGAGACGTCGATCGCGCCTCGGCCGAGAAACCGGCTCTTATGTTCGGTGGATGCGAGCATCACGCAGCGATCTCCACTTTAGGACCGATCCGCTTCTTCTTTGCGGTAACAGGCTTCAGACCAAGCCAGAGTGAGACGGTGAGCTTGCCTTGGGCAGGCTCAGGACTCAGCTCGCTGAAGCGCTCGAGCTTCAGCCCGGCGCCTTCGAGCAAGCGGCCGAGCTGGTCGCGGGCAAAGCCGAGCCGCCTGTGAGCCGATTGCTCGCGCAAGAACTCAAGCTCGTGCGGGGCGAAATCCACCACGAGCAATTTGCCGCCTGGCTTGAGTAACCGCGCGGCTTCGGCGATCGCTGCCGAAGGATCGTCGAGGAAATGTAGGACCTGATGCAGCACGACGGCGTCGGCAGCGCCATCCGCCAACGGCACATTGTAGAGGTCACCGTGCCGGACTTGGGCGTGGTAAAGCCCCGCCCGTTCGAGCTTCATGCGTGCATAGGCAAGCATGGCATGGTTGAGATCGAACCCGAGCGCGCGTGAGGCGCGGGCCCCGAACAGCTCGAGGATGCGACCGGTTCCGGTACCAAGATCGACCAGAAGATCGAATGGTCCCTTCCCGAGCGCTTCGTCCATGGCCTCCTCGACTTGGCTTTCGGCAACATGAAGCGTGCGGATCTTGTCCCACTCGCCGGCGTGGGCTTTGAAATAAGCCTGCGCAGCTTCGGCGCGCGCTTTCTGTACGGCTGCTGCACGGGCACGGTCACGAGCCAGCGTGAGGTCGGTATGATCGAGACTTGCCACGATGGCGCGCGCGAGCGCGGTTTCGGCGCCGCTGTCGCCAAGGCGGAAGAACACCCACGACCCCTCGCGGAAACGCCTGATGAGCCCGGCTTCGGCCATCAGCTTCAAATGCCTGCTGATACGCGGTTGGCTTTGCCCGAGGATTTGGGTCAGGTCCTTGACGTTCAGCTCGCCATTCGCAAGCAGGGCGAGGATGCGCAAACGCGTGGCCTCCCCCGCTGCACGCAACGCCGCCAGGCTTTGCCCACGCGACAGGCCTTGGGTGGAAGTGATTGTCCGGTCGCTATCTGACATAAAGATATGTTTATACGTTCAATCCCCGGTACGCAAGGGTGGCCTACACTGATCCTATGATTCAATGCCGACGAGGTTCCCGTGATCGACCGTGATGTCTTCTTTGACGCGGTAAGACAAAAGCCGTTCAAGGGCCGCCTGACCCAGAGACAGGTGGACGGCCTGAACGCCATCCTGGACGCCTGGGAGACGGCCCACGCCGGCAAGGATCTACGCTGGCTCGCTTACGCGCTCGCAACCACGCATCACGAGACGGGCGCGAGGATGCAGCCCGTGCATGAGCGAGGCGGCAAGCGCTACTTCTTCAAAATGTACGATATCGGCGGGCGCCGCCCCCGCCAAGGCGCGCGAGCTCGGCAACATCAATCCGGGCGACGGGGCGAGGTTTCACGGGCGCGGTTACGTGCAGCTCACCGGGGCGCAACAACTACGCCAAGATGCAGAGAAGATTCCGTACCGACCTCACAAGCAGCGATAAGGCCGCGGACCGGGTGCTCGATCCTGGGCTTGCAGCCGAGATCATGTTCCACGGGATGGAAAATGGCGTGTTCACAGGCAAATCGTTCGCGGATTATTTCACGGATAAGCGCTCCGATTGGGTCAGAGCGCGCGCAATTATCAATCCGGGAGACAAGGCTAAGCTTGTCGCCGGCTATGCGCGCGATTACTACGACGCGCTCAAAGCAGCGAGTCTTAAGCTCTAGGCCCGCGCGAATTTCTTGTATTTGATGCGCTTGGGCAGGACTGAGTCCTCGCCGAGCCTTCGCTTCTTGTCCTCCTCGTAATCGGCGAAATTGCCCTCGAACCATTCGACGTGGCTGTCGCCCTCGAAGGACAGGATGTGAGTGGCAATGCGGTCGAGGAAGAAGCGGTCGTGGCTGATGATCACCGCACAGCCCGGGAAGTCCTCAAGAGCGGCTTCGAGTGAGGATAGCGTCTCGACGTCGAGATCGTTTGTCGGCTCGTCGAGCAGGATGAGATTCGCTCCCGACTTCAGCATCTTGGCGAGATGCACGCGGTTGCGCTCGCCGCCCGAGAGCTGGCCGACCTTCTTCTGCTGGTCTGGACCCTTGAAATTGAACCAGCCGACATAGGCGCGTGACGGAACTTCGCGGTTGCCGAGCTTGATCACATCGTTTCCGCCAGAGATCTCCTCGAACACGGTCTTCTTGCCGTCCAGCGCGTCGCGCGACTGATCGACATAGCCGAGCTTCACCGTGTCGCCAACGCGGATCGATCCGTCGTCTGGCCTGTCCTGACCGACGATCATGCGAAACAGCGTGGTCTTGCCGGCGCCGTTAGGTCCGATCACACCGACGATCCCCCCGGGTGGCAGCTTGAAGGAGAGATCGTCGATCAGGAGCGTCTCGCCGAAGCCTTTCTCGAGGTTCTCGGCATCGATGACCACGTCGCCGAGACGGGGTCCTGGTGGAATGGTGATCTGCGCCTTCCCTGTCCGATCCTTCCCGGCCTCCGCCAGAAGCTCCTCATAGGCGCGGATGCGCGCTTTCGATTTCGCCTGACGTGCCTTGGGGCTAGCCCTGATCCAGTCAAGCTCGCGCGTCAGAGTTCGCTCGCGCGCCTCGTCTTGCTTGCCCTCGACTTCGAGCCGCTTCGCCTTCTGCTCGAGCCATGAGGAGTAGCTGCCCTTGTAGGGAATGCCCTGCCCTCGATCGAGCTCGAGCGTCCACTCGGTGATGTTGTCGAGGAAGTACCTGTCGTGCGTCACCATGATCACGGTGCCGGCATAATCGCGTAGATGATGCTCGAGCCAAGCGACGCTCTCAGCGTCGAGATGGTTGGTCGGCTCGTCCAGCAGCAAGATATCGGGCTTCGACAGCAACAGCCGGCAGAGTGCGACGCGCCGCCGCTCACCGCCGGAAAGCGTCTTCACGTCAGCATCCCCTGGCGGACAACGCAGAGCATCCATGGCCTGCTCGACCTGGGCGTCGAGGTCCCACAGGCCTTGGGCATCGATCTCGTCCTGGAGTTTCGCCATCTCGTCGGCGGTCTCGTCGGAGTAGTTCATGGCAAGCTCGTTGTAGCGGTCGAGCTTGGCCTTCTTCTCAGCGACGCCTTCCATGACATTGCCGGTCACGTCTTTCGTCTCATCGAGATGTAGCTCTTGCGGCAAATAGCCTACTGACACACCGTCGGCCGCCCAAGCTTCTCCGAGAAACTCCCTCTCCTCCCCGGCCATGATTCTGAGCAGCGTCGATTTGCCCGCGCCGTTCACGCCCACCACGCCGATCTTGGCGCCGGGCAGGAAGGCGAGCGTCACCTCCTTCAAGACCTGCTTTCCGCCGGGATAGGTCTTCGACAGCTTGTTCATGACATAGACGTATTGAGGGGTGGCCATAGAAGTCCGCACTCGCAAATTTGCTGGAAGGCGCCCTGTCTAACGGCCCTGCAGGCCATAATCCAGCGTCAAATCGCCCAATCGGAACGGTCGTTCCAGCCCAGAGTTTGTCGCAGGAGACGCCAACAGGCGGTCCTATCCACAACATGGAGTTCTGACATGATCACCAAGTCACTTGTCGCCGTGGGAGCCGGGCTGGTCCTACTCGGATCGGTCGCAGCGGCATCCGCAAAGCCAAACCAGGCCTTCCTCAGTGACGCCATTCAAGGAAACCTCGCCGAGATTTCGATGGGCCAACTCGCCCAAAAGAATGGAGGCAGCGACGGTGTCCGGTCGTTCGGACAGATGCTGGTCCAGGATCATTCGGCCGCCAATGAGAAGGCGATGTCGCTCGCCCAAACACAGGGCGTGACCCCGCCAACCGCGCCAAAGCCCGAGGCGAAGAAAGAGTATGACCGGATGTCGAAGCTGAACGGCGCGGCGTTCGACAAGGAATTCGCCAAGCACATGGTCGCGGATCACAAGAAGGACATCGCCGAATTCCAGGCGCAGGCCGAGGGCACCGACGACGTGGCGAGCTTCGCCAAAGACACCTTGCCAACGCTGCAAAAACACTTGCAGACGGCGCAGTCTCTGGAAAGCGGCAAACCTTCTGCGCAATAGCCGGAAGCGGCTAGCTCGATTCCGGGAACAGCTCGGGAAGGCGCACCTTCAATCTGCCGGCAAGCGCGTCGAGTGGGTTGTCGCGCAAAGGTACGATCTCTGTGAGCGCGCTTGCAAAGGCATCGGGCGTGAGCTCGGCTATCGGGAGCACGCGGCACCAACCATTGGCAATCATGAAATTGCGATAGTCCTGTTCCTCGTCGGTAAAGCGATGAGCGGCGGGCGCCACCCCGACTACCGGCAATCGCGCCGAGACGGCCTCCGAGATCATTGTGCTTGAATCCTCGGTACAAACGATCACGTCGGCCTTGCCAAAGATTTCGGGAAGTGTGCCGGGACCCGCCGTGCGGTAATCGATGAAGCGGGCAATCACAGTCTCGTCTTTGGCGAGCGCAGCGATCTTGTCGGTCACCGAGGCGGGCGTCCGCCGCGAGGTGGACGCGAGCCACTTGGTGCCCCACGCGCGTGAGATCTCGGCAGCGAAGTCGAGAAGGCGATCCCATTCCTCAGTCCGGTAGCGGAACGGGCCGGCGTTGCCGCCGATGAGCAGTCCTGCGACACGCGGGTGGAGATCGGGACCATAGCGGGGAACTGCGGCCG
This sequence comes from Pseudomonadota bacterium, assembly GCA_046723315.1. GTDB lineage: Bacteria > Pseudomonadota > Alphaproteobacteria > Rhizobiales > Methyloligellaceae > Methyloceanibacter. The sequence continues at coordinate 4,696 of JBKOUI010000097.1, read as the reverse complement.
GCCGCCCAAGCGCATCGGGATCGAGCGATGAGGGCTTCAGCGCCACCATGTGCTGCGGACTCGTGGCGTTCCTCTCATAGGAGGAGATGATCAGGCTGAAATTCTCTGGCCCGAGGCCGCGCAACAGCGATCCGCAATAGATGCTGGGGATACCGAGGAAGCGGTTCACGCAGATGTTCGGCATCAGTGTCTCGCCGCCGGCCGAGACGACGAGGTCGGCCTTGGGCAACGCGTAAGCGTCGATGCGGTAGGACATGCGCAGCATGCGGGGGGGAAAGAAGGTCTTGGCATTGATGCGCGCGCGCAACCAGCGTGTCGGCACGATCCACTTGCGCTTGACTTCGATGCGGGTAACCTCGACCGGACGAAGCCGCGCGATCGCCGCAATTACCCCTTGGGCGAGGTGGTAATGCCCGGGCCGCGTATCGGCGAGGAAAATGATTCTCAGCGGGGTCACTTCGCTAGCGTCATGCTGTTGTGCGGAAACAAGGAGCGGAGCCCGCGTCATAGCGCACAGTTGCGGCAAGCTTCAAAGGCTCGTTTCTTAGGCCGCTTGGCAAACCGGCCTCGTGTCCGCACAATTGGCGGCGGCAGAAGGCAGTGAGGAGCAGCCCCGATGGTAGAGCAACCGACCGAGGCAGATTGGATCCTCAGGGCGATGGTCGCCGTGGCAGCGGCCGACGGCAGGCTCGACGCACGCGAGGTCGGGCTGATCCAGAAAGTCTACGAGGAGCGAACCGGGCGCGCGGTCGATGTGAGCGGCGTCGCCAGCGCAGCCGCGGTCTACGCCACCAAGCGAGATATCCTCGCCGAGCTCGCTGCCATCTCAGGCAGCATGCGGCGGGAAACCAAGGAGGAGATTATCCGCTCGGCGTACCTCGTGCTACTTGCCGATGGCCGCATTGCCGGAGAGGAGCGCAAGAAGCTGAAAGATATCGCCATAGCGCTGCAAATTCCGGAGATTCATTTCGGCGCGATCCTCGAGGATCTCGCCATCTCGCTCGCGCAGCAGAAGATCTAGGCCCTAAGCCACGTCAAGCTTTTTGAAGGTCTCTTGGCTCGCGGCCTCGACCGGCTCGGCCACGAACAGCAGGCGCTGCACTTGGCGGTGATAGGCCGCGCTCTCGGCGATCGCGCGTACATTGCGAAGCCCGGCGCGTTCGAGCAGCTGCCGCACGAAGGCTTCTTGTCCTTGGCTCTGCTCAGGCAGGAACTCCGTCCATGAGCTCTCGCCGGCCGTTCCGATCTCGAACACCAGCACCTTGTTCACGCGCGAGGCGAGCACTTGGAGGAATCGCTCCGCCACGCCAAGGCCGAAGCCGCGGATCACGTGATGCAGCACCGACAGGCAGAGCACCGCGTCGAATTGCGGCAGACCGCGGATTGCCTCCGGTGTCACGAAGGCTCTCGCCACTGCCGCGCGCGGCACGCGATCGTGCAGCCGCGCCAGCTCGCCGACAATGCCGACGTCGGTTGCCTCGATGCCGATGGCAAACAGGTTGAGATCGGCGGCAGCGCGACGGACGAACCATCCTTCGGCGCAGCCAATGTCGAGCACGTTCCTCACATCATAGCTCCGCAGCACTTCGGCGACTGCCTGCCAGCGCTCGTTGGTGTCCCTAACATTGGCGAACCGCTTTCCGCCGATCTCGACTGGCTGATAAGTCCGTCCCCCCGCCTTCGCCACGCGGAACGCAGCTTCGATTAGTCCCAGCGCGAAGCGCCAGCGCAGACCGCGCAACACCTTTCTCACCCGGCTCCCGAGCGACCGCCGCCGCCGTCGCTCGGGATAAGAGGTGAGGCCCTCAATGACCGCCGCAGTCATGCCGTTCTCCCCGTCAGATGCGTCGCAATAGGCGGAATCGCGCTTGGCCGGGATTTGATTGCTCGGGCGTGACGAACACGAGATGGACGTCCTCTTGATCCCTCCGCACGCCGTCGAGAAAATTTTCCCACTCGTTAAGCCAGCGCTTCAGTCCATTCTTCGAGGCATAGAGGCCGAGCAGGCAAAGCTGCTCCTCCTTCAGGAGCTTCGGCTTCTTGCCGGTGATCCGATATATCGTCTCGCGAATCTTGCGCTTGAGCGGGCGCGTCCAGCGCCGCTTATCCCACCACTCGACATAATCGCGATCGGCGGCGCGTTTTAAGAATTGCTCGAGCAAAATTTCACGGTTCGGCGCCAAGGTCAGCACCGTCAGAGCCGCGCCCGAAGCGGTCAGCTCCTTGATGGCGGGGTCGCTCGCATAGCCCTCGAAGCGCCTGGCAAAGGGCCGCATGATGTCGTAGTGGACCACGAGGCCAGCCGTGCGGGCGCGGCGGGCGCGGATGCGCGCAAGCCCTTGGCGCGACAGCTCGTTGCCGCTCGTGCGCTGCCAGGTTTTGGCCTCCGGCGGGAGGTAATTTGAGATGTCCCGGGGCAGCCGGTCATACACGAACTCGCGCATGACGGTGCTCTTGCCTGAGCCAGAAGGCCCGGCGATGAGAAAAATGTGCTGGAGATCGCCGAGCGCGGCCGCGGCGCGGACTTCGCGCCGTTTGTTCCGAACCGGCCTTCGCCTCTCGAACGAGAGGTTCGAACGAAGCGCTATGGTATTGGTCAATTCCCCCTCCCCGCCGAGGTCCCCGTCATCGAGGTGACATACTAGATTATCTATATCGAGATTGTCGTGATAAGGGCATCCAAATATCCGGCTTGTTGGCGAATAAATTTGCTTTTGCAGTGGCTTGCGGCGGGCCGGGCATGATCGTTTCCCACACCTATAAATTCATTTTCCTCAAGACCAAGAAGACGGCGGGGACCAGCATCGAGCTCGCCTTGAGCGAGCTCTGCGGCCCTGACGACGTCATCACGCCGCTTACGGAGATCGATGAGGCGCAGCGGGCTGGCAAGCGCGGCGCGCAGAACTGGCGGCTGCATGGGTGGTGGGGCAGCCCGCGCCCCCTATGGAAGCGGCGTTGGCTGAAATTCACGGCGGAGGATTACGGCTTCTACAATCATATGCCGGCCGCGGAAGCCAAGGCGGCGCTCGGCAACGACAAAGCCTGGCAGAGCTATTTCAAATTCGCTTTCGATCGCAATCCGTGGGACCGGCAGGTGTCATGGTATCACCACCGCTATCGCCGCAAGGATGCTCCCCCGCCTTTCGCCGAGTTCATGCATTCGGATAAGCGCGCGCGCATCAACAATTACGACATCTATTCGATCGACGGAGGGCTCGCGGTCGATTTCGTCGGGCGTTTCGAGACTCTAGAGGACGACCTCAAGCAAGCGCTCGATCAGATCGGGCTCAAGCTCGACACGGCGCTGCCCCGCGCCAAGACCACGTTCCGCCGGAGCTCGGCGCCTTACCGCGACTATTACGACGGAGACACGCGCGCGCTAGTGGGCGACTGGTACGCGCGCGAGATCGACCTCCTCGACTATGCGTTCTGAAGCGGCGCCTCGGACATGATCATCTCGCACGAGCATAAGTTCATCTTCTTGAAGACGAAGAAAACCGCGGGCACGGCGATCGAGGCTGCGCTGTCGGAGCTGTGTGGTCCGCTCGATGTGATCACGCCCTATCGCGAGGAGAGTGAGCAGGATCGCAAGGGCCGCCCGCCGCAGAACTATCGCATCGAGCATCCACTGAAACCCAAGCGCCCGCTGTGGCGGAAGCTGCTTATGCGGCCCGAGCGCTACTATCATCCGAGTGTCGGCTTCTACGAGCACATGCCAGCGTGGCGCGTGCGCGACTATGTCGGCGAGGATGTGTGGCGGAGCTATTTCAAGTTCGTCTTCGACCGCAATCCATGGGACCGGCAGGTCTCCTGGTATCTCTACAAGACCAAATCGAAGCGTGCGCGGCCGAGCTTCGAGCGCTTCATGCAGGACCGCCGCCGCGCCTTCGTCACCAACTATGCGCAATACACGATCGACGGCGCGCTCGCCGTCGATTTCGTCGGCCACTACGAGCGGCTGGAGGAGGATCTCAACGCGGCGCTCGAGAAGGCCGGCCTCGCTGGCTGCGGGGTGAAGGTGCCCCACACCAACATCACGCCCAACAAGGATTCAGAGCGCGACTACCGCAGCTACTACTCACCCGACACGCGCGAGCTGGTTGCCGACTGGTACCAGCCGGAGATCACACTGCTGGGCTACGGGTTTTGATCCGGTGCTCAAGGACAAAGACGTTTCTTTGCAAACGCCTTGCCGGATCCAGATTTGAAATATCGCTCGAGCTCTCTCGCCTGCCTCTCAGCTGGGACGGCCACATACGACTCCAGAGTCCCGGCGTAGATGGCCCCATTCCCCAGTTGCAAGAAGTAGACGTACCACACAGCGGCACCAGTCCCCGTACGCTCCTGACGCAGCTTCGGGCGACACTCCTACGCCTAATCGGCGTAGGGTGGTGGGCCCGGGAGGGCTCGAACCTCCAACCAGACGGTTATGAGCCGTCGGCTCTAACCAGTTGAGCTACGGGCCCCACTCTCGTTTCATGCCCCGCTTGTCGCGGACACCCACGATTCGCCTTCACAATATCAAAGCCGTGGATGGCCGGGACAAGCCCGGCCATGACCGGTTCTGATCCCTTCGATATTTCAATGAGAACCGGGCGCCTCCCAATTTCCGCCTCATAGCAGACTTCCTCATCCCCCGCGAACAGATCGAAGCGGGGGGTCGCCTCCCAAGGCGATGCTTCGGGCTGGCTCATCG